>NZ_JAMYOE010000011.1:0-144498 GCF_040319695.1 Mesorhizobium sp. M0898 | reverse complement strand
CCCCTTGGGCCAAAACCCAACCCGCCCCCGGTTGCCCCGGGGCCCCGTTTCTTGCGGACCGTCTTCGTGGGAGGCGAAACGGCAGGTCCGCCGCATGCTTGCCGCCGGTGTTTTGGCGGAGGAAGGTTCGGACGCGGTAGCTGCCTGAGCCCGGGTCGTCCGAGTGATGCCCCCATCCCCCGGACGAGCCACACCGCGTCCTATGCTCTGCTTAATCGATTTGGCGCGCCCGCGGCATGTTACCCGAGGTTACATGTCACTGTTACGCGACCGTTCCGGCCGATTTTCTGGCGATGTGTTGGTTTCGGGCAACAAAAAAGCCGGATCAATGAAGACCCGGCTGAGTTTGATTGGAAGTGCCTGTTAAGGCTAACCTCCAGAGGGGAACACTCGAGAGCGCTAATGGGAGGAGAACGCGCTCAGGAGATGATCTATATATGTGCTCTTCATGCCCAAGAAACAAGCATCTATTTTGCAACACTCACATGCAAAAAGGCGCCGGCTGTGGTCTAATCCGTCCCGAAGCGCAATAGGACCAGTTGAATCGCTGAAATACAGCCTGCGGCAAGGCAAAAATCGATCCACGGCCGCGAATCAGCAGCGATTCCTGCTCGGAAAATCGAAAAACGCAGGATGACGTGGAATCGTGCAGCACGCGTTTGTTTTTTCGGCAGCCAGACCTTGCTGGTGCATACCGCCCAAAAGCCCGCCATCGAGCTTGACCTGAGGGTGCAGCGGCTTGGGTTACGTGCCGGACAAGACCTGAAGCGCGTTGCAGGAGACCGTTCAAGGCCGCGCCCGTAAGGAGAGCTATATGCGAGCCACTTCGGCGATCGCCGGCAGCGTCATCTTCCTTGCTGTAGCGCCCGGCGTGGTCGCCGGACTGTTGCCTTGGCTGCTGACCGATCGCTATCGCCTGCCCTGGTCGAGACTGCCCGGTTTCGTTCCTGTGGGCTGGCTGCTGGTTGTCGCCGGCACAGCCATACTGCTGCACGCCTTTGCCCGGTTTGCCCTGGAGGGTCGGGGTACGCCCGCCCCGGTCGCGCCGACCGAGAGGCTGGTCGTCGGCGGCATCTACCGCCATGTCCGCAATCCGATGTACGTCGCCGTGCTGTCGATCGTCCTCGGCCAGGCACTGCTGTTTTCGAGCTGGACGGTCGCCGCCTATCTAGTCATCGCCGCGGCCGCCATGATCTCCTTCGTGAGACTATACGAGGAACCGACGCTTGCCCGCCGCTACGGCGACGAATACGAGGCCTACCGCCGTGCCGTACCAGGCTGGCTGCCCCGCCTGACACCTTGGCGCGGCTGAAGCAGGCTCCAAGGCAACGTCACCACGGCAGCGGGCCGTCCTCGTTCGAGAACGTGCCCGTCGGACCGTTCGCGTCGAGAAGCGCGAGGCGCACGGGCTCCCGCGCGGCCTCTTCGACGGTGCGCGGACCTTCGAAGTTGTTGAGCTCCGTCGCGGTGTAGCCCGGGCACGCAGCGTTGACCTTGATGCCGGTCTCCTCGAGCTCGATGGCGAAGGCGAGCGTCATCGCGTTGACGGCCGTCTTCGACGGGTTGTAGACGGCGCCAAACGACGTGCGGTACGGAAAGGCCGGATCCGCGTTCAATGTCAGCGAGCCGGCGCCGCTCGATACGTTGACGATACGCGCCGCCGGCGCCTCACGAAGGAGCCGCAGCATCGCTTGCGTGACGGCGACGATGCCAAACACGTTCGTCTCGAATACCGCGCGTACGTCGTCGAGGGAGGCAATGCTCGGGCGGCCCGAATTGATGATCTCCTCGAGCGGCCTGCCCGGCTTTCCCGCATGGGAGATGCCGGCATTGTTCACCAGCACGTCGAGGCGGCCGAGTTCGATGCGGATGCGCTCTGCCGCGGCGGCGATCGACGCCTGATCGGTGACGTCGAGCTGCAGGGCGTGGGCATCCTCTCCGATACTATTTGCGGCTGCCTCGGCATGCTCGAGCCTGCGCGATCCTACGAGCACGGTAAGGCCGTTCGCCGCGAGGTCCTTGGCGATCTGAAGACCGATGCCCTTGTTGGCCCCGGTGACCAGGGCGACGGGTTTGTCCTGCATGGTAATCTCCTTTTGTGCACCGATGTGTGGCAAACACCGCTTTGCCGTGCTAGATACAAGTCAAACGGAACCACGTTCCACATATATCCGGAACAAGGTTCCGTTTGCAAGAGGTAATTTGATGGGCGAAAAAACGCCGAACGGCAAAACGGATCAAGGCGATGGTCTGGCACCCCGCGACCGCGCGGATCGCCACGTGCGCGCCGACGCACGGCGCAACATCGACGCGTTGCTCCGGGCGGCCATGGCGGTGTTCGCGACCTCCGGCGTGGAGGCTCCGGTGCGAGAGATCGCGGAAAAGGCTGGCGTCGGCGTCGGCACCGTCTACCGCCATTTTCCACAGCGCTCGGACCTGATCGTGGCCGTCTTCCGCAACGAGGTCGACGCCTGTGCGGACGCCGCGCCGATCCTGGCCGGAAAGCATGAGCCCGGTGAAGCGCTGGCCCTGTGGATGCAGCGCTATGTGGATTTCATCACGGCAAAACGCGGCCTCGCGGCAGCCTTGTACTCAGGCAATCCGGCATTCGACACTTTGCCTGCCTATTTCAACCAACGGCTCCGGCCCGCGCTTCAAACATTGCTGGAGGCGGCGGCCGCGGCCGGCGAGGTGCGCGCCGATATCGAGCCGGGCGACCTGTTGGGGGCGGCCGCCAGCCTTGCCATGCCGGCACATGGCGGCGGCCCAGCCCAGGCGCGGCGCATGGTTGCCCTGCTGGTCGACGGTTTGCGCTATGGCGCCAGCACGCTGGCGGATACGCGTTCCTAAAGCGCGTTGCGTTCGACCGACCTCATGCGACGCGCTTTAGGTTCTTGTTTGATGCATGTCGTTATCGCAAAACCGCTGCGCACTTTTGCGCGACATGCATTAAATCAGAACGACCAGCTGCGCGCCTTGGCGATGATGAAATCGCGGAAGACATGCAGCTTCGCCTGGTTCTTCATCGCATCGGGATAGGCGAAATAGGTATCGAAGGACGGCACTTCGGTCTCGGGCAGCAACTGCACCAGTCCGGAATCCTTGCTGACCACGTAATCCGGCAGCATGGCGATGCCGGCGCCGCCCTGCACCGCCCGCTTGATCGACAATATGTCGTTGATCTGCAGCGTCGGCACCCTTTGCCCGCCTTCGAAATCGCCGACCGTCTCCAGCCAGTTCAGTTCCGACAGATGCGCCGGCACCGGCACGCCGAAGGTGACGATGCGATGGGTTTTCAGCTCGGCGATCGAATTCGGCTTGCCGTATTTGTTTACATAGGATGGCGCCGCGTAGAGATGGAAATGCACGGTGAACAGGCGGCGCTGGATGAGGTCCGGCTGCTGCGGCTGGCGCAGCCGGATGGCGCAGTCGGCCTGGCGCATCGTGAGATCGAGCTCCTCATTGGCCAGGATGAGCTGCAGGCTGACCTCGGGATAGAGCTCGATGAATTCCTGCACGCGCTCTGTCAGCCAGCCAGCGCCGAGGCCGACCGTGGTCGTCACCCTGAGCACGCCGGAGGGCCGGTCCTTGGTTTCGGTCAGTCGCGACTTGATGGTTTCGAGCTTCATCAGCACGTCGTGCGCCGTGCGGAACAGCATCTCGCCCTGCTCGGTCAGCACCAGGCCGCGGGCATGGCGATTGAACAGCGGCACGCCGACGTCATGCTCGAGCGCGCTGACCTGCCGCGAGATCGCCGATTGCGACAAATGCAGTGTTTCCGCGGCATGGGTGAACGACCCCGCTTCCGCCGCGGCGTGAAACACGCGTAGCTTGTCCCAATCCAACGCCATGATTTCCCCTCGTCCTGTTTTCTGGCGTCCGCCTGTTTTCGGCGTCTGAATGAAAAATCAGGCTTTTGCGCGGCTTTTCTCAGCCGCTTATCGAACAATCACTCCGCCGCTTCGCGGTGAACCTCGATCCCCGCCAGATATTTTTCCGCCTCGAGCGCGGCCATGCAGCCGAGACCGGCCGCCGTCACCGCCTGGCGGTAGATGTCGTCGGTCACGTCGCCGGCGGCGAACACACCCGGCATATCGGTGCGGGTCGAATCCGGCGCCGTCCACAGATAGCCGTTCGGCTTCTGCTTCAGCTTGCCGGCAAACAGCTCGACCGCCGGCGCGTGGCCGATCGCCACGAACACGCCGTCGACCACCAGATGCATCTCCTGCCCGGTCACCACGTTGCGCAGCTTCAGCCCTTCGACCGACGGCGGCAGCGGCGCCTTGCCGGGCCTGCCGGTGATCTCGTCGACCACCGTGTCCCAGATGATGCGGACATTGTCTTTCCGCAGCAGCCGCTCGCGCAGGATGCGCTCGGCGCGGAAATCGCTGCGCCTGTGGATGACGGTGACGCTCTTGGCCAGGTTGGAGAGATAGAGCGCTTCCTCCACCGCCGAATTGCCGCCGCCGATCACCGCGACGTCCTTGCCGCGGTAGAAGAAGCCGTCGCAGGTGGCGCAGGCCGAGACGCCAAAACCCATGAAGGTGTGTTCGCTCGGAATGCCCAGCCATTTCGCCTGGGCTCCGGTGGCGATGATCAGCGCGTCGGCGGTATAGATCGTGCCGGAATCGCCCTTGGCGCGGAACGGCCGCACGTTGAGGTCGACCTCGGTGATGATGTCGTTGACGATGTCGGTGCCGACATGCTCGGCCTGCCTGAGCATCTCGCTCATCAGCCATGGACCCTGGATCGGTTCGGCGAAGCCCGGATAGTTTTCGACATCGGTGGTGATCATCAGTTGCCCGCCCTGCTGCAGGCCGGCGACCAGCATCGGCTTGAGCATGGCGCGGGCGGCATAGATCGCCGCCGTATAGCCGGCGGGGCCGGAGCCGATGATGAGAACAGGCGCGTGCTTGGTGATCATGAAAAACCTCTGCGGGGAGCAGCCATGGATTGTGGCATGAACTCTCGTCGATTGTTGCGCGTAATGTAAGTGTTGCCTGCGACGCCAGCAAGGCAAGTTGCCGTTCGTCCCCGGAAAGCTTCGGCGCCGGCGACAGCGACAAGCAACCCGCAGCAAGATGATGCGAAAATCCTCGATCCAGCGGATGGAATAGACAGCAAAGTCGTTTAATTACAAAGTCGCGAAAGATTCTTTCGCGTCACCACGGAAGCCACCATGCCGATCAAGGCCGATCTCGATGCCATCGACTGGAAGATCCTGCGCGAGCTTCAGCAGGACGGACGCATGACCAATGTCGAACTGTCGGGCCGCGTCGGCATTTCGGCGCCGCCGTGCCTGCGCCGCGTCAGGAGGCTGGAAGAGGCCGGCATCATCCGCGGTTACCGCGCTTTGCTCAACGCTCCGGCGCTCGGCCTCGACGTCGTCGCCTTCTGCCTGATCGGCCTGCATCACCAGGCCGACGCCGAACTCAAGACCTTCGCCGAGCGCACCCGCGGCTGGCCGATCGTGCGCGACGCCTGGATGGTGTCGGGCGAGTCCGATTTCCTGCTGCATTGCGTGGCGAGCGATCTCGGCACCTTCCAGACCTTCGTCATCGAGGAACTGGCCTCGGCCCCCAATGTCGATACGGTGCGAACCGCGCTGACCATCCGCCGGGTCAAAGACGAAGGGCTGGTGGCGTTTTCGGCTTAAGAGAGCAGGCAAAGCGGCTGCGAAACAAAAAACCGGAAACAAAAAACCCGCCTCGGCCGGCGGGATCGTCGGTGGAATCATCACCATACCGAAATTAGTAGCATAGCTGCCGGCACAAAGCAAGAACAAAATTGCCTTCAGCGTTGAAGATTGGCTTCATTCCAGCTTGGGTTCCTCGCCCCACGAAAGTGGGGAGAGGTGGCTCGGCGAAGCCGAGACGGCGAGGGGAACCGCGCTCTACGAAGCCCCCTCTCCGGCCGCTTCGCCGCCACCTCTCCCCCGCTTCGCGGAGGGCGAGGAACCCAGGTCCTGAGAGTTCGAGGATCACCCTGCGTCGCAGAGGCGCGTTTCGACCATTTCGCACAAATGGTGGTAGAGGCACAAATGCCCCTGCTGGATGATCGGCGTCGAGGTCGAGGGTACGTTGAGCAGGATGTCCGAGAGCGGCTTCAGCTTGCCGCCGGTGTCGCCGGTCAGGCTGATCACCGTCATGCCCATCATGCGCGCTTGTTGGGCGGCGGCGAGGATGCTTGGCGAATTGCCGCTGGTCGAGATGGCGAGCAGCACGGCGCCCGCCGAACCATGCGCCTCGACCTGGCGCGCAAACACCGTGTCGAAGCCGTAATCATTGCCCCAGGCGGTCAACACCGCCGCGTTGGCCGGCAGCGCGATGACGTTGTAGGCCTTGCGCTCCCTGAGGAAGCGGCCGACCAGCTCGCCGGCGATATGGATGGCGTCGCTGGCCGAACCACCATTGCCTGCTATCAGCAGCGCCCTGCCCTGTGAAAGCGCGGCGACGACGGCGCTGACCGCTCGCTCCATCTCGCTGGTCAGGTCGCGCTCGACCATCGCCGAAATCGCGGCCGCCGAGCGGGCCAGGTAATCGTTCAGTTCGGACATGAAACCCTCAGTTCCCGGCGCGCAATCTGCCGATAGTGCCGGTCGTGCTCTTGCCGGCGACGAGGTCGACCAGCACGACGCGCCCGCCGGCCTTCTGCACGACATCGGCGCCAACCACCTGATCGACCGTATAGTCGGCGCCCTTGACCAGTATGTCGGGGCTCAGCGCCTCGATCAGCGAAAGCGGCGTATCCTCCTCGAAGATGACGACGGCGTCGACCGAGGCAAGTGCTGCCAGCACGCAGGCCCGGTCATGCTGGTCGTTGACCGGGCGCCCCGGCCCTTTCAGCCGGCGCACCGAGGCATCGCTGTTGAGGCCGAGCACCAGCCGGTCGCACTGGCTGCGCGCCGCATGCAACAGGCTGACATGGCCGGCATGCAGGATATCGAAACAGCCATTGGTGAAGCCGACGCTCAAGCCCTCGTCTTTCCAGCCCGCCACCAGCCGCGCGGCGGCGGCGGCATCGAGGATCGCATCCAAGTGGGCGACCGGACCATGCGAGGCAAACAGCGCACCGGTGAGCTCCTCGATCGTCAGCCGCGCCGTGCCGCGCTTGCCGACGACAACACCGCCGGCGGCGTTGGCGATCGATCCGGCCATGACACGATCAGCCCCTGCTGCAAGAGCCAGCGCGAAGGTCGCGATTACCGTGTCGCCGGCGCCCGAAACGTCGAACACTTCGCGCGCCTGCGTGGCGATATGGCGGGCGTCGTCCGCACCGACGACGCTCATGCCCTTTTCGCTGCGCGTCGCGACGACGAAATCGAAACCGTGCGCCGAAATCAGCTGGCGTGCCGCCGCCTCGATTTCGTCGTCGGCAAACACTGCGCGGCCGACCGCCTCGCCGAGTTCCTTGCGATTGGGCGTGATTGCCGTCGCGCCGGCATAACGCGCATAGTCGCGGCCCTTCGGGTCGACCAGCACCGGCTTGCCCGCTTCCCGACAGATCGAGATCAGCTCGCCGGCGACGCCGTCGAGCAGCACGCCCTTGCCATAGTCGGACAGAATGACGATGTCGGCGCGTGCCAGCGCTTCGCGAAAATGCCCGACCAATGTCGCGCGCTCGGCATCGCCCAGCGGCTTGATTTCCTCTTCGTCGAAACGCAGCACCTGCTGGTTGAGCGCGCTGAAGCGGCTCTTGGACGACGTCATGCGATCGGCATCCTGCGCCAGCCCGCCGGTGTCGACGCGAAATTCGCCGAGCATGCGCATGAGGTTCTTGCCGGCCTCGTCAGCGCCGATCACCGAGACCGGTATCACGGCAGCGCCGAGCGAAACGATGTTGGCGACGACATTGCCGGCGCCGCCCATCGCCAGCGTTTCGCCGCGCCCGTGCAGCACGGGGATCGGCGCTTCCGGCGAAATGCGCTCGATCACGCCGTTGACGAAACGGTCGAGGATGAAATCGCCGACCACCAGCACGGTGACGCCGCCGAAACGCGAGATGGCGCGGTGAAGAGGTTCGGGAGAGGGCAGCTTGATCATGTCAACGCGCGGGAGGGCCGATTTTCAGTGACGGGAAATTCGATTGGCAGGGCCGGCCGTTCATGGCGATGCCGATATACCGCAATTTCAGCCGACGCAACGGCGGGCCTTCGACCGATCGCCGCGGCGAGACAGTGCGTCAGCTTTTCTGCAACGCGACATGCACGCCCAGTCCGACAAGCACCGCACCGCCGGCGCGCCGCATCAGGCGCTGCGCCCGGCTCGACTGCCGCAGCCTGGCGATCACCGCGCCGGCCAGCATCACGCAAACAATGTCGGCCGACGAGAACATCAAATTGACGATCGTTCCAAGCACGACGAACTGCAGCCAGACCGGAAACGCTGCCGAGGCATCGATGAATTGCGGCAGGAACGCCATGAAGAAAATCGCCGTTTTCGGGTTGAGCACCTCGACGGCAATGCTCTCGAAAAAGGCGCGGCGGGCGGATTTCGGCTGAATTCCCGGCAAGACAACCTCGCCTTGCGCCTTGGCGCGAAACAGCGAAACACCGAGCCAGACCAGATACAGCGCACCGACCAGCTTGACCGCCATGTAAAGCACCGGCACGGCATGGAAAAGCACCGACAGGCCGACGGCGGCGGCGAAGACATGAACGTAGCCGCCAAGATGGATGCCAAGCGCCGCCATCAGCCCGGACCAGCGGCCGCGCGCCATGGTTTGCGCGGCGGCATAGAGCATGGCGGGGCCGGGGATATAGGCGAAGATCGCCGTGGTGGCGAAAAAGGCGACAAGCAGTTCGGTTGACGGCATTACCTTGCTCCTGTCGCCGATCGGCCGGCACGCCGACTGAAACGTGACCTTTGCGGCGCCACTATGGCGCTCATCCGGCCGCCCCGCCACCTGCTTTGTCGACAGCCCGGCCCGCCTCCCCTATAAGGCCAGAATCCCACAAGGGCTACAACCGGCACAAGGTACCAGAGGCTTTCATGATCATCGTCACGGGCGGCGCCGGCATGATCGGTTCCAACATCGTCGCCGCGCTCAACGCCGAGGGTTTCAGCGACATCCTCGTCGTCGACGACCTCACCGACGGCCACAAGATCGCAAACCTCGCCGATCTCGAGATCGCCGACTATCTCGACAAGGACGATTTTCTGGCGCGGATGGAGGCCGGTGACCTCGGCCGCATCGAGGCCGTCTTCCACCAGGGCGCCTGCTCGACCACCACCGAATGGAACGGCAAGTTCATGATGGAGGTCAACTACGCCTATTCGAAGCGCCTGCTGCACGCCTGCCTGGCCCTGCGCTTGCCCTTCCTCTATGCCTCGTCCGCTTCGGTCTATGGCAGCGGCGCCGAGTTCCGCGAGGAGCCGCAATGCGAACGGCCGCTGAACGTCTATGCCTATTCGAAAAAACTGTTTGACGACTATGTCCGCCGCACCGTTTTCGATACCGATCACTCGCCGGTCGCGGGCCTGCGTTATTTCAACGTCTATGGACCGCGCGAGGCGCATAAGGGCGCCATGGCCTCTGTCGCCTTCCATCTGTTCAACCAGGTCGAGCAAGGGCAGAATCCCAAGCTGTTCGGCGCCTATGGCGGTTTCGGGCCGGGCGAGCAGAGCCGCGACTTCATCCATGTCGGCGATGTCGCCGACGTCAATCTGTGGCTGTGGAAACGCGGTTCCAGCGGCATCTTCAACTGCGGCACAGGCAAGGCCCAGCCGTTCCGCGCCATTGCCGAGACGGTGATCGATACGCTCGGCAAGGGCCAGATCGAATTCATCGAGTTTCCCGACCACCTCAAGGGCAGCTACCAGAGCTTTACGCAAGCTGATATGTCCCGCTTGCGCGCAGCCGGTTACAATGGCCAGTTCCGCACAGTGGAAACCGGCGTCAGAGACTATGTCGAATGGCTGAAAGCCCAACGATCCTCGTGATCGGCCCACGCTGGGTGGGCGACATGGTGATGGCGCAGTGCCTGTTCCAGGCGCTGAGGGAGCTTCATCCGGATGCCGCCATCGACGTGCTGGCGCCGGCGTGGGCAGCGCCGCTGGTCAAGCGCATGCCCGAAATCCGCCAGCAGATCGACCTGCCGCTGCAATCCGGCACGTTCGAATTCCGCATCCGAAGGCGCTTCGGCCGGCTGCTGCGCGGCCGCTACGACATGGCCTTTGTCCTGCCGGGAAGCTGGAAATCGGCGCTGATCCCGTTCTTTGCCGGCATTCCGCGCCGCGTCGGCCATCTCAAGGAAATGCGCTACGGGCTGCTGACCGACATCGTGCCCTTGCCCGATCGCCTGAAACGGCGCACCGCGCAGGCCTATTTCAGCCTTGCCCGTGGTGGCGCCTTCCAGGCGCCGAAGCTCGCCGTCGATCAAGCCAGCCAGGCGGCACTGCTCAGCCGTTTCGGGCTGACGGCGGGGAAATTCGTGGCAGTCATGCCCGGCGCCGAATTCGGTCCGGCCAAGCGCTGGCCGAGCGAACACTATGCCGGGCTCGCCCGCGAGATGATGGCGAAAGGGTTTGGCGTGGCACTGTTCGGATCGAAGAACGACGCCGGGGTGACGGCGGAAATCGCCGCGCTGGCCCCGGGCGCCGTCGAGCTTGCCGGCCAGACGCGGCTCGAGGATGCCATCGACCTGATCGCCGCGGCGAGGCTCGCCGTCTCCAACGACAGCGGGCTGATGCATGTCGCCGCCGCCGTCGGCACGCCGGTCGTCGCCGTCTACGGCTCGACCTCGCCGCAGAACACGCCGCCGCTCGCCGAGCGCCGCGAACTGGTCTGGCTCGGCCTGTCCTGTTCGCCCTGCCACAAGAAGACCTGCCCACTCGGTCATCTCAACTGCCTGAAGACGCTGGAGGTCGAACGCGTCGTGGCGGCGGCGGAGCGGCTGCTGGAAATGCCGGCCGCCGCATGAAAGTGCTGATCGTCAAGACATCGTCCATGGGCGACGTCATCCACACCTTCCCGGCGATCGAGGACGCGCGCCGCGCTCGGCCGGATATCTCCTTCGACTGGTGTGTCGAAGAGGCCTTTGCCGGCATCGTGGCGCTGCATCCAGCCATCCAAACCATCCACAGCGTGGCGATCCGGCGCTGGCGCAGGAAGCTGCTCGAGCCCGGCACATGGCGGGAAGTGATCGGCTTGCGCCGCGCCTTGCGCGATTGCCGCTACGACCTCGTTCTCGATGGGCAAGGCTTGCTGAAATCGGCGCTGGTGGCGCGGCTGGCGGCAGCGCCGATCGCCGGTTTCGATCGGTCGAGCGCTCGGGAGCCGTCGGCGACCTTGTTCTACGACCACCGGTATCCCGTGCCGCGCGGCCTGCATGCCATCGAGCGCACGAGACGCCTGTTCGGGCTGGCGCTCGGCTACGAGCCGGATCTTTCCCGGCTTGACTCCGGCATCGCGCCGCCGGCCGGAAGATCCATTCTTGTCGGTGAAAAGACCGCCTTCCTGCTGCATGGCACCAGCCGCGAGGACAAGAAATGGCCGGTCGCGGACTGGATCGAAACCGCCCGTCTGCTGGTGGACAAGGGGATGACGCCGGTCACCACCTGGTCGAACGATCGGGAACAGGCGGCTGCCGAAGCGATCGCCGGCGCCGTTTCGCAAACCGTGGTGGTCGCCAGGTCGCCGCTTGCCGAGATAGCCGCTGTCATCGGCGGCTCGACGCTGGTCATCGGCGCCGACACCGGCCTGACCCATCTCGCCAGCGCTTTCGGCCTGCCGACGGTGGCGATATTCCTCGCTACCGAGCCCGGCCTGACCGGTCCGCGCGGACCATTCTCATCGACGCTGCTGGCCAGGCCCGGTCACAGCGTCACGCCGCCGGAGGTGATGGCGGAAGCCGAGAGGCTTGTGGAGCGCCAGACGCTTGGTCAGGCCGGTGACCGCTGAATTGCTCAATCAATTCAATCGGAAAGGTCAGCGCTGCCCCTTCCCTTCTCCCCTTGTGGGAGAAGGTGGATCGGCGCGAATCGCCGAGACGGATGAGGGGTGTTGGACGGAGTGCGGAGGGAGCCAAGCTGGAACACCCCTCATCCGACCTCGCTTCGCGAGGCCACCTTCTCCCACAGGGGGAGAAGGCAGAGCAGCGCCAATCCCCTAGATAAATTGCACCTGGACGATCTCGTAGCCCCTGGCGCCGCCCGGTGCGTTGACCTCGATGGCGTCGCCGACTTCCTTGCCGATCAGCGCGCGCGCGATCGGCGAGGAGATCGAGATGCGGCCGGATTTCACGTCCGCTTCCTGGTCGCCGACGATCTGGTAGGTCTTTTTCTCCTCGGTATCCTCGTCGACCAGCACCACGGTGGCGCCGAATTTGACCTTGTCGCCGCTGAGCTTGGTGACATCGATCACCTCGGCCCGCGCGATCAGGTCCTCGAGCTCGTTGACCCGGCCCTCATTGAGGCTCTGTGCCTCTTTTGCCGCGTGATATTCGGCATTTTCGGAGAGGTCGCCATGCGAGCGCGCTTCGGAAATCGCCTCGATGATACGCGGCCGCTCCTGTTGCTGGCGCCAGCGCAGTTCTTCCTTCAATGACGCGAACCCCTCGCCTGTCATCGGGACCTTGTTCATAATGCCTGACCTTTCCTGCCGCCGCCCCCGCAATCGGGAGCGACCTTGTCGATGGTACAAAAAGAAAACGGTCCGGCAGCCTCGCTAACGGAACCGTCTCACCACAATCTTGCAAGATATAGCAATCTTCGCGGGTTTTTCACGTCCAAAAAGTCGGTTTTTGAAAAATCATCCACCGATTGCGCGGCTGACCTAACGTCAAGGAGCGCATCACGTGTACCGTGATGCCAAATTCCAGTTCGGAGCAGCATGTGAGCACAGCAAAAAACCGGCTGCGATCGCTCGCAGCCGGTTATGAGCAGCGTTCCGGAAGGCGGATCAGCTCCTCATGAAGTGATCGATCTGCTCCGACAGCATGCCGTATTCGCGAGACCCCTTGCCCGTGCGCTTCTCGATCTCGCGGAGCTGTTCCTGGGCGCCGGCAAGATCGCCGATCTGCAGGTGCGCCTCGCCGAGATATTCGCGCACCAGCGTGTAATTCGGGTCCATGCGCAGCGCTTCCTCGTAATAGCCGAGGCCGACGGTGACGCGGCCGGAATGGCGGTGCGAATAGCCGAGATAGTTGAGGATGCGCGGGTCCTGCTTGTTGGCGGCGAGGCTGAGCACGGCGATCGCCTCGTCGTAGCGTCCATCCATCGCCAGCGCGCGACCGGCATCATAGATGCTGTCGTCATCCAACATGCCTTGCTTCGGCGAGACACATTTCTTCTGCTTCTTGTCCCAGGCCTGCCCCTTCTTGCACTGGCTCTGGCCGCCGCCGCCATTGCCGCCGCCGCCGCCACCACCTCCCCCGCCTTCACCAGCCGAAAACGCCGGAGCCGCAATCAGCGGCAGGGCGGCGATGGCCATGGCGTAAATCAGCAATCGTCTGCGCATCGAACTCTCCTTTGAACCTGACAATGCAACACTAACGACCGGCCGGAGCCGTTTCGTCCCCCGGAAAATGCCATCCTATCTCAAAACCGCGATCTCTCCCAGCAAGGCCATCTTATCCCGGGAAGAGAGGGCATCGGAAATCATGCTTCACGATCAACGCCGCCGCGCAAGATAACGTGACGAGCGCTGCAAATCCGCTATCATCGGGCCGACCGAGCACGAAGCAGGGAGACGGCCGGTGCAGCAACGCGTTGAACGAGACTGGGAGCTTTCGATCGGTCCCGACACCGTGCGCCTGTTCATCCTGAAGGCGAAGGCGCTCAGCGCCGCCGTCAACGAAGACTATGCCGACGGCGCCGAGCACGAGGTAGAGCTCGACGGCAACGCGCACGACAACCACCATCATGACGGCCTTGCCGAGGAAAGCTCCGAAGATCTCACCGAAGAAGAATTGCGCGAGCTTATCGACGATCTCAATGTCGACGAAGCGGCCGAACTGATTGCGTTGGCCTGGGTCGGCCGCGGCGACTATGACGCGACGGAATGGACGGACGCGCTGTCCGCCGCCCGCGAGCGCGCCAACAAGCGCACGGCAAAATATCTGCTCGGCATGCCGCTGCTGGCGGACTGGCTCGAGGAAGGCCTGGAAGCGATCGGCGCGTGACGGCGCGGTTACCGATTGTGATCGCCTCGAACCTTCGTCCAAGGCAACTTCCCTGCATTCTGGCCGTTGCGAGCTGATGGCGGCGTTTGGTTTTTCCGGATTGTGCAGACTGATGCTCGCCGTTGCGGCGGCGTCGCTGCTGGCGGGACCTGCATTAGCCAAGGCGCCCGAACTACCGCAAACCGCACCGGTTCCCCAGCTCAACCGGGAAGCCACCTCGCCATCCCCAACCGAGATCCCGGTCCCCGAACCACGCCCCGCTCCGGAGGCTGAGCGGCCCAAAAACGGTCAGCCTCAAAACGATCAGCCCCAAAATGGCCAGTCCAAGACCGAGCAGCCGGAGCCGCCGGCGATCGCGCCGCAGCCGCCTGAAAAGCCGGCGCAGGCCGAGCCGCCGGCAAACCCATCGGTCGCGCCACCAAACCCCGCCGAGGCAGACGAGAAGGCGGAGCAAAAAATCCTTCCAGATCCTCGATCGGTCGCCATTGCCGGGAAAGAAATGCCGCCGGAGGAGTTGGCCTGCCGCAGGCGGCTGAAGTCGATGGGCGTCGATTTCGAGGAGCGCAAGCCCGAGCATGATACGGCGGTCGGTTGCTCGATCCCCTACCCGATCGTGCTGAAGACGCTCGGCAAATCCATCGCCATCGGCCCGGACCCAGAGCTCAATTGCCAGATGGCGGAAGCGGCCGCACGCTTTGCTGCTTCGGTCATCCAGCCTGCCGCAAAGGCCGAGTTCGGCATGGATATCAAATCGATCGGCCAGGCCTCCGCCTTCGTCTGCCGGCCGCGCCACGCCGGCGGCAAACTGTCGGAGCACGCCTTCGGCAACGCGCTCGACATCGCCAGCTTCACGCTTTCCGACGGCAAGGAGATCGATGTCGGGCCAACGCCGCCGGAAAAGGACGCGAAATTCCTGGACACAGTGCGCAAGGCGGCCTGCGGGCCGTTCAAGACCGTGCTTGGTCCCGGCAGCGATGCCGATCATTCGCTGCATCTCCATTTCGACCTCGAGCCGCGCCGCAATGGCGGCACGTTTTGCCAATGACGCCGGCCGCCGGTACTGGGCGCCGCAATTTGGCCGCAGGCGTGAACGGCGCCGCTGATTTTTCCTTTACTCTTCAGGTTTAGAGTCTGTGCCATCTGGGGACAGGAACCCTTCCGATGGCCGGGCTATTTCGCGCTGCGCTTGCCGCTGCGCGGCACATAGAATGCGCGCGCATGGCCGGAAGGCTTGCCGCCCTGCTTGCCGTGGCGGCGGTCTCAGCCTGCAATACCGGCAGCGTGCTGTCGCTGCAGCCGGCCGTCGATGTCGGCAGCCAGACCGCTGCCGTCCCGCCCAATTCGGACCCGCAATATTCCGGCGCGCAAGATTCCGGGCCGCAATATTCGGGTATGCAGCGCCTCGTCCCGTCCAACCCCTATATGACCGCCGCCTATCCGCGCCTAGACAACCCGATGTCGCCGGCCGAACAGATGCCGGCCACAGAGATCGATTGCCGCAAGGAATTGAAACGCCTCGGCGTCGTCTACACCGATGTTGCGCCGATCCATGAAGGCCAGTGCGGCATCGACTATCCGGTCAAGGTCTCGGCCATCGGCAGCGTCGAGATGAAGCCGGCCGCGACGCTGACCTGCGACATGGCCGCCAGCTTTGCCGGCTGGACCAGGAACGAACTCGTGCCGTCGGCCCGCTGGCGCTATTTCTCAGGCGTCAAGACCATCCACCAGGGCTCGAGCTATTCCTGCCGCAGGATTGCCGGCGAAGGTGTTTTGTCGGAACACGGCAAGGGCAATGCGCTCGACGTGATGAGCATCGAGCTTAACAATGGCGACGACATCGACGTCCGCAAGCCCGGTCTGTTCGCCTTCCGCACGCGCGGCTTCCTCAACAATGTCCGCGCCGACGGCTGCCAGTATTTCACCACCGTGCTCGGCCCCGGCTACAACTACGACCACCGCAACCATTTCCATTTCGACATCAAGAACCGCAAGAACGGCTATCGCGCCTGCCGCTGATTGCAGCCCCTGCCCAAGACTTGCTGCGCCGGTTAAGATGGTGCGCAGACGCTTGGGTGGTGCCTCTTGAGCCAACGGAGCCTTCGACGACGTGCAACGACCTGGCTGGTGGCATGCTGTGCCGCTTATCTTTCGCTCGCCTATTTCGCCGCGCCTGAGTTCTGGACGTTACGGGACCGCAATTTTCGCAATCAGCAATTCGAGATGGTGACGCACACGCCGCAAGGCATTCCGGGCGATCCGATCAATGTCGGCCTTGTCGGCACCAAGAAGGAGCTTGTCCATGCTTTTGCCGTCGCCGGTTGGGATACGGCAGACGCCATCACGCTGAAGACCGCCATCGAGATCGGCGAAAGCGTGCTGTTCAATCGCCCCTATCCCGACGCGCCGGTCAGCCGGCTTTTGTTCGAAGGCCGCGCCCAGGACCTAGCCTTCGAAAAGCCGGTCGGCGACAGCGCCGACCGGCGCCACCACGTCCGCTTCTGGCAGACCGATGCGACCGGAGACGACGGCCGGCCGCTCTGGCTCGGCTCGGCAAGCTTCGACCGGGGCGTCGGCCTCAGCCATGACACCGGCGCGATCACCCATCATATCGGCCCCGACGTCGACGCCGAGCGCGACGGGCTGATGCACGACCTCTCCGCCGCCGGCATGCTGATCTCGACCAGCGAGATACCAGGCGTCGGCGCCACGAAGACCGGGCGCAACGGCGAAGGAGATCCCTATTTCACCGACGGCAGGGCCATCATCGGGGTCCTGTTGCAACTGCCGTAGGCGCGCAATCGGCCTTCCCGTCTGACAGCCATTTCGTCCCGACGGGCTCAGGGCACGGTGATCACGATCTTGCCGAACGGTCCTGTCTCCAGACGCTCAAATGCCTGCGGCACCTCGTCGAAGCCAAACACCTTGTCGATCACCGGCTTGATCGCGAGCGTCTCGATCGCCTGGTTCATTCGCTCGAAAGCGCGGCGGTGGCCGATCGATATGCCTTGTACGACGATCCGGTTGCGTATGAACGGCAGGACCGGAAAATTGAGTTCCATGCTGCCGAGAAGGCCGATCACCGAAAGCCGGCCGTCGGCGCCCAGCGCGTTGAGCGAGCGTCGCGCATTGTCGCCGCCGACCATTTCCAGCACGTGGCTGACGCCGGCGCCGTTTGTCAGCTCACGCGCGGCCTCGTCCCACGCCGGCCGGCTGCGATAGTTTATCCCTTGCCAGGCGCCGAGCGCCTTCGCCCGTTCGAGCTTCTCGTCGCTGCTCGAGGTGACGATGGCGCGCAGGCCGAAGGCGGCGGCAAATTGCAGCGCAAACAGCGACACGCCGCCGGTGCCCTGGATGAGAACGGTTTCGCCCGGGATCGGCTTGGCCGCCTCGACCAGCGCGAACCACGCCGTCAGCGCCGCAATCGGCAGCGTCGATGCCTCGACGTCGCTGAGCGACGGCGGCGCCGCCACGGCGGCATCCTCATGAAAAAGCACATGCTCGGACAGCATGCCGGGCAGTGACGAACCAAGCGTATGCTTGTGCAGCACCGGCGGGGCGTCGCCGTCCGGCCAGTCGGCGATCACCTGGCCGAGCACGCGCTGCCCAATGCCGAAGCGGCTGACTTCGCTGCCGATGGCGACTACTTCGCCTACCGCGTCCGATGTCGGCACGAACGGAAAGCTGAGGTCCGGTATCAGCACGCCATCGACGATCATCCTGTCCTTGTAATTCAGCGATACCGCAGTGACGCGTACCAGAAGATCATGCGGCCCGGCTTGGGGCAGCTTTCCATCAGCCGGCTTCAACCTGGACAGGCCGAAACCGTTCATCTGCCAGGATCTGTTTTCGGTGCTCATTTGGTTCGCGCTCCGTGGTTGATGATTGCGCGAGACATTTACGCCGTTTCACTATGGAGAAAAGTGCTTCCATGTGGCATGTTCTGCAACAGATTAAGGAGCAAAACTCTACAATAGGAGCGCTTCATTGGAATCGGCCAATTTGCAAGGCATCGTCGCATTCGTTCACGCGGTGGAGGCCGGAAGCTTCACCGGCGCCGGCGCGCGGCTGCATGTCACCAAATCGGCGGTCGGCAAGTCGATCGCGCAGCTGGAACAGCGATTAGGCGTTCGCCTGCTCAACCGCACCACCCGCAGCCTCAGCCCGACCAGCGAGGGCCTGAGCTATTACGAAGCCTGCGTCAGGGCATTGGCCGAGATCGATGCCGCCCAGTCGCTGCTCGCTTCCCGCAAGCAGGTGCCTTCCGGCCGGCTTCGTGTCGACCTGCCTCTGGCCTTCGGCCGCCGGTGCGTCGCCCCAGTGCTGTTCGAGATTTCCAAAAGATATCCGGATCTGACGATGGAAATCTCCTTCAACGACCGGCGCGTCGACCTGATCGAGGAAGGCATCGACCTGACGGTGCGTATGGGCGACCTCGACGACAGCTTGTCGCTCGCCGCGCGCCGCATCTATGCCCAGCGTTCGGGCGTCTGCGCCGCCCCCGCCTATCTCGACGCCCATGGCAGGCCGCAATCGATCGAGGACCTGGCCAGGCACAGCCTCATCGGCTACGGCCGCGACGGCACGGTCCATCCCTGGACCGTCAGGCATGCCGACGGCCGTCTCGAAAAATTCGCGCCCAAGGCGCGGCTGGTGCTCGGTCACGGCGAACCGATGCTCGATGCGGTACTGGCCGGCTGCGGCATCGTCTATCTGCCGACATGGCTGACGGCCGACAGCATCAGGCGCGGCGAGCTCGAAATGGTTCTGTCGGACTGTCTTGTCGAAAACACCGTGGTGCATGCCATCTGGCCGGTAACACGCAATCTCGCGCCAAAGGTGCGCGTCGTCGTCGACGCCCTGATCGAGCATTTTGCCGCGCCGTCCTGGGATGCGGCAGGAGTGCCGCCTGATTGCCCGGCTCGCTAAATTTAAAAAGCGCGACCGTCCTATTTTCGAAAACAGCGCGGCAATGCTATGGACCCGGCATGCTTTATGCTGAAATTGCCATCGTGGTCGTCCTCATCTGCATTAACGGCCTTCTGTCGATGTCCGAGCTCGCCATCGTCTCGTCGCGGCCGGCGCGCCTCAAGACGATGATCGACCGCAACGTCAAGGGCGCCGGCCGGGCCCTGGCGCTCGGCGCCAATCCGGGAAAATTCCTGTCCTCGGTGCAGATCGGCATCACTTTGGTCGGCGTCTTGTCCGGCGCCTTTTCCGGCGCCACGCTCGGCGAGCGGCTGGCCACCTCCCTGGCGTCGGCCGGCATCCGCGAAAGCCTCGCCGATCCGCTCGGCGTCGGCATCGTCGTCGCCCTCATCACCTATGGCTCGCTGATCATCGGCGAACTGGTGCCCAAGCAGATCGCATTGCGCGACCCCGAACGGGTAGCCGTCAGGGTCGCCCCGGCAATGACCATCCTCGCCAGCGTCTCGGCGCCGCTGGTCTTCCTGCTCGATTTTTCCGGCCGCGCCCTCCTGTGGCTGCTTGGCCAGCGCGGTCAGAGCGAGGATAAGGTTACCGACGAGGAGATCAAGATGCTGGTCGCCGAAGCCGAGCACCACGGCACCATCGAATCCGACGAACGGCGGATGATCGCCGGCGTCATGCGGCTCGGCGACCGTGCCGTGCGCGCGGTGATGACGCCGCGCACCGAAGTCGACTGGATCAATCTGCAATCCGACGAGGCGGCCATCAGGAAGCTGCTGATGGACACCCAGCATTCGCGCCTGCCGGCCGGCGACGGCGGCGTCGACGCCATGATCGGCGTCGTCCAGACCCGCGACGTGCTGGCCGCAATGCTCGGCGGCCGCGCTCTCGACCCGCGCCGGCACGTGCGCGCCGCGCCAATCGTGCATGACCAGGCCGACGCGCTGGACGTGCTTGCGACGCTGAAAGAATCCGACGTGCCGATGGCGCTGGTGCATGACGAATACGGCCATTTCGAAGGCATCGTCACCCCGGCCGACATACTGGAAGCGATCACCGGCGTCTTCCGTTCGGATCTCGATGCCGGCGAAGAGGAAAACGCCGTCAAGCGCGAGGACGGCTCATGGCTGCTCGCCGGCTACATGCAGGCCGACGAGATGGCGGAGGTCCTCGGCATCGACCTGCCTGAGAACCGCGATTACGAAACCGTCGCCGGCTATGTGCTGTCGCATTTGCACCATCTGCCGGCGACCGGCGAATGCGTCGACGCGCAAGGCTGGCGCTTCGAGGTCGTCGACCTCGACGGCCGCCGCATCGACAAGCTCATCGCCACCCGCCTGCCCGGCGGCCACCGCGAGGTCGTGCGGTAACGATCGACGCGACTTATGGGCTATATGCTCGCGGCGACACCGCTCGCACAGTCAAAGTTGATTGGGAATACCGCCTATGGTCGACCAGCTTTTCGCCGACCCGTATCTCGCTGCCGTCTACGATGCCTGGCACCCGAGATCTGCGCGCGACGACTATGATTTCTACCTGCCCCGCATTCTAACAGCAGACGCGGTGCTTGATGTCGGATGTGGAACGGGCACCCTCCTTCACGAGGCACGCCTGGCCGGACATTCAGGGCGGCTCTGCGGCATCGACCCAGCACCCGTCGTGTTGAATCGCGCACGAACGCGCGCGGATATCGAATGGGTTCTCGGCGATCTCCAATCGGCCGGCTGGACAGCCGAATTTGATCTCATTGTGATGACGGGGCACGCATTCCAGGCCCTTGTCAGCGACGAAGACCTGAGGGATTTCATGGCGGCTGTCCGACACGCCCTTGTCCCAGGCGGATGCTTCGCGTTCGAAACGCGGAACCCTTCGGTGCGGGCGTGGGAGCACTGGACACCCGAAAATGCGGTCGTCGTTGAGCTGCCTGACGGGTCGCTGGTGCAGATCACAACAGAGGTGATCGTGCCGTTCGATGGACAGACGGTGACATTCACCCACAGGTTCGGCGGAAAGCATCCGAGCCTTCCGCAAGTTAGTCGCAGCACCTTGCGATTCCTCGAGACGGACGCCTTATCGAGCCTGCTGGGGAACGCGGGGCTACGGATCGAACAGCAATTCGGCGACTTTGACGGCAGCCCACTTGGCCCTTCGAGCCCAGAGATCATCACGTTCGCGGCCAGATGAAAAGGAGCATCCGCTCTCCAGCCAGCAAGCAACGACAACTCGCGGCCCCATTGCGGACGTGGAGCCGTATTTTGCGGCGGCTGCGACGCAGAAATGAGACTGCCGACCGTCAGCCAGGTCAAGCTTGGCAATCGCAGGACTCAGCGATCAATCGATTGCCTCGATGCCTTGTGCCCTCAGCCGTTCGAGATGGTCCATCATCCAGAGTGCCGGTTAGATAGACCCAGGCTGCCTGCTTTCGCGCGCCGTAGTTGGCGCTGTGGCCGGCTTCGATCAGGTCTCCCGGTTTAAGGTCGGCCCGGGTGCCGTGGTAGAATTGGCGCGGCTGGTCGGAGGCTGTCATCGGCTCGCTACTCATCCTCGTTGTCTCAGGCATCATGGTGCGCACTATTTCATGCACCTCATCGAACCAAGCCTCCGGCCGCGCGGTTATCGGCCGTCCGCGCTCAGCGCTGCCGACATCCATTCCGGTCATACCGCCCGATGCGCGCTAGCGGTCGGCTGCCGGCGCGGTTATTATCGGCGGCTGCACCGTCGCCAAGGTGGAAAATGGATCTGCAAGTCTTCAGAGACTCGATTGCGAAACCACAGCCGCCAGCCGGCTTGAGCCCTGCCCTGCAGGCGCTGTGGTGGGATGCAAAGGGCGATTGGGTCAAGGCGCACGAGTGCGCGCAGCAGCGCGACGATACGGCGGGCATGCACGTGCATGCCTATCTCCACCGCAAGGAAGGCGACCAGTCGAATGCGGAATATTGGTATCGCCGCAGCAACGCGGCGCCGTCGACCTTAACGCTTGACGAGGAATGGCAGGAGTTGGCAGGTACACTTTTGCAGCAAAGCTGACGCTTGCTCAGTCATCGTAAAATGGCCGGTCCTGCATCCACTCGCCGGGGTTTCAGCTGGCGCCCTGGGGCTTGTCCCTGCCGTTCCATTCCGCATTGCGCGCCTGCGCCTCTTCGGCGATCAGCTTGAACTCCCGCATCTTCGCAGCTTCGATGGCGAATGCGCGGCTTGGCAGGACGCCAGGGTCCTCCTGACTGTTCTGAAACTGAAAACGGGCCTCCAGTTCGGCCCATATTCGCTCGGGTGCCGTATCCTTGCTGGCAAGCAGCGCAACGACCAGCGCCAGAGTCTCGCGCTGGGCGTTCAGCCGCCCTTCGATCTCTTCATTCGGCAATTCGGACATGCGGGTCGCTTCCAGTTTCTGGCTCAACGGCAAAATCGCACCCTTGTTCCGGAATTCAGCGCTGGCACGTTCAGGCTGAGCAGCGGATGCTCGCCGGCAAAGCAGTGCCGGGCAGCTCCTCGCAAACATCGTGGAGATCACCGAGTTCGAAGTCGATGCACTACTGACTTTGTCCAGCTTGAGCGGGCCGACACCATTCACCTACCCCTTTCGGCTGGCGCCGACGGGCCACAGGACGCATCTCCACTTCGAGGCTTCGATTACCGGGAAAGGGCTTCCCGGGCCGATGGCACTTCTCGCGCCGCTTGCGTCCAGCTTCTTCGAACGCGGCAATGCGAACAAATCTTGAGAGCCTGAAGCGAATTGTCGAGACTGCTCGTCCAGCAGATTGATCCCAAGGGTCGCCGTTCAACCTCATTCCAGCAGACTTCCGGATTCCACCCCGTAGCCGGCACCTGCGGTTAACTGCCCGCGACGATCAAAGCCTGTCATCGAGAACGGCCATAGGCTGCTGCGAGCACCGGAACAGCTGAGAAGCCTTGGCGTTGTTGGCATCCGGGATCTCGAGCGGACGCTATGAAACCTTCTGATTTTTAACCCGTTATCGCCGGATGCCCGAGGCTAAATTTAAGCTGAAATCGGTTGACGGCGCCCAAAGGCGCGATGCCGAGAAGTCGCGCCGCGAGAAACAATCGACTGTCGAAGTCGCGTCAGAGGTCGTCGGCCAGCCCGCGCCGCCGCCGGATGTCACCGAACCCGATCCCGAGCTGACACCTGAAGAGGCCGAGCGGACGCGCAAGAGATACCTGCTTAAGCGCTTCTGGATCAGCGCGCGCGGTTACTGGAGCGGCAGTGGCGACAGGGTCGCCTGGCCGTTGACGATCGGGCTGCTGGTCCTGATCGTCGCCAATGTCGGCTTCCAGTATGGGATCAATGTCTGGAACCGCGCAATTTTCGACGCCATTGAGCAACGCAATGCCCACACCGTATATTGGCTGAGCGCCGTATTCCTGCCACTCGTGATCGGAAGCGCCAGCCTTGTGGTGGCACAGGTCTTCTTTCGCATGAGGATACAGCGCCGCTGGCGGTCCTGGCTCACCACCGCGGTCATCGCGCGCTGGCTCGCAAGCGGCCGCTACTATCAGCTGAACCTCGTCGGCGGCGATCACAGCAACCCCGAAGCCCGCATCGCCGAGGATTTGCGGATTGCCACCGAATCGCCCGTCGATTTCATCGCCGGTGTCATCGTCGCATTTCTGTCGGCCTCGACCTTCATCGTGGTGCTCTGGACGATCGGCGGCGCCCTGACCCTGACGATTGCAGGTTCGACCGTCACCATTCCCGGCTTCCTAGTCATCACCGCAGTGCTCTATTCCGCGATCACGTCCACTTCGATGGCGGTCATTGGCCGCCATTTCGTCCACCTCTCCGAGGAAAAAAATCAGGCGGAAGCCGAGTTCCGCTACACGCTGACGCGCGTGCGGGAAAACGGCGAGAGCATCGCATTGCTCGGCGGCGAGGAGGAGGAGCGCAGCGGCATGGACAAGACATTTGCCCATGTGCTCAGGCAATGGGCGCTCCTTGCAGGCCAGCACATGCGCACGGCGCTGGTGTCTCAGGGGTCGAGCCTGTTTGCGCCTGTCGTGCCGGTCTTGCTTTGCGCTCCAAAGTTCCTCGAAGGCAGCATGACACTTGGACAGGTCATGCAGGCTGCCTCGGCCTTTGCCATCGTGCAGGGCGCGTTCGGATGGCTGGTCGACAACTATCCCCGTCTCGCCGATTGGAACGCCTGTGCACGGCGCATCGCCTCGCTGATGATGTCGCTCGACGGGCTCGAGCGGGCGGAACAGAGCAACACGCTGGGACGCATAAAACGCGGCGAGACCGGCGGCGATGCGATGCTCAGCCTGAACAATCTCTCCGTGTCGCTCGACGACGGCACCGCCGTGGTCAAGGAAACCGAGGTCGTGATCGAACCAGGCGAGCGGGTGCTCGTCGCCGGCGAATCCGGCTCGGGCAAGAGTACGCTGGTGCGGGCCGTCGCGGGTCTGTGGCCATGGGGTAGCGGCAGCGTCAACATCCGCGCCGACAGACGGTTGTTCATGTTGCCGCAACGGCCCTACATCCCGACCGGGACGCTTCGCCGCGCTGTCGCCTATCCAGGCGCCGCCGACAACTGGACGCTGGATAAGATCAAGGCTGCCCTCGACAAGGTGGGGCTCGACTACCTCAACGACCGGATCGAGGAGGACGCGCCATGGGACCAGACCTTGTCGGGTGGCGAAAAGCAGCGCCTCGCCTTTGCGCGTCTTCTGCTGCACCGCCCCGATATCATCGTGCTGGACGAGGCAACGTCGGCACTCGATGAGAAGAGCCAGGACAAGATGATGGAGATGATTATTCGCGAATTGCCGAAGGTCACCATCATAAGCGTAGCGCACCGCGCCGAGCTGGAGGCCTTCCACAGCCGCAAGATCACATTGGAGCGGCACAAGGGCGGCGCAAAACTTGTCAGCGATATCGAACTCGTCCCGCGCAAGGACAGACGGAACTTGCTCATGCGCCTTCTGAGGCAACGGCGCGCCAACGGAAAGCCAGCGCGACCTTGAGCAAAGCGGCGCTGCCCTACGCAAAGAGTGAGGCCGCCGGTCGGACCAGGCGGACCATCGCCGGTTCGAGTCACTGCCCGTATCTGGTCCTGAAAGCACCAGCCGTGGTACCTTGATTCCGGGCAGCTGCTGCTGCCGGAACGTCGATGGCACGAGCGCATTTCCATGTCCGGCGCAACGCCGAGGCCAGCTGTGAAAAACCTGGGTTGATTTCAAAAGCCCAGATTGATTTCGAAAGCAAAGGGACCAGCAATGACAATCGCCAAGAACACGATCTGCCTTTGGTACGACAAGGACGCCGAGGCTGCGGCCCGCTTCTATTCCGAGATTTTTCCCGACAGTTCGGTGAAATCCGTCCACCGCGCTCCCAGCGACTACCCGTCCGGCAAGGCAGGCGACGTGCTGACGGTCGAGTTCACGGTCGCCGGCATCCCCTGTCTCGGCCTCAATGGCGGGCCCGCGTTTAAACACAACGAAGCCTTCTCCTTCCAGATCGCCACCGACGATCAGCAGGAGACCGACCGCTATTGGAACGCCATCGTCGGCAATGGCGGCCAGGAAAGTGCCTGCGGCTGGTGCAAGGACAAATGGGGCATCTCCTGGCAAATCACGCCGCGCGTGCTGACCGAAGCGATGGCCGCCGGCGGCGATGAAGCAAAGCGCGCATTCGAGGCGATGATGGAGATGAAGAAAATCGACGTTGCAGCGATCGAGGCGGCGCGGCGCGGCTGACAGTTCGGGGGTGGCCCGACGCGAAAAGATCAGGGCAGAGCGGCCGGAAATGCTGCCGGCCCATCATCTCCAGGCAGGCGTGCGATGGTGCTGAACTGCGCTGCGTTTTACGACGCCGAACTGCGACGGCACAACGAGGTCTTCAGGGCTGCGGTCAAGGTGGGAACGCGCGATCGCGTGCTCGATATCGGATGCGGTTCGGGACAATCCTCTCGTGATGCTGCCCGTGTCGCGGTGGAAGGCAGCGTGCTCGGCGTGGACGTATCGGCCGAGATGCTCGAGATCGCCCGGAAGTGTAGCGCGAAAGAAGGATTGCGAAACGTCGCCTTTGAGCGCGGCGATGCGCAATTGCTGGTATTCCGCGTGCCGGCTTCGATCTGTGCATTAGTCGATTTGGAGTGATGTTCTTTGCCGACCTGGCGGCGGCGTTCGCCAACATCGGCCGGGCGTTGCGACCAGGGGCGCGTCTTGCATGGATGGTATGGCAGTGCGAGGGCCGCAACGAGTGGGCGACTGCCATTCAGCGGGCAATTGCGCCGGGGCCGCCATATCGGCGGGCGCCGCCACCCCGTTTTCGCTTGGCGACCCCGCCATCACCGCGGAGATCTTGCGTGCATCCGGTTTTGTTTCGGTCGACTTTGCCAAAGTGCATGAGCCGGTCTTCTACGGCCAGGACGTCGATGCGGCCTATGACGCTTTGCTTGGCCTGCAACTGGTCAAGGATCCGCTCGCCCGCGCAGATGTGAATGTCGACGCGGCGCTGCGGCGGTTGCGCGATCTGCTCGACACGCATTTGACCGCGGACGGTGTGCTTTTCGACTCGCGTGCCTGGATCGTCACGGCGTTTCGGGCGAGCCGATGATGACTGCGCGATGTAGACGATCCTGTTCTCTCGGCCTTCCCGTCAGTCCATTTGCGGCGTGACTTCTGAGAGCAGCCAATCCCGAAAAGCCTTGACTTTGCGCTGACGGATCGCCTCTGGCGGGTAGACGAAATAGAAGCTGGAGGGGGATTTCAGGGCGTGGCCGAAGGGGCGGACAAGCCGCCCGGCGGCAAGGTCGGCCGCAACGAGCATGGTCCGGCCCAGCACCACGCCCTCGCCTTGTGCGGCCGACTCCATGGCAAAAGTGGCAGAGTCGAAGGTAATCCCGCTCTGCGGGTCCACGCCCTCGACCCCGGCGCTTGCGAGCCAGGTCGCCCAGTCGATCGGAAAGCTGTCACGGATCAGCGTGTGGTGTTTGAGGTCCTCAGGCGTGCGGAGCGGATGTGCACCCTCAAGAAGCTTTGGGCTGCACACTGGAAACACCTCCTCGCCGGTGAGGAACTCCGACGTGAGCCCCGGATAGTTTCCGTTGCCATAACGGACGGCGACATCGATGCCGTCGCCGAGGAAGTTGGTCAGCTTCCCGCTTGTCGAAACCCGCACATCGACGTCGCCATGCGCACGGTGAAAGCGATAGAGGCGCGGCACCAGCCATCTCCCCGCGAAGCCATCGGAGGTGCTGACGTTCAATGTCGAGCTCGAATAGCGGGCTGTTGCTGCAGCGGTGGCGGTGGCCAACTGGGCGAGCGCCTCGCGCACCGCCCGCGCATAGGGCTCGCCAACGGCTGTCAGACTCACCGAACGCGTACCGCGCTCGAACAGCTGCACACCGAGCTGATCCTCAAGATTCTTGATCGCCCGGCTGATCGCACCGTGGGTGACATGAAGTTCCTCTGCCGCCTTGGAGAAACTCAACAGGCGCGCCGCGGCCTCGAAACTTGGCAAGGTGGTGAGGGGAGGCAGCTTCCGGGGCATGGATCGATACCTGTACGTGTGAGCATCGCTCACACATTGTCGCCGATAAGTCGTTTGTCGTCCAGGCCAGAAGCCGGCATGTTTGCTTGCGTAATCAATCATTCACCGCCGCTGCAAAAGGCGAGTTTGATGTGACTGATACTCTCGCTGACAAAAGTCGCGTTGCAACTGCTGAAACCAAAACTGCCGCCACTCTGGGAGAGCACCATGAACGCCGAACAAGTTGAACCCATCGTCGACGACCTGACCGGCATGGCTGGCCGCATCCTCGCCTCGAGCAGCCGGCGCCGGACCGAGCGGCAGATTGCACGTTTCTCGACCCGCCGGCTCGAAGACCTCGGATTTGCCCGCGACTGGGACGGCTCGGTCTATCGGCCGTCGGACTACCGCTAGCCTGAACGAAAGCAACAGCGGACAGGCTCTTCGCAAAAGATCGCTGTCGCAAGGAATTAATGGAGAACGGACATGGCCACCATCCACCCATTCCTCTGGTTCAACACCGACGCGGAGCAAGCCAGCGATTTCTATCTCTCGGTCTTCAAGAACAGCAAAGCGCTCCAGACCATCGAATATACCGACTGGGTGTCCGGAACCAACAAGACGATCCCGCATGCCACCTTCGATTTCGAGCTCGAAGGACTGCACCTTACTGCGCTCAATGCCGGGCCGCAGCCGCCCTTCAACGAGCGGCTCTCGCTCTACATCGAGACCAGGGACCAGGCCGAGACCGACTACTACTATGAGGCGCTCACCGCCGGCGGCGGCAGGGCACAACCCTGCGGCTGGCTCACCGACAGATACGGCGTCTACTGGCAGGTCATCCCGGAAATCCTGCCGCGGCTCAGTGCCGATCCGGATCGCGAAAAGGCCAACCGCGTCCGGCAGGCGATGTACGGGATGCGCAAGATCATCATCGCCGAGCTCGAAGCCGCCTACGCCGGCAAGGCCTGACTCTCCCACCGCAATCGCAACGAACGGAGAACCCTCATGACATCGCTCGTGGACAGGAAAGTCATCGTCGTCGGCGGTAGTTCCGGCATCGGTCTCGGCGTCGCGGAAGCTGCTCTCAACGGCGGAGCGAAGGTCGTGATCGTCGGACGCTCGCCCGAGAAACTGCTGGCTGCCGAACGGACGCTCAATGCGGGCCGCGTGACAAGCGTGGTCGCCGACATGACCGACGAAGCGGACGTCGCTCGCCTGTTCGACGAGGTCGGCCCCTTCGATCACCTCGTATCGACCGCCGGAACACTGCCGCCCGGCGATCCCATCGGCAGTACCGACATGGAGGCTGTGCGAGGCTTCGTCGATAACAAGCTGATTGGCGCCGTCTTGCTCTCCAAGCACGCTGTGCGCACCCTGAAAGCCGGCGGCTCGATGACCTTCACCTCGGGAATAAATAAGGATCGGCCGCCGGTGCCGGGAGGCTCGGTCGTCTCCGCGATTGCCGGTTCATTCAGCTACTTCGCCCGCGCCCTGGCGCTCGAACTGGCCCCGACGCGCGTCAATGTCGTGTCTCCCGGATGGGTAGACACACCGATGTGGGACATCGTTGGAGAAGCCAAATCCAGCTTCTTTGCCGACATGGCTGCCCGGTTGCCATCGAGAAAAATTCCGACCGCTGCGGACGTCGCCGCCGCCTACCTCTACCTCATGGAAAGCGAGTTCACGACCGGCGAGACAATCCGCATCGATGGCGGCCATAACCTGATCTAGCCGCCGTTTGCACGCCGCCTGAATGGCTAGAGCCGGCATGACTGCTGGACCGGCGCACTCCTGCCGAAGGCGACGAACGCCGGCGGATCATGCCGGCGTCGCCCAATCGGGGTTTACATCGGCAGCCAGGTCCCTAGTTTTAGCGTTTCGCGCCGCGCACCCGAGTGCGTGGATGATCGAGGACGGGACCGTGAGCTCTGGCCGGCCCCTCGAAACTTTCAAAGGATGGCTATCATGACACAGGCCAAGAATGGCGACACCGTGCGCATCAATTACAATGGCCGCCTGGCTGACGGCACTCAGTTTGATTCTTCCGGCAACGAACCGCTGCAATTCACGTTGGGTGAAGGACAAGTGATCGCCGGTCTCGAAACCCATGTCGAAGGTATGGAGGTGGGCGCGAAAAGCACCGTCACCATTCCCGCCGAGGCCGCCTATGGCCCCCACCGCCCCGAAGCGGTCATGACCGTCGACCGCGCCCGCGTACCAGACAACATCAATGTCGATATCGGCGCTCGACTGCAGGTCAGAACCCCGGAAGGGCGCCCGATGCCGGTAACAGTCGTCGGCGTGGACGACACCAGCGTCAAGCTCGACGGCAATCATCCGTTGGCCGGGCGCGATCTCGTGTTCGACGTTGAACTGGTCGAGATCGTTCAGGCGGCGTAGGGCACGGCAAAGCGCGTGACGGCCATGATTTTCGGGTGACGCATTTCGACCGGCGGTTCCGGCGGTGCGTCACCTGTTTGGAGGCAAAGACCGCGACGGCGGAAATCGTGTAGCGTGCAGCAACCCATAGAGACATTCGGCATCTGGAATGTCCAATTCAGCGTCGCGGTCTCGAGGACCTGTGGAAGGGTAGTGTCTCAGTTTGAAATTAAGACGACGGTCCATCGAAGTCAGGCGGTGGCGGCGTGCCTGGCCACCGAAGCACGACTTCCTCGCAGGAGTCTTGCATGCGCATGACGCGGACGGCGTTGCCGATCACATCGGCGGGGCGCTTCTGGCCTTTAGGTCCGGTGGGCAATTGCTGCCTCCTGAATTGGCCAGCGCTTATACGCGACGACCCAGAGAATGATTATCATTCCCAACGGGACCACAGAGAGAAGCACCCACGCCCGAGACATTCTTAGTCGCCCAAACAGCACCCACGCGGGGATTGCTGTGAGGACTGTCAACAAGGCGAATGGTAGCAACTGAATCGGATCTGACATTGGGTGCCTTCCATGCTTTCCGCTGAGCACATAGGCGGTTTCGCCTAGGCGAGCAAACCGGGATAGGCGCTTTCGCATATTTCAAATTTCAAACTGAGACATTACCTGTGGAAGACCTCGCTTGACAGCCGACTTCTCGTGACAGCAAAGTCTCGTGATGCGGGCGATTGGTTGGAATAGAATTGCGCGTGCCGGTGCAATCGTGCTGATGATCGGCACAAATGTTCCTGGGCCGGCGCGTTCCGACTCGCTCCTTCTCACAAGCCCGTCCCAGCCAGCCAATGTCGGCGATGCGATGCTGGCGGCTGCCAATTATCATGATTCCGGCGACTATGACCGCGACCTGGCCACTGTGGCGAAGCAGGCAGGCGACTGGGTCATCAAGCGCGCAATGGAGGTGCCTCGCCCCGCACTGGTGCTCGATATCGACGAGACGGCTTTGGCCAACTGGGAAGTGATCACACGTGACAATTTCGGCCGCCCGATCGGCGGCGCCTGCGACATCGCAATCGACGGTCCCTGTGGCTGGGCCGCCTGGGATCAGCTTGCGAAGGATCCGGCGATCGACCCGGTGCTGGAGGTTTTCCGGCAGGCGCGAACGGCGAAAGTCGCGGTGTTCTTCATCACCGGACGTCCGGAGGACCAGCGTCAGGCAACCGAACAGAACCTGCAGTCGGCCGGCTATGCCGGCTACGAGCACCTTTACATGGTCCAGCCTGGGGCCAAATACGGCTCCGCCGCAGATTTCAAGGCACCCATAAGGGCCGAAATCGAAAAGGCCGGCTACACAATAATTGCCAATGTCGGTGACCAGCCATCCGACCTGTTCGGCGGGCATGCGGAGAAGCTGTTCCTGCTGCCTAATCCGTTCTACCGGGTTCGCTGACGGCCGGAACGGCACAAGCCCGGATCCTCGGCTCCTTGCCGAGCACCTACTAAGGTATCAAGACAACCTTGCCGGTCGCGCCGCGCTCGTCAAGCAGGCGATGTGCGTGGCTGGCCTGGTCGAGCGGGAAGCGGCCACCTTTGGTCACCACAAGCTGACCACCAGCGGCCAGATCCAACAGCTCCAAAAGGCCGTCACGGAGCCCGTCCGTAGACAGCAACGGCAGCAGGGCAAAACCCTTCAGCGACTGGTTGCGGCCGATCATCGCCTCCATCTCCGGGGCGCCGAGCGCGTATCTGCCGAGTGCTGCAAACACCAACTCTCCGCGAGGTGCCAGAGCCTCCAGCGCAACCGCCGTCAGCGGGCCGCCGACAATGTCGTAGATGATGTCAACGCCGGCGCCGTCTGTGGCTGCCCGGACGTGCACCGGCCAATCCGTGTTGCTGTAGTTGACGGCAGCATCGGCTCCCAGCGACAAAGCAAGGTCGAGCTTGGCCTTGCTGCCGGCTGCCGCGATGACACGGCTTGCGCCGGCGCGCTTGGCAAGCTGGACGAGCAACGAACCGACGCCGCCCGCGGCAGCGGCGACCAGCACCGATCTGCGGGCCGGCGGGCTTTGCCGCGATAGATACAATGCCGTCAGTCCTTGCACCATCAATGCCGTCGCGTTTTCGAACGAGAGCGAATCCGGCAAGGGCACGGCCAGGCTTGCGTCGATCGTCACATACTCGGCATAGCCGCCAAACGGGCGGCTCGAGGCGAACAACGGCGCGGCGACGCGCGTGCCGAGCAAGGAAGCGTCCACCCCCTGCCCAAGCGCCTCCACGATCCCGGCGGCCTCGACGCCAGGGATCATCGGCAGTTGCGGCGTCACCGCATAGCGATCCGCGCGCATCAGCACTTCGAAGAAATTCACCCCGGCAGCATGAACGCGGACCAGGACCTCGCCGGCTTGCGGCTCAGGCTTCGGCACCGTGACTATGTCGAGAACGTCGGGCCCGCCGAAGCGGCTCAGTTGAATGGCTCTCATCGCATGCACCGATAGCTGTTGGCATCGGCCGCTGTTTGCCACTATCTGCCTGGCTTCGACTACACACCAATTTGTCCGCTGCTGACCGGGAGGTGACCATGGCCAAGCCGATCAAGAGACTGCCGATGCTGCCGGCGGAGCGCGCGCTGAAAGTGATTTCGGGCCGCTGGAAGGCGGTCATCCTGTACCATCTCTTCGACGCGCCCCGGCGGCTGTCGGCGCTGCAGGCGCTGATGCCCGATATCACCCAGAAAGTGCTGATCCAGCAGCTTCGCGAAATGGAAGAGCACGGCCTCGTCCGCCGCGAGATCTTTGCCGAGATACCTTCGCGCGTCGAATATTCGGCGACGCGGCTCGGCCTCAGCCTCGAGCCGATCCTGCTGGCACTTTGCCAGTGGGGCCAGCATCACGCGGACGAGCTGAATGAGATGGACCGCCTTGCCGATTGCATCATCAGACCACGGCAAGCGCAGGACGCCCATGCCGTGTAAACAAAAGGGGCGGCGCATGCGCCGCCCCAATGGTTGGAAGAATTAATCCTTGGGAGGACTGTTCGAACCTGTGCTCAGGCCGCCTTGACTTCCTCGGCGACGGCATCGGCCTGACGCGCCGTCTTCAGCACCCTGGCCCACCATGCAATGTCGTTGACCAGCGCGGTTGCCGCCTGGTTGAGGTGCTCGAACTCGTCGAGCTTCTTGTCGCCTTGCTTGACCGCAAGGAAATCGGCCCAGGAGATGTGTACGGCGGACTTCACCGGCGCCATCTGCAACTCGACCGCATGCAGCCTCAGCTGCTCGACCGCGCGCGCGCCACCGACGCTGCCATAGCCGACGAAGCCGGCCGGCTTCTTGTTCCACTCGTTGGCGGCGTAGTCGATGGCGTTCTTCAGCACGGCCGTCGGGCCATGATTGTATTCGGCGGCGGTGAAGATGAAGCCGTCGAATCCGGCGACCTTCTTTTGCCAGCGCTGCGCCACTTCGTTCTGCGACGGCGCCCAGGCGGAGGATGCGACCTCATCGAAGAACGGCAGCGGGAAATCGCGCAGGTCGACGACTTCGACGTCGATATCGGCGTGCGACTTGGCGATCTTGGCAATCCATTCGGCCGGGACGTCGGCAAAGCGCGCGGCGCGGGTCGAACCAATGACGATGGCAATTTTGGGTTTTGACATAGAGGGGCTCTCCTTACAGGAATACTGGTATCGTTTAGATACCTGAGCTATATGAGTAACTGGCCGCTCAATGTGCAAGGAGGCACTTTTTTGTTACCAAGGCACCCGCACCGCACCGAGGACTGCCGCGCCATCTCGGAAATCCTGCAGCGCGTCGGCGACAAATGGACGGTGCTCGTGGTCGGCAAGCTTGGCAACGGGCCGCTGCGTTTCAACGAGTTGCGCAGCGCCGTCGGCGGCATTTCGCAAAAGATGCTGACCACCACCTTGCGCGGGCTCGAGCGCGACGGCTTCGTTACGCGCACCGTGTTCCCGACCATCCCGCCGCGGGTCGACTACGAATTGACCGATCTTGGCTACGAACTGCTGGTGCCGGTCGATGCGCTCGGCGAATGGGCACGCAAGAACACCGAGCGCGTCAAGGCGGCGCGCGAGAAGTTCGACGCCATGCACAGCTGAACCCTTGTGCTGCAAGGGTTTGAACCTGCCCGGGAGCCTCCGGATGAGCGCTACTGCTGTAACTGCATCTTGCTCTTCGGCAGCTTCTCGATCCGGTTCCATTTCGGGTTGGGACTGACCACCCTGCCGCCAATTGTGCAGGTCGTGGTCGTCTCCTTGCGGCAATTGCTCACCGTCGTGCCGCTGGTGTCGCATTTCGTCGCCGAGCAGATCTCGCACTTAGCCGCCTGCCCGTTGATGGTGCGGTTTTCCGACGTGCAGGTGGCGCCTGGATCGCCTTTTTTGACCTCGGCAAAAGCGCTTGCGGACGACAGGCAGAGCAAGGCTGCAAAGCCACCCGCCAGGGCAGCGTTCAGCATGTGTTGACGCATTGTCTTTCCTCCCAAGATCCCGTCGGTCGCGCTGCAGGCGCGCATGCGGGAACCCGTTAGCCAAAGACCACGCGGGATCGCTGTCCGCATCCCCCGCGCGGGAGAGACGGCTGTTTAAATCCGTCTTCTGGAATCAGGCCGGGTCAGCCTTCGGCCGGAACCGCCTTCGGCTTGCCTTCGCCGTCCAGCGCCACCATGACGAAGTCGGCATGGGTGACCTTCTCCATCAGGTCGGAGAGATAGCGCTGCGCCCAGGCCTCGACCTTGAGCGTCATCGAGGTGCGGCCGACGCGTTCGACATGCGTATAGATGCACAGCGTGTCGCCGATCTTCATCGGCTTGGCGAAGGACATTTCCTTCACCGCCGCCGTCACCACGCGGCCCTTGGCGCGCTCGGCGGCGCGGATGCCGCAGGCGAGATCCATCTGCGCCATCACCCAGCCGCCAAAAATGTCGCCTGCCGCATTGGCGTCGGAAGGCATGGCCAGCGTCCTGAGCGTCAGATCGCCGATCGGCCGCCCGTCCGCGTAATGCACCATGCTGAAAAAACCTTTGCGATCGATTGTCCCGATCCGTATCGGCGGGACGATGATACGTCAACGCGCTCTCCGCACCTGGGTTGCCGGTATGGTGCGCGGCGCACGTACTAACGATAGAGTGCGTAATCGATGGACTTCTCACTTGCTTCTAGGGCGATACACCCCGCCATCACGTGCGAAAGGCTCTATATCTCGACAATCAGGAGGGGCTTTAACGGCGGCCATCCTTGCCAACAGGTACGGGACTCGAAACTCATCCATATTATTTTTTTGCATTTTCTCCACAGCGTTCGAACTGACAGAGTAATCGGGGCAAGTGATGAACGCTTGGAGATATCCACCCCATGCCACCGCCGCTGCATAGATTTTGTACTGTGAACTGCCACGCGGCGCCGCATTGAGTAGACTTAGCATCTCGTCGCGGGGATTCGGGGTTCCAATATCTAAATCTAGAATTTCATAGCTGAGGTCATCGCACTCTGTTCCGGGTACCCCGCCGCCTTTGGCGCTCCAAGTGGTTTGTGCGTCGGAGTAGTGCTTTTGTACCAGCGCGAGGTCTGAAGGACTAAGGCTCCAAGTCAGCTTCTTGTAGTAATTTTCGAATGCCTTCATGTCTATCAGCGGAACCAAGTCGCACTTGTCGTCAAATTCTTTGTGTCTCGTCAGCGCGTTCATCATGCGGCCGAGTATGTCGGCGCGAGCCAATGAATCTTGGCTGGCCACGTTGTGATAGACCTCCTCCGCCAAAACGGTCGACGACGCGAGAGATGCGAGAAGCGGCAATACAAAGATGAGGCGCATTTGAGACTCTTCACGTGAGCGTCGCCGATTTTGTCAGATGCAGCAGACCCTAACGAAGGACTGAGATAACAACAATATAGGAATTACGGCTCTACCTACCGATAGACTGAACGGCCTCGAAGAATTCACTCGATGCCGAGCCCTTGCTTTGCGTGCCGGACAGGTGTCTGACGTTCGAGCGCTCGACGCAACGTCGGCGCCTCTTGCTCGATATGATCCCATAGACGGTTCGAGATCGGCCCGTGCGGCCGGTCGCGGCGGCGCGCCACCACCAACTCCTCGGTGCGGCCTGGCAGATGACGGCCGGCAACGGATTGCAGGCGTCCGTCGCGCAGCTCTTCCTCGATCAGGAAGCGGGGCATGTGGCCCCACGCGAGGCCCTGCAGGATGATTTCCTTCTTCATCCCCTGGTCGGCCACCATGCATTGCGGCGCACCCTCGATCATGAAGTAGTCTTGTTGCGGTGAATGGCGGGCCGTGTCGCGCATGACACATTGGGTGAACGCGTGCATCTGATCCGGCGTGATGGGGTGCTTGATCCGCTCCGGTAGAAAGCCCGACGCCACTACTGGGACGAAGGGCACCTTGCACAGATCGATCCATTCCACCCGCGGATCGGTCTTGTCGATCCAGTGCAGGATCAAATCGGCTTCGTCATCGAAGAGGCGCTCCCACGGGCCGCCCACCGCCTCGAAGTGCAGATGCAGGCGTGTGCCCGGACACTGGGCGAAGAACCGTCCGAGCATGCCCAATGCCTGCGGACGCGGGCAAAGGTCGCCGATCACCACATGGATCTCGCTTTCTTCGCCCATTGACAGCTGAGCAGCATGAAGCCGCAAGCCCTCGAGCTCGCGCAGCAGCGATTGTGCCCTGCGATGGAACGACAGCCCTGCCTCGGTGGGGCGCACGCGATAGCCGCTGCGATCCAGGAGAACGAGGTCGAGTTGCCGCTCCAGCTTTGCAACGGCTGCGAACACAGCCGGGTGCGAGCGATGCAGCATGGCCGCCGCAGGCTGAAAGCCGCCGCAGCGGACCACCGCATCAAAGCATTGCAGGTCGTGCAAAGTGAATTCGGCCATGTCAGCTTCTATTACAGAGATAGTCCTATCTTTGTAATATCATCAAAAGCGCGCCGCAGCTAGGCTTTGCCACATTCAACGCTCCAAGAAGGAAGGTGTATTCACCATGAATGAGCTGGATTTCGTGACCGTCGGCGATGGCACACGCATCGCCTACCGCATCGACGGCGACGCCGGGAAGCCCGTGCTGATGCTGTCGAATTCCATCGCCACGACGCTGCGGATGTGGGACATGCAGGTCGGCGAGCTGTCGAACCATTTCCGTGTTCTGCGCTATGATTTTCGCGGCCACGGAGGGTCGAGCGTTCCGGCCGGCGCTTATTCGCTCGACCGGCTTGGCCGCGACGTGATCGAGTTGCTCGACACCCTGGGCATTGAACGCGTACACTTCCTCGGTCTGTCGTTGGGCGGCTTCGTCGGGCAGTGGCTCGGCATCCACGCGCCCGAGCGGATCGAGCGCTTGATCCTGAGCAACACCTCGTCCTACCTCGGACCGGCAAAGCAGTTTGACGAGCGGATTGCCGCCGTGCTGCAGGCGCCGGATATGTCCGAAACCGCCGAGATGTTCCTGGGCAACTGGTTTCCTGCGCGTATGCTGGCGGCCAACGAGCCCGTCATCGAAGAATTTCGCGCCATGCTGCTGGCCATCGACCGGCAAGGCTTGGCTGGTCTGTTCGCGGCGGTTCGCGATGCGGACCTTCGCCGAACCGTAGCGCTGATTTCCAGGCCAACGTTGGTGATCGCCGGCCGGCACGACACTGTGACAGCCGCCAGCCATAGCGAGTTGATCGCGGCGATGGTGCCCGGCGCGAAACTGGTTGTCCTGCCCGCGGTCCACTTGTCGAATGTCGAGTACCCCACCGAGTTCATGGAGGCCATGCTTGGTTTTCTGCGCTGAGATGGAGCACGACAGGGACGCTGAGTGAAACCCCGGTTTGAACATCCCCGCATGGACCGCAACCTATGATGCGCTAGCGCGCAGTGCAGGCTAGACTGGGCAATATCAATAGCGGATGACGGCTGACATGGAACTTGGCTTTCGCCCATTAACGCCCGATCTGTGGCCGGCGCTCGAGGACCTGTTCGGTGACAGCGCCGTCTGCAGTCGCTGTTGGTGTATGTACGGACGGATCGGCAGTTCTTATCGAAAGCGACCCGGCGAGGAAAACAAGGCAGCGTTCCGGCAGGCCGTCCAGCATGGTCCGCCTCCGGGTTTGCTCGCTTTCGACGGCGATACGGCTGTCGGCTGGTGCCGGGTGACGCTGCGAGATGCCCTGCCCTGGCTCGATCGGCTATGGCAGCTCAAGCGCGTGGACGACAGGCCGGTCTGGTCCCTGTCCTGCCTCTACGTGCGAAAACGATACCGCAGGCGGGGCGTAACATTCCAGCTGATTGCGGAAGCACTGGAAGTCGCAAGGCGCGCAAATGCTCCGGCACTCGAAGCCTATCCTTTCGAGGCCGACGTATCGCCGAGTGCTTCCGGCAGCGGATATGCCTCCACCTTCGCGCGCGCCGGGTTCAGGGTCGTCGCTCGCAGAACGCCGGCCCGCCCGATCATGCGCTATGATTTCAAGCAGATTGCCGATCATCGCCTGTAATGCTTGGATCGCTTGCGAGGAAGCTCAGGCACTTCGAAATGAAGCCGGATCGTTTTCAACTTTTGGTCAGAGGCACAACGTGGATTGGTTCACACGACGCAAGCCGTTCTCGGGCGCTGCGAAGTCAGCTTTCCCATTCAGCATGTTGACCACCATGGCAGAGGAGGAGCTGACGCCCTTTGTCGACGACACTTACCGAACGACGTCCCGACATCTCATTTCTGATGGAGCGGTCATCTATATTCCTTATCGGTTACATTTTCTGCCAAGCGTGCGAGAGCATCACCTTGGCTTTTCATTTCCGTTGCATTGCCTGCTGACACGATCGACAGATGGCTTTTTGCGGCAGAAATCAGCCAAGGTGATCCTGTCGCTGAACGAAAGTTGGAGCATCGCCTTCGTCGTTCTGCTGTTGGGCGAATATGTCGTCGAAATCGCCGAAGACATCTACGCCGCAGTACCTGATCTGGACGCTTCAGCCTATGCCAGTTTTGTCCGACAGAACCGAGACGTAATGCGTGCAATGCGCAGCAAGGCCACAAGCTATTGGAATGCCTATTACAGGCGTGCTTATCCCAACCGGAAATCCTATCCAGCCATTGCTGTCCTCAATCAACTCGATGCGTGGGCAAGTTAGGTCTTCATCAATCTTCTTGGCGCTGAAAGTCGAAATTCAAACGAAGTTGCCAGTCGCTTTTTTCACATCGGATGCCGGAAGACCCGGCGACGCCGCGCCGCGCTCAAGTCTAGGCTAGAGCTGAATTCCGGAGCCGGCCCATCCACCATGCAGACCTATGACTTCATCATCGTTGGCTCCGGTTCGGCCGGCTCGGTCCTGGCCGAAAGACTGTCAGCCTCGGGCCGCTTCTCGGTGCTGGTGCTCGAGGCCGGCGGCAGCGACCGTCGCTTCTACGTGCAGATGCCGCTCGGCTACGGCAAGACCTTCTTCGACCCGGCGGTCAACTGGAACTACAAGGCCGAGCCGGATCCCGGCCTCGCCGGCAATGCCGACCACTGGCCGCGCGGCAAGCTGCTCGGCGGCTCGAGCTCGATCAACGCCATGGTCTGGATCAGGGGCGCGCGCGAGGATTTCGACGCTTGGGCAGCGGCCGGCAATCCCGGCTGGGGCTTCGATGACCTGCTGCCCGCCTTCAAGGCGCTGGAGGATAACCAGGCCGGCGCCGACCAATGGCGCGGCGTCGGCGGGCCGCTGCATGTCACCGACTGCTCGACCTCCGTCCATCCGCTCACCAAGCGCTATCTCGCCGCCGCCAACCAGGCCGGCCTGCCGCTCAACCCGGATTTCAACGGCGCCTCGCAGGAAGGCGTCGGCATCTACCAGATCACCACCAGGAACGGCCGCCGCATGTCGGCGGCGCGCGCCTTCCTGCGCCCGGCGATGAAGCGCAAAAATGTCCGCGTCGAGATCAACGCGCTGGCGACAAAGATCCTGTTCGAGGGCAAACGCGCCGTCGGCATCGAATATCTCCAGAATGGCGCGACGAAAACCGCCCGTGCCGGCCGCGAGGTCATCCTGTCGGGCGGCTCGGTCAATTCGCCCCAACTTCTCCAGCTCTCCGGTGTCGGCCCGTCGGCGCTTCTTGGCGCGCTCGGCATTCCCGTCGTTCACGCCAACGAGAATGTCGGGGCAAACCTGCAGGACCATGTCGGCATCAACTGCACGTTCAAGGGCAGTCTGCCGACGCTCAACCAGATCCTGCGCCCGTGGTGGGGCAAGCTGCTGGTCGGCATGCAATACGTGTTTTTGCGCTCAGGCCCGCTGTCGCTGTCGATGAACAATGCCGGCGGCTTCTTTCGCACCGATCCGGCCACGGCACGGCCCAACATGCAGCTCTATTTCCAGGCGTTTTCGACCGTCATTCCGAAGAGCGGCGAACGCCCGATCCTGACGCCCGATCCATGGCCGGGCTTTTCCATCGGACTGTCCAATTGCCGTCCGTCGAGCCGCGGCGAAATCATGATCCGTTCCGCCAATCCGCGCGATTATCCCAAAATCGTCGCCAATGCCTTTTCGACCGAGGCGGACGTCGCTGAAATGCTGGCGGCGGTAAAATTCGTCCGGAAGATCGCCTCGATGCCAGCGATGGCGGAGATCATAGAGGAAGAGGTTTTGCCCGGTCCCTCGATCACCTCCGACGCGGATCTCATTCAGGATTTCAGGAAGCGCTCGGGCACCGTCTATCACCCGGTCTCGACCTGCCGCATGGGGCCGGACCCGGCGCGCGCCGTCGTCGATCCGCGCCTCAAGGTACACGGCATCCAGGCGTTGCGCGTCATCGACGCCTCGATCTTTCCGGACAACATAACCGGCAACACCAACGCCGCCGCGATCATGACCGGATGGAAGGGCGCCGAACTGGTTCTGGAGGATCAAAAATGAAAATCACCGACGTCAAGACCTGGGTGGTCGGCAATCCGCCGCCCGGCATCGGCGGCAAGTATTTCATCTTCGTCAAGCTCACCACCGATGGCGGCGTCGTCGGCTATGGCGAGGCCTACAACGCCACCTTCTCGGCACATGTCACCGCAAAAATGGTCGAGGACATGGCCGAGCGTTATCTGATCGGCCGCGACCCGCACGATATCGAGACCTTCTTCCGCCGCGCCTATTCATCCGGCTTCACCCAGAGGCCCGACGTGTCAGGCATGGGCTGTTTCTCGGCGCTGGAAATCGCCTGCTGGGACATTATCGGCAAGGAGGCCGGCAAGCCGGTCTACAAGCTGCTTGGCGGCCAGGTACACGAAACGCTGCGTTCCTATACCTACCTCTACCCGCACAGCGGCAGCGTCCATTCGGAGGACGCCCGCGGCAAGAACGTCTACAACGACCCAGATCTGGCCGCCGCCTGCGCGCTCGAATATGTCGAGCAGGGTTTCAATGCGGTCAAGCTTGACCCAGCCGGCCCCTACACCGCCTTCGACGGCCACCAGCCGCGCCTCGTCGACATCGACCTCTCCGCCCGCATGGTTAAGGCGATCCGCGAGGCGGTCGGCACCAGGGCCGACATCCTGTTCGGTACGCACGGCCAGTTCACCGCATCGGGCGCGCTGCGCCTCGCCCGCGCCATCGAGCCCTATGATCCGCTGTGGTTCGAGGAGCCGGTGCCGCCCGACATGCCCGAGGTGATGGCGCAGGTCGCCCGCGCGACCTCGATCCCGATTGCCACCGGCGAGCGGCTAACAACCAAATTTGAGTTCGCCCGCGTCATCGAGAACCGTGCGGCGACCATTCTTCAGCCCGACCTTGGCCGCTCCGGCGGCATTCTCGAAACCAAAAAGATCGCCGCCATGGCCGAAGCCTACCACATCCAGGTCGCGCCGCACTGCTACTGCGGACCGATCGTCGGCGCCGCCAACATCCAGCTTGCGGTGACGCTGCCCAATTTCCTCATTCTGGAATCGCTGAAACAGTGGGACGGTTTTCACGCGAAGCTGCTCAAGAAGAAGATCGAATGGCTGGACGGCAACGTCATCCCGTCGAAGGAGCCAGGCCTCGGTGTCGAACTCGACGAAGCCGTCTGCGAGGCGCATCCCTGGACCGGCAAGGACCTGCATTTGCAGATGCTGCAGACGCCGTTGATGCCGTGAGCGCGCGTCAGAGCTATGCCTTCGTCGGTCTTGGCCATCTCGGCGGCCAGTTCGCCGCCAACCTGATCCACAACGGCTTTGCCGTCACCGTATTCGACCTCGACCAGGCGGCCGTCGAGCGGCTGGTGATGCTTGGTGCCGATGCCGCCAACAGCCCGGCTGATGCCGCTGGCCGCGCCGGCAATGCCATCACCTGCCTGCCCTCGCCAAAAGTCAGCGAGGCGGTGCTGGCCGGCCCCGGCGGATTGCTCGAAGGCCTGCCCGCAGGCGGCAGTTGGATCGAGATGTCGACCAATGGCCAAGACGAGATCTTGCGCCTTGCATCCCTCGCCTCGGCAAGAGGCGTCGAGACGCTCGAATGCCCGGTCACCGGCGGCGTGCATCTGGCAGCCGTCGGACAGATCACCGCGCTGGTCGGCGGCGACATAGCGCTTTATGCGCGCCACCGCCCTGCCGTCGAGGCGATGTGCGCGCGCTCGTTCCTGATGGGTCCGGTCGGCTCGGCGGCGGTGATCAAGGTCATCACCAACATGCTGGCCTTCATCCATCTGGTCGCCGCCGGCGAAGCGCTGATGCTGGCCAAAAAGGGCGGGCTCGACCTTGCCCAGTCCTATCACGCCATCGTCGCCTCCTCCGGCAACAGCTTCGTCCATGAGACCGAAAGCCAGCTGGTGCTGAACGGCTCCTACGACATCGGCTTCACCATGGACCTGGCGTTGAAGGATCTCGGCTTCGCCCTCGGCATGGGTGAAAAATTCGGCGTTCCGCTCGAGCTTGCCTCGCGCGTCGACGCAATCTTCAGGCAAGGCAAGCAGGCCTATGGCGGCAGCGCCTGGTCGACGATGATCGTGAAACTGCTCGAGGATGCCGTCGGCACCGACCTGCGCGCACCCGGTTTCCCGGCTAAACTCGCAAGTTGATATTGGCCGGATTATCAATCGATTTCAGTCGATTGGAGAGATCGCCGGAACCAGAGCCGCAGTCAACTGAATCAAAGACTTAACAGCTTGATTCAATATCTCAGCGTCAATGCGCCGGGCAGGATCTCGAAAGTCGCTGGTATGCGACCCGGCGATTCGCCGTCTATGTCGATCAGCGCGGCGTTCTTTTGCAGATCGCCGAGCGGCTCGACAACCACTTTCTTGCCGCGCAGGATGGTGATCGCAGGATGGTTGCGGTGCCGCCCGCCATAGAGCAGGCGGATGTCCCAGATCAGCTTCAGCTTGCCGGCGGCGCGCAGGATGACGATGTCGAACTCGCCGTCGTTAAGCTCGGCGTCGGGCGCGATCATCATGCCGCCGCCGAAGAATTTGCCGTTGGCCACCGCCACCAATGCCATGCGCGCCTCAACCGGGGCACCGTCGTCGATGGTGATCGCAACCTCCTGGAACCGATAGCGGAGGAATTCCCAGACCGTGCGCCAGTAGAACAGTGCCTTGGCCGAAACCTTGCCCTTGCGCCTGTCGGCGTTGACGGCACGGTCGGTAGCGCCGGAAAGCCCGAGGCTGGCGATGTTGATGAAATGGCGGCTGGCCAGTGCGCCATGGTCGTCGACATAGCTGATGCAGCCGGCATCGACCTTGCGCGGCTTGGCCTCGGCAATCCGCTTCAGCGTCAGATCGACATTGTTCGACAGGCCGAGCCCGCGGGCAAAGTCGATGCCGGTGCCGCAAGGCAGCAGCCCGAGTTCGGCCGTCCGGCCGCTTTCCCGGAAAGCCTTCAGCAGCCCGTCGGCGACTTCGCTGGCGGTGCCGTCGCCGCCGGCCGCGATCACCAGCTCGAAGCCGATGGCGGCAAGGTCGAGCGCCAGCCGTTCGGCATCCCCCTCGGCCTGCGTTTCACGCAGCTCGAAATCACCGAAATGTCTTTTCAGCGAAGCCGCAACCTCGGGCCAATGCCGCTTGAGCCTGCCGCCGCCGGCGATCGGATTGAGAACCACCGCGACCTTCAAGCCTGCCTCCCCAAGGCCATCGAACACGCCTTCCAATCATTTGCCGGCATTGAAGCCCGCGCCGGCCTGCGGGGCAAGGGTCGATTACCCGACAATGCGGCTTCGGCATCGAGGCGGCAAATCCTGACCGGCGGCGGCAGAGATCGGAAAGTCGCTATTTTGGCAGGGTCAGTCCCCGATAATCCCGCTATCCACAGGCATGCGGCAGTTCCGCCAAACGCTTATCCGACGTACGTTAAAACCCATCTCAGGCGGCTACCGATCGCCACGCCGAAAGGCAAAGCGGAACGGCGGATTTCCTGAGGCCCGTACGGCCCTGAACGAGAACAGGCTTGCTTGTTGGAGGGATGGACGCCGAGACCTACGGGGCCGCGGAAAGCGTGCGAACGCCGACGGCGGACCGATGCTGCCATGAAGGACGGCAAAAACCTTCGATGGCGCGCTGGGCAAAGCTCGCAAGAGTGGAGACCGGCGTGGTCCGGAACGGACGCTGCCCTCGGGTGGCGACTGGCAGGACCGTCAAAATCAAGGCCGGCATGGCGCGACATCTTTCGGGAGTTGCTGCCGCGACCGTGTCCTGATCTGACAGGGAGGCGCTGGGAGAAATCCCGGCGCCGACTGTCTTTGTGGCCCCGCCTGACGATTTTGCCGGCGACGCTTCACGCTGCGCCAAAATCAGCTACTATCCATTTGTCGTCGGGGGCCGTTTAAAGGGGCTGACGGCAGGGGGACATTTCATGACGCTCATCCAGAAGCTTGCTGTTGCCTATGCTTTCCTGTTCTTCGGCGTTGTTGCCATCGGCTATGTGCCGGCTTTCAACGACGCCGGCGGCAATCTGTTCGGCCTGTTCTCGCTGCAATGGTACGACGATTTGCTGCACGCCTTCTCCGGCGTCTGGGCGCTGGCCGCCGCCTTCATCTCGCACCGCCAGGCGGTGTTCTATTTCAAGCTGTTCGGCTCGGTCTATCTGTTCGACGGCGTGCTCGGCCTGGTCACCGGTTCCGGCTGCCTCGATGGCGGCATCTTCATCAACGGCTTCCGCTCCCTGAACGACATCGAATTCCCGGCCCGCTTCTTCGCCAACCTGCCGCACATCGTCATCGGCGGCTTCGCCGTCTACGTCGGGTTCTGGCTGTCGAAACGTGTGTACGACCATTTCGCCACGGCCTGACCGGCCATGTTCCTGTTCCGCTGGCTGAAGCGCATCATCAAGGCGATCCTCTGGCTCGTCGTCATTGTCGTGTTGATCCCGATCGCCGGGCTGGCCTACGGCTTTCTCACGACGCCGTCGCTGGACACAACGCCATTGCCGGGCGTCGCCGAGGGTGCCCCGCCAAAGGCGCTGGCCGACAAGATCCGTGCCGAGATCCCCGGCTACCAGCGGCCGGAGGAATCGACCTTTCTTACCTATCCGGAATGGACCATCGTCTACGCCGCCCGCGAATATGCCGGCTTCGTCGACAAGAACCAGCCGAGCGGTTTTCCCTATCTCTCCTATATCGGCCGCTTCTGGCAGGACTATGCGATGGTCATCCGCGCCAGTTCTACCTACAAGTTCAACCTCGACAACCACCAGATGCTGGTGATCATCGGCACCAGCCACACGATCGAGCACGCCATCCAGTGGGCCTATGAAAATACGATCGGCCGCGTCACCGAAGCGACAGCCGGCAAGCGCACCGCCGTCGACATCTACCAGGCCAAGGTGGCGGCCGACTACGCCGGTTTTCTCGATCAGGTGCCGTGGTACCAGTTTCCCTATGCCGAAAAGCGTGCCGGCCTGTTTGCCGTCCAGCCGGCGCCGGACGACAGCGCCGTCCGCACCAGCGAACGCAAGCTCGCCTTCGGCCTCGCCGACACGGTCAAGCAGGGCTATGCCGATCTGATCAAGTCGGCGCTCGCCGCCACCACCGATCCCGCCTTGCTCGATATTCATGTCTGGGCCAAGGGTCCGGTCGGCGAGGTGACGCGCAACGAACCCGACACCTTGCTGGAGCGCGATCTCGGCGCCGACGGCGCGATCTTCGTCACCAGACGCTATCAGGTGTTCACCGACATGATCCCGCGCCTGATCGGCAAGGGCGTCTCCTTCGTCGAGATCGGCGGCAATGACGAGATCATGGTCACCATGCTTTCCAATGACGAGATCAATGTTCCCGAAGGTGCACGCACCTTGTTCAGCTACCCGCTTCCGGCGGAACCTTCGACGCGCCGCACCGGCCTGACCGTCGCCGTGCGCAAGCTGCACATCGTGCTGCCGGCGCTGATGACGGCGGGCGCCAGGCTCGAGCATGTCTACGATTACTGAGGCCTTTCGGTCACAGCCGGCCTCGGCAGGACGTTGCGTGATGCTCCGCCACGCTCATTCCACAATCGCGGCCAAATCCCGCCTTGTTCCGCAACGATTGATGATGCCGTAGACACGTTGTCTTGCGCACATGTGCCAGGCAACTCGGAGGGACAAGACCGTGATCAAGACCGCCCTTGTCGCCATGACCATCGTCGGCTGCGATTGCGACGCCAGGCTTTGCGAATATATCGGCGAGACGCCCGCCAAATGGTCGACCATCGCCGAATGCGAAGCGGCGATGAAAAGCCAGATGCTGCACGAGCGCAATTTCGACTATCCGCTGGTCTCCGGCATCTGCCGGACACAGAACTCGTCTTCGTCATCGCAGCTCGCTGCGACCGCTTCCGAGCCTGAATTGACGACGGCCAGTACGGCCGCGACAGACCCGCTGCCACCGGAACTGAGCCATCGGCCCAGTGCTGCGGTCGGAACGCAGGCCGCGGCGACGGAAACGGAAGCCGTCCGGCCGGTCGCCTATGAAGCGGCGGTCGATGGCGGCCGCGCCGTGGTCTACCGCACGAAGGCCGGCTACGCCGTGGTCAAGACCGATCTCGGCCGCGCCGCATCGGCAACGATCGGCATCGCCAGGCGTTCGGCGAACTGGCTGGCGGCGAAGCTGCCTGACGGTTTGTAGCCGCCGCTTCAGGCCGTGCCGATCAGTGCCTTGACGGCGCGATAAAAAATCGACGAAAACAGCTCGCCCGGATCGTATTGCAGCTTCTTCGCCAGGAAGGACGGCAGTTCCGGATAGGAGGCAAGCAGCTCCTTGCCTGTGTAGTGGAGCTGGTAGGGCAGGAAAAAACGCCCGCCATGCTTGATCGTCACGTCGATCAGCGCCCTTGTCAGCGCCCGCATCCTGGCATTGCCGTCGGTGTCTGTCGGCTGATTGATGTAGAGCACCAGCGAATAGGCCGGCTCCGGCGCATAATTCAGCGCCACATCCTCCTTGTGGACGATGCGTACCGACGCGTTGAGCACCGGCAGGGTCTGGTTGCGCAGGATCTCGCGCGCTTCCGCGATGAACGGGTTATAGGCCGCCCGCGGGATGAAATACTCGTGCAGGATGTCGGTCTCGTCGAGCAGATCGTTGAACAGATAGGGCACTGAATCGTGCATCGGATGGTTGCGCGTGACGAGGCAGGCCTCGCCCTCGCCCATTGCCGTCGTCCGCGCCACCGTGCAGCTCTCGAATTGCGGCTCCAGCGTCTTTTCGGTGAACCATTTCAGCTCCTGGAACAGGCTGCCCCATTTCGCCAGGTTAATGATCACCCGCTTGAGCCCGACCGAACCCGGTTCACCGATTGCCGGCTGGTCGGCCGGCGGCTGGTCGGCGACCTTATCATAGCGGTAGACGATCATATCCTCGAGGAAATTGCCCGGCGCAGTCGACAGATGCCCATAAAACAGACCGATCGCCCTGTTTGGCTCCAGAACCTCGGCGAAGAACGTCGGGAAATCGTCCGATTTGATGATCTCGCGCGAGGTCCGGTAGACGGCGTTGTCGACGATGTCGAGTGTCGCCTCCAGCACCACGCCGAACAGGCCGTAGCCGCCGACGACGTGGCGGAACAGCTCGGTATTTTCGGCCGGTGAGCAGGTCGTCACCGAACCGTCCGCCAGCATCACCCGCATCGATCGGATCGAGCCGGCGACCGAGCCGGCCTGGTGGTCCATGCCATGCGCGTTGACCGACAGCGAGCCGCCGACCGAAAAGATGTCGGTCGACTGCATCGCCTTCACCGCGAAGCGCGGGTGCAAAAGGTTCTGGATGTCGTGCCAGCGCGCGCCCGGCTGCAAGGTCATCGTCTTTGCAGCCGGGTCGATACTGACCTTGTTGAATTTACGCATGTCGAGGACCAGCGCGTTGTCGTCGAAGGCGTGGCCGCCCATCGAATGGCGCACCGCCGCGACCGAGACCTTCAGGCCATTGGCGCGGGCAAAGGCCAGCGCGCTCGCGATGTGGTCTTCCTTGCTGACTTCGATAACGCCGTAGACCGGTGTCATCGACAGGCCGCTGGCATCGTTGATGTTGCCGCCCTTGGTCAGCCATGGCAGCGCCGGATCGTAGGCTGGCGGGCCCTCCAGCGGCTTCTGCGCCAGGTCGATTCCGTCAATGTCGGCGATGCGCCCGGAATTCTTCTGCCCCGACGGACCGCGCGCCAGCCGCGCCACGGTCGTGCCGCCCCAGAGCATCGCGCCGCCGACCACGGTCGTACCCAGCAGCAGCCGCCGCGACAGGCGAAACCCCTTGCGTTCTTCGACCATAGCCCCACCCCACTGCCCCAGGAATAGCGCCTGATGGAGACAAAAACCAGTTGCCAATCAGACGTTCGGCGAACGATGATCCGGTTTGTCTGGCGAAAATGTCGAAAGCAGTCGCATCATGAAGCTTGCAGCCCGTATCGCGCTTGCCCTGTTGCTTGCGTTTGCTCCGGCATCAGCCGACGCGCAGACTCCTGGTCAAGGCGACGACAAGGTCGTCAGCGTAGCTGGCGACGATCCGGAGATGGCGGCCGCTATCGAGCAGGCGCGTGCCAGCCTCGACGACTTCCTGGTATTGGCCGACGCACCGCCATCCGGAACGGCCGACTTCCAATTGAAAGTCGTGGTCAGGGACGGGGACGCCACTGAACATTTCTGGGTCTTTCCCTTCCACCGGACGGCGGCCGGATTTGCAGGAACCTTGGACAACGAGCCGCAGACCGTGCACAACGTCGTGGCAGGCCAGGAGATCGAATTCAGCCGGGACGATATTTCCGACTGGGGCTACATGAAGAACGGCCGCCGGGTGGGAAGTTTCACTGTCTGCGTTCTCTTCAAAAAAATGTCGAAGGAAGACGCCGACTATTATCGCCAGAACTATGGCTTCGATTGCTGACGGCTGAATTCTAGTTCAACCGGCTTCTACATCCTTCACGCCGATCTTGCGGACCAGTGCCGCGGTCGCCAGGATCGTGGCCATGTCGGCGATCATCGGCGCAACATGCTTGGCATAGTCGAGCGGCACAGAGATGTCCGGCAGTTCGAAGAAGTTCTTCGTCTGCGGAAGCAGCAGAAAGCCGTCGCTGCCGTTGAGCGCGACGCGTGCCGGTTCCTTCGGCCATGTTTCGCCAAGCCATTCGAGCGCCTGCGCCAGCCGGCCGGTCACCAGCGGCCGCGCCGCTTCGATGTTGTCGGTGTGGAACTCGTAGGCGGCGTCGAGTTCGGGTACGCCGCATGACAGTTGTTCCGTCTTGCTGCCGAACATGCCTCGGAAGAAACCTACCACCATATTGGCACGGCGCGCCGCCACCAAGATTCCCGGGAACGGCGCAATGGTGTCGAACGCGATAATGACGCCCTTGAACGCCTGAGATGTGGTCTTGCCGTTCCTCTCCAGCAGCGTCACCTCATAGAGCTCGAACGCAAAGCCTTCATACCGACCGGAGACGACGTCCTCGAAATACGAACGGTTGAACACGCCAATCGTCTCGCGCGGCAGCCGATCGAAGGAGTTCGGCGTTACGCCAGGCTGATAGCGCACGTCCTGGATGAAGCCGAAGACGATCGGCAGCAAACTGTTGCGGAACGTCTGCTGCAATTTGCGCGCCGGCCTGATCGCCTGGAGATAGAGCAGGATCGCCGCCAGGAACCCGCCGATATAGAGGAACACATGCGGGGTCGAGAACCACTGCTCGTTGGGGTCGGCAACCCCGTTGAAGAGCCAGGCCACCAGCGCCACGAAGACAACCACCGATCCGATGAAAAGTGGCACCCGCCAGTGCGTCCGGCGATAGGCCGAAGCCCTTTGCGCCTCGTAGGCCTCGATGTCCTTCCTGAGGCCGGCGATCACCGCTTCGCTCGGCATGAAATCCGCAGTTTCCATCACCCACCCGCCCCACAAGCCCGCCCGCGTTGGGCATGATAGCCGGTTTGGTGGACCGCGTCAGCGCAGCTGTCAGCGCCCGGCACCGAAGATCGCATCGAGGCGGGCCAGAACCCTTTGCCTGGATTTTCCCGCCAGCGTTTCAACCGGCATCAGCCGCTCGTGATCGCCGGCGCGCAGCCGCATGAAGGCATGCAGCCGGTAGGCGGCGATGGCCCCGCGCGTGCCGGGATCGTCGCTGATGTCGACGACGAGAATGGCGCCGATGCGGCCGGGCCATGGCTGGCGCGCGAAGGCGGTGCCGATGAAATCGCCGAGCCCATAGGCGACGAGCGTCTTGCCGATCCGCTCGATCGGCTGCACGACATGGGCATGATGCCCGGCGATCAGGCCGACGCCATGTTCGGCCAGAAGTCGCGCCATTGCCCGCGTCTTCGCACGTGGAAAATGCCGGAATTCCCAATCCCAATGCGGCACCGCGCAGAGGAGGTCGACACCCGAAGCGGCAGCGTGCGGCCATTGCGTCGGATCGGCTTGCATCGAGACTCGGCCCGCCAACTGAGCCTCGTCGGTATTGCGCCACAAGGTAAAGGCGGCAAGGCCTATGGTCAGCGAACCAACCGCAAACCGCTCGACCGGAGCCGCACTGCCGATCGTGCGGATGCCTAATTGCTCCAGCGCGGCGACGGTCTCGTCGAAGCCGGCAATACCCTGGTCGAGCACATGGTTGTTGGCCAGCGACAGCACCAGTTTTTCACGCGAAATGCCGGCGGCGGCCAGCGCCTCGGCAAGGAACCGCTCGCTCATCGCGTGGTGCGTGCCGAGCCTGGTGCCCCAAACAGCGCTCGGCCGCTCCACCACCGGGCTTTCGCAATTGCCGACCACCAGATCGGCCGAGGCAAGCAGTGCCGCAATCGCCGGATCGCAGTCTGGCGCGCGGCGATTGGCCACCGCCGAGATATCGCCGACGAAAGCCAGCCGCACCGTCCGCGCCGGCAGTGGTTCGAGCAGGGCTGCGGCCGCCGGAGCAAAGCCGCGCGCGTCGCCATTGAGCGAAGGCCGGAGAAAACGCGGCAGCCACGACAGTTTGTAGGAAAGCGGATAGTTCGACACGCGACGCCCAATCGTTTGCCTTGTGTAGACCGTCCGCCGGATTGATTGAAGCGTCGACTGTTGTGGGTGAACCGCAGGCCACAGGCGCAGCGAACCAAATGCGTGTATGATCCACTGCGGAGCGACAAAGGGGCGATCACGATGACGCGTTTTTCCAGGCTGGTGGCGTGCGCCATCATTCTTCTCCTGCCGCTGGCTTCACCCAGCGCCGCGGCTCCCGAAGCGGCGGCCCTGTTCGAGGCAAAAATCGTAGCCGAACGCGACAGCGCTCTTGCCGCTCTGGAAGCCGCCGCGCCAGGCGATCCGGCAGCCGCCTACGCCGCCGGCGCCGGCGAATTCTTCACCGCGCTGGAGATCCTGGCCGGCGGCCTGCACCGCCACGGTTTCGACAGCCCGCAATCCTTCATGCTGCCGCTGATGCGGCTGCCGGTGCCGGACAATGCCAATCCCGAGCCGCTGACCTACGAACAATTCCGCGCCATTCTCGTCGCCTTCCGCGACCGGCTGGAGAAATCCGCAGCCACGCTCGGTTCGGTACCCCCCGACGCCGACATCGGCATGGTCATCGACCTCACCCGTCTCGGCATCGACGTCAACGAGGACGGCACGATCGCGCCGGACGAGAGCGCCGCCGCGATCATGGCGTCTCTGTCACGCGGCGGTGGTGCGCCAGACGCGGCCGCACCCGCCCTCACCTTCCGCTTCGACCGCGCCGACGGCTATTGGCTGCAGGGCTATGCCGAGTTCCTGATGGCGCAGGCCGACTTCTGGCTGGCGCATGATTTCAGAAACACGTTCGACGGCTCCTTCCACATGCTGTTCCCGCGCGCAAAACTGCCGCTGCAGGATACGCTCGTGCCGCTGGACGGTGGCACGAATGGCGGCATCCTGACGTCCGAATGGCGACTAGCCGACTTTATCTCCCTGGTGCATCTCATTAACTGGCAAGTGGTCGAGCCTGAGCGCCGGGAAGCGGCACGCCGCCATCTCATGGAAATGATCCGGCTGTCGCGCGAGGACTGGAAAGCCATCCGCGCCGAAACCGACAATGACCGCGAATGGCTGCCCGGGCCGCAGCAGAAAGGCACCAGCCCGCTGACCGGTCTCGAAGTTGGTGAGCAGCAGGTACAGGCCTGGCTCGCCGCCCTTGATATGGCCGAGGATCTGCTGGAGGGACGCACCTTGCTGCCGCATTTCCGCAGCGCCGACAAAGGCATCAACATGAAGCGCTTCTTTGATGAGCCAAAAACCTTCGACCTGGTGCTGTCGATCACCGGCCCGGCCATCGCGCCCTATCTCGAACGCGGCAAGGTTCTCACCAGCGAGGAGTTCGATCAGATCCAGCGCCAATTCGGCGGCGCCGGGTTTCTGACATTTGCGCTGTGGTTTAATTGAGCGGCGCACTTCGACGTTGCTCCTGACAGCCTGCTGTCAGCAGCCAAATTGCGCGCGGCACCCTTCACCACTCCGCTCTTTCCATTTTGGCCGATACCTCCCATATTCGGGCCATGGCCAGACTCCCCGACAAGAAAACGCCGCCGCCGGCGAATGACGAGCGCGCTTCGCCGCACAAGCGGCGCAGTCCGCTGACCGATTTCCTCGATGCGTCGGAGCCCCTGTACAAGGGCGGCTTTGCCGAGGCGCCGCAGACCGAGTTCACCGGCGCCCCGCTGACCGGCTCGATCGCCGACTGGGCCGAACAGATCGAGCAGGAAGCCGAGAAAGAAGGGCGTCAAATCTCCCCCCTCGAGGGGGAGATGTCGCCGAAGGCGACAGAGGGGGTCGGCAAAGGAAGCGCTCGGCATCAAGGGTCGCCGAGCACTGCCGCACCGACCCCACCCGGCGGCTCCGCCGCCACCCTCCCCTCGAGGGGGAGGGAAGGCGCCAAGTCTGCGAAGAAAATCCCCGAGCGCTCCTCTTCCCCCGGCCGTACGGCACGCGGCACCTCGATGGGCGGCGCGGCTTCGGCGCGGGAGCGCACTGCGGCCGGTCTCAACCCTGTCGCCGGCCTCGATGTCTCACTGGAAGAGGCCGAGACAATGGCCTCGGGCGGCGTCACCGCCACCGTCGCGGCACTGTCGGCGCTGATCGAATCCGGCAATCCGCTGCACAAGGACGGCGTGCTGTGGACACCGCACCGCCCTGCCCGGCCGGAGAAATCCGAAGGTGGCATCGCCATCAGGATGGTTTCGGATTTCGAGCCGGCCGGCGACCAGCCGACCGCGATCAAGGATCTCGTCGAAGGCGTCGACCGCAACGACCGCACCCAGGTGCTGCTCGGCGTCACCGGCTCGGGCAAGACCTTCACCATGGCCAAGGTGATCGAGGAGACGCAGCGCCCCGCTCTGATCCTGGCGCCCAACAAGACGTTGGCCGCGCAGCTCTACTCCGAGTTCAAGAAATTCTTCCCGGAAAACGCCGTCGAGTATTTCGTCAGTTACTACGACTATTACCAGCCGGAGGCCTATGTGCCACGGACCGACACCTACATCGAGAAGGAATCCTCGATCAACGAGCAGATCGACCGCATGCGCCATTCGGCGACGCGTTCGCTGCTTGAGCGCGACGACGTCATCATCGTCGCCTCGGTGTCCTGCATCTACGGTATCGGCTCGGTCGAGACCTACACGGCGATGACCTTCCAGATGCAGATCGGCGACCGGCTCGACCAGCGCGCGCTGCTCGCCGACCTCGTCGCCCAGCAATACAAGCGCCAGGATATCAATTTCGTCCGCGGTTCGTTCCGGGTGCGCGGCGACACGATCGAGATCTTCCCGGCCCACCTTGAGGATCGCGCCTGGCGCATCTCGCTGTTCGGCGACGAGATCGAGGCGATCACCGAGTTCGATCCGCTGACCGGCCAGAAGACCGGCGAGCTGAAGAGCGTCAAGATCTACGCCAATTCGCACTATGTGACGCCGCGGCCGACCTTGAATCAAGCCATCAAGTCGATCAAGGAAGAACTGAAGTATCGCCTGCAAGAGCTTGAAAAGGCTGGCCGCCTGCTTGAGGCGCAGCGGCTCGAGCAGCGCACCCGCTTCGACCTGGAGATGCTTGAGGCGACCGGTTCCTGCGCCGGCATCGAGAATTATTCGCGCTATCTGACCGGCCGCAAGCCGGGCGATCCGCCGCCGACCTTGTTCGAATACATCCCCGACAATGCGCTGGTCTTCATCGACGAAAGCCATGTCACCATACCGCAGATCGGCGGCATGTATCGCGGCGACTTTCGTCGCAAGGCGACGCTGGCCGAGTATGGTTTCCGCCTGCCGTCCTGCATGGACAACCGGCCGCTGCGCTTCGAGGAGTGGGACGCCATGCGCCCGCTCTCCGTCGCGGTTTCGGCGACGCCCGGCGCCTGGGAGATGGAGCAGTCCGGCGGCGTCTTCGCCGAGCAGGTCATCCGCCCGACCGGCCTCATCGACCCGCCGGTCGAAGTACGCCCGGCCAAGACGCAGGTCGACGACGTCGTCGGCGAAATCCGCGAAACCACGAAGGCCGGCTACCGCACGCTGGTCACCGTGCTGACCAAGCGCATGGCCGAGGATTTGACCGAATATCTGCATGAGCAAGGCATACGCGTGCGCTACATGCACTCCGACATCGACACGCTGGAGCGCATCGAGATCCTGCGCGACCTGCGCCTCGGCGCCTTCGACGTGCTGGTCGGCATCAACCTGCTGCGCGAAGGCCTCGACATTCCCGAATGCGGCTTCGTCGCCATTCTCGATGCCGACAAGGAAGGTTTCCTGCGCTCCGAGACATCGCTGATCCAGACGATCGGCCGCGCCGCCAGAAACGTCGACGGCAAGGTCATCCTCTATGCCGACCAGATCACCGGCTCGATGGAGCGGGCAATGGCCGAGACCAACCGCCGTCGCGAAAAGCAGATGGAGTGGAACGCGGCCAACGGCATCACCCCGGAATCGGTCAAGTCGCGCATTTCGGACATCCTGGACTCGGTCTACGAGAAGGACCATGTCCGCGCCGACATTTCGCAGTTCACCGACAGCGCCGGCGCGATGATGGGCAACAATCTGAAAGCGCATCTCGACGCCCTGGACAAGCAGATGCGCGACGCCGCCGCCAACCTCGATTTCGAGAAGGCCGCCCGCATTCGCGACGAGATCAAACGGCTGCGCGAGATGGAACTGTCCATCTCCGACGATCCGCTGGCCAAATATGCCGACATGGAAAGCCCGGTCTCGGGCCGCGAAAAGGGCAAGCACAACAAGGGCGTGGCCAAACATCGTACGGCTGAGGAACAGGAGCGTTTCCGCAAGCTCGACGAGGCACGTGCCGCCGAAGAGGCGGCCCGGCCCAATCTCTTCCGCAAGCCGGCGCTCGACGAAATGGGTGCCGATGGCACCGTGCCGGTGAAGAAGCCGCTGTTTTCGAAGCCCTCGCTCGACGCCATGGGGCCGGGCACGGATATGCCGACCCCGGCCGGCGCAGTGTCGCGTTCGCTGTTCAAGAAGCAGTCGGCCGAAGAGGCGCACGGCTCCGATTTCGGCATCCCGGGCGAACCGACCAAGCCGCTGTTCAAGAAGAACTCGCTCGACGAGATGACCGTGCGGCGGACGGAAAAGCCGGTCGAAGGAAAGGTGCCAGCGAAACCACAGCCAATCTCCCCCGGTGTGGGGGAGATGCCCGGCAGGGCAGAGGGGGGCGCGAAGGAACGCAACGATTCCGCCAAACCCATTGTCCGCCAGCGCAGTGGTATCGGCTCCTACGAAGACCCGGCCGACGCCCGCCGCGAAGAGCGCCGGCCTGGCAAGACGGGGCGCCCGGGACGCTAGCGAGCTTCCCTTCTCCCCTTGGGGGAGAAGGTGGATCGGCGCGCAGCGCCGAGACGGTTGAGGGGTGCTGGACGGATCGCCGTCGGTGCCAAGCTGGAGCACCCCTCATCCGACCGCTTCGCGGCCACCTTCTCCCACAAGTGGAGAAGGGGGAGCCTAGCCACTTGCCATCGGCCCTAGCCTTGGTGTAGCCAGTTTCTACAACTCGAACGTCTTGAAAGGAGGGCTGCGTGTTATTTTCTCACCACCGTCAGCGCGGCCCTGTCTTTGCCCTGCGAGCTAGCTTGCAGGGCTGACCAGGGACGGTCCGGGTTTTTCCCCGCTTCGATTTTTTGGTCTGCCCTTCGTGGTGCGCAATGCCGAGCCTAATGGCTGGCACGTGCACCGTCAAAGTGCATTGAGCCGGGCTCCGGCAAGACCAGAGAAATCAAAATGGCCCTGATCAGCCTCAAATCCCTCGGCGTCACCCTGAATGCGCCGCTGTTTTCCAACCTCGACCTCACCATCGGCACCGGCGACCGGCTCGGCATCGTCGCCGCCAATGGGCGCGGCAAATCCACTTTGCTGAAGTGCCTGACCGGCGAGATGGAGCCGACATCAGGCGACATCACCCGTACGCGCGGCCTGCGCGTCGGCTATGTCGAGCAAGTCGTCCCGGCAGCGCTGGCCGGGCGCAGCTTCCAGCAGGTGGTCGCTGATGCCTTGCCGGCCGGACAGGTCGAAAGCGAACAATGGCGCGTCGATGTGGTTCTTGACTCGCTTGACGTGCCAGAACCGATGCGCGGGCGGCCAATGCAGGCGCTGAGCGGCGGCTGGCAAAGGCTGGCGTTGATCGCCCGCGTCTGGGTCACCGACCCCGACGTCCTGCTTCTCGACGAGCCGACCAACCATCTCGACCTCGGCAAGATCAGCCAGCTCGAGACCTGGCTGAAGGCGCTGCCGCGGGAGGTGCCGGTGGTGATTGCCAGCCACGACCGCGCTTTTCTCGATGCTACGACCAACCGGACGCTGTTCCTGCGCCCCGAACAATCGCCGGTGTTTTCGCTGCCCTATTCGCGGGCGAGGCTTGCGCTGGACGAGGTCGACACCTCGACCGAACGCAAGTTCCAGCGCGACATGAAGGTGGCGCAACAGCTGCGCCGGCAAGCGACCAAGCTCAACAATATCGGCATCAATTCCGGCAGCGACCTTTTGACGGTCAAGACCAAGCAGCTCAACCAGCGGGCAGAGCGTCTGGAAGAAGCGGCAGCGCCGGCACACCGCGAAAGATCGGCGGGCGCGATCAAGCTCGCCAATCGCGGCAGCCATGCCAAGGTGCTGATCACGCTCGACGATTTGGTGGTCGGAACACCTGACGGCACGGTTCTGTTCAGCACCGGCAAGCGCCACATCTGCCAAGGCGACCGCATCGTCCTGCTCGGCCGTAACGGCGTCGGCAAGTCACGGCTGATCGGCCTGATCCGGAACGCCATCGTCGAGCCGGAAACGGCGGCGCAAAGCCTGAAGGTGACGCCGTCGACGGTGCTCGGCTATAGCGGCCAGGCATTGTCGGGCATCGGCGGCGACGACACGCCGCTGGCGATGCTCTCGCGCAGATTCGATGTCGGCGAGCAGCGCGCCCGCTCGCTGCTGGCGGGCGCCGGCGTCAGCATCGACATGCAGGAGCGCAGGATCGGCGTGCTGTCGGGCGGGCAGAAGGCGCGGCTGATGATGCTGGCGCTCAGGCTCGCCAATCCCAATTTCTATTTGCTCGACGAGCCGACCAATCATCTCGATATCGATGGTCAGGAAGCACTGGAAGCGGAATTGCTGGAACATCAGGCGAGTTGCCTGCTTGCCTCGCACGACCGCTCCTTCATCCGCGCGGTTGGCAACCGCATCTGGCTGATCGAGAAACGGCGATTGACCGAGATCGACAGCCCGGAGGAGTTCTTCCGGGAGGTTGCCGAAGCCGGCGGCTGAAGGCTTGCGGAAAAAAATTCCGGCGCTCTGTCGGATGATGATCGCATGCCACGTCCTTGGGTTGCCGACACGGTGATGCCGGCGCCAATCGAGGAGAAAGCATCATGTCCATTCTGTCATCCATAGGTCACGCCGTAACGCGTTACTCGGCGGCTCGCGCCCGTTATCGCAGCGAACGCGCCATCCTGTCATTGCCGATCGAGCTGCGCAAAGATATTGGCTGGCCGGAAATCGTCGTCGACGCGCAAAACAGCCCGCGGATTCGCATCGAAGGTTGAAGGTGGCAGTTGGCCGTCGCGGCAGGCGCCATTTCAAATCCAAAAAACCATCGGCCGTGTAGGATCGTCGCCGTTCCGTTCGTCCTGTGGTTCGCAAAGGCAAACCAGACGCAAAGAGGAGCATGACATGAATGACCAGCCGCAGACCCAGCCCGCCGCCAAAGTGCTTGGCGGATTGACGCCCTACCTTCAGCTTGACGGCGCTTTCAAAGCCGCAGAATTTTACCAAAAGGCCTTCGGTGCCGAGCAGGTCTTTGCCTATCCGCCGGATGAACAGGGCCGGACCATGCATATCCATCTCCACATCAACGGTTCGACCCTGATGCTTTCCGACTTCTATCCCGAGCATGGAATGGCCGCTGTGAAACCGCAGGGCTACACCATGCAGCTCCATCTCGGCAGCGACGACATCGACGCCTGGTGGAAGCGGGCCATCGAGGCGGGCTGCAAGGAAGTCGTGCCGTTGCAGGTGATGTTCTGGGGCGACCGCTGGGGTAATATGCGTGATCCGTTCGGTGTCGAATGGGCAATGAACGCACCGGTGAAAGCAGCTTAGCATTCCACACAGGCTGTGTCTGAAATCACCTCTCCCGCTCCAGACGGAGAGGAAAACGATCGCATGGAGGAAATCAGATGTCCTAATGTCGACGGTTTCGTACTTGCCGTACCAAAGGCAAAGCTCGATGCTTACAAGAAGCTGGCGGAAACCGGCGGCGCCGTCTGGAAGGAGCACGGTGCTCTTGCCTACGTCGAATGCGTCGGCGACGACGTCCCTTATGGCGAGCTCACCTCGTTCCCGCGCGCCGTACAGGCCAAGGACGACGAGGTCGTCATCTTCTCATGGGTGGTCTACGAATCGCGCCAGAGCCGCGACGCGGTGATGGCCAAGGTGATGGCCGACCCGCGCCTCAAGTCGGACTGGGAGACCATGCCATTCGACGGCAAGCGCATGATCTTTGGCGGTTTTCAGCCCTTCATCGAGCTGTAGGCGCCCCTCGATCAAGTTTGTCGTGCAGCGGCTTCAGCCGGTCGCCATAGCGCTTCCACAGGTCGACCGAGCCCTGATACATCGGCTGGCGCACTTGCGCAGCCGACGCCGTTCGCACCGGCCGGTCGGTCTCGTGGAACGACAGCACGGCGTCGTCCCACGGCAGGCCGAGATGGGCGATCAGCGCCCGCGACCGGCCTTCCTGGTCGGCGACGAAATCCTCGTAGCGAACGTCGTGCACGACATCAGGCAGCACGGCATGCCAGTGCGCCATGATGTCGGTGTACAGATTGTGGAAATCGGCGAGCTCGTCGAGATCGTAGCCGTAGCGATGGCTGTCGCCGCGGAAGTGCACCTTGTAGATCGACAGGCAGGTCGCCGCCGCATCGCGCGCGCAATGGATGATCTTGGCCCGCGGCAGCATCATGTGGATGAAACCGACCAACAGGAAATTGCCGGGCATCTTGTCGGTGACCTGTCGAGAACCCGGATAGCGGGCGTGCAACATGTCGAGATAGGCCCGGCCGGCCTCGGCATAGGCCTTGTCGGGCATGTCGGCGATGCCCCAGGGAAAGCCGCCCTTCATGCTGAGCGGAAACTGCTTGCCGACCGCCGTCTTCAATATGCTGAGCTCGCCGGCGCCATAGACCTGCGGATGGCTGGCGATGATCTGCTCGACCAGCGTGGTGCCGGAACGCGGCATGCCGACGACGAAGATCGGCGTGTCCTCGGCTATCCCGCTCGGCTTGTGCCTTTCAAAAAAGGCCTTGTCGAACACCGCCTTCATCGCCTCGAACTCGCCGCGCGTCTTGCCGGCGTCGTAGTCGATGCCCTGGCGGCGGATCGCGTTGCCTTCGGCGAAATAGTCGAAGGCGCGGCCATACTCCCTGAGGTCGTCATTGGCCTTGCCGAGACCGAAGGAAAGCTGCATGCGCGCCAGGCTGCCTTGCGGCGCCTTGGCGTGCTCCGCCTCCATGCGGGCAAGCTCGGCGTCGCGCTCCTTTTGGCGCTTGACCTGGGTAAGCATCAGCCAGGCCCTCGCCATGCCGGGATCCACAGCCAGCGCCTGCCTGAAAAGATCCGCAGCCTCGTCGAGATTGCCCTTTTCCATCAGCCCGACACCCAGGCCGTGCAAAAGATCGGCATCCTTCGGCCGGATCGTCAGCGCCTCGCGAAAAACAGCCAGTGCCTCATCCAGCCGGCCCGCTTCCTGCAGCGTTTCGGCAAGCCCGACGCGGGCGCGGACATGGAACGGGTTGCGGCCGATCGTGCCGCGATAAATATCCTCGGCGCCTTCGAATTGGCCGAGCTGCTTCAGCGACGAGCCGAGATTGTCACGCGCCGCCAGCTGGTCCGGCCGAATCGCCACCACCTTGCGGAAGAGATCGGCGGCGGCCGCGACCCGGCCGAGGTCGCGCAGCACGGTGCCGAGATTGTTGAGGAAATCCGGATTGTTCGGTTGCAGACGCACCGATTGTTCGATCAGCGCCAGCCCCTCAGCGCTGCGCCCGGTCTGGTGCAGCAGAAGCCCGAGGAAATGCGCAGCAGCCGGGTGGTTGGCCTTTTGCGCCAGCACCTGTCGGTAAAGCGCCTCGGCTTCCTGCCGGCGCCCCGCCTGGTGCAGCTGCAGCGCTTGCTGCACGTACTGGTCGAGCCCCAGTGGTGGCTGCCCGCCTGAGCCGTAACGTGCGCCTGCCGGTTGTCTCGGATCTCTGTTGATGGGAAACCTGCCGTGTTGTCCGCCTGCCGCGATCTAGGCCATCGCTGCGGCGCGTGCAAGAGCAGAGGCGGTCGCAAGGGAGCGAACCTCGGAACCCACCGAGCTAGCGGAAGTCGGCCGGCGTCAGCACATACATGTTCCTGCGGCCGTGCGAGTAGGCTTGGCGCGCAATCTCGTGGATCGACGAACGCTTGGCGTCGAAGGCGCTGAGAAATTCGGCCTCGGCTCCGCTTGCAGCCGGGTTTGCCGCCGAAAGTGCCGCGACCTCGACAAAGAACGGGACTTCGAGCATGCCGTCATGGCCGACGAAACGAATGCGCTTGGCCGCCGCGTCATAGGAGCGGCTGGGATTGGGAAAATTGAGCGTCATGGCTTGCGCGTCAAATCAGGCGGTTGCTTTCGGCAAGCTGGCGCGCCCGCCGCGCCGTGCCGTCGGTGTCGGCAATCCTTCGCCTTGCCGCCTCGTCGCTTCTTATCGTGAGACGCGGCGACAAGACCTTTATCGGCTTTGCGACAGGACTGACTGCAACTGTCGGGACATCCGGTGTTCTTGCGGAGTTCATGACTCTCTTCCTTCCATTGCTAGATAAATACAAATGCCGGAGGAATTTTTTCGGAAGTTCTTCAAATAATTTTCGAGGTGCTCCGGGACCGTATCATCGTTCTGCGGATAACTATAGAAAAGTAATTTGACGTTGGTAGGGGTAAGAGGCCGAAAACTTCTTGAATAAGTCGTATTTTCAGACTAGAGGTATGAAACCGTTTGGGTCATGCTTGGCCCCGCGGTGTCAGGGATTCTCGGCCCGCCAAACTTATCCAAATCGCCGACACCTGGTACCGCAATGCAGGCTCCGCTTCCGGGGCAGGCCGGAAAGAAACTTCAAGGCACGAGAACTTCAAGGCACAAGCGAGAACTTCGAGGCGCACAAGAATGTCTGCTCGCACCACCCATTCCATAGCGCATTTCGCGGCACCTTTCGTGCTTGGCGGGCTGGATGGCATGCAGCCGGCCGGCGACTATGACATCGACCACGACGAAGAACTGATCGACGGCATGTCCTGGCCTGCCTGGCGCCGCGTCGCCACTTTCATCCATCTGCCGGCAAGGACAGTGAAAAGCGCGACCAGCCAGCTTGTCGCCATTGACCATGCCGAGCTCGACGCAGCGCTTCGGCACGACCAGGAGAATGTCACATGATCCGCTTCCAGCAGAATGCGCGGCGCACGGACACGCCGGCGCATATCTTCACCGTCGGCCAGACCGTCCGCATGAAGAGCCGCACCGGCCTTGCCCAAAAGACCGCGGAGCTGTTCCAGATCAAGAGCCGGCTGCCGGTCAAGGACGGCTCGCCGCAATATCGCATCCGCAGCGATCAGGAGACCTATGAGCGGGTCACCACGGAAGACAATCTCGAACCGGTCGACAACCCCGCCAACTGAGCCGACGCGCCGCAACGCTGCTTCACATGCTGATGATGCCGCAGATCCGCGTCGCCTGCGCATCTCCAACGGGAACGGCGCTGAGCTCTACGCCGGGGCCCAGATGGTGCTTATCCGGCCAGGCTGAGGTCGGTGCGCTAGCAGGGCCCGTCATCGACGACGCGATAGTCCGCCGCGCGGGCTTCGCATTCGTTGGGGAATGTGCGCAGTTCGCCATGGCGACGGGCACAGACCGGGCGGTATTCGCGGGTGCAGAATGTCTGCTCGCCGCCGCCACCACCGCCGCGGCACTCGCCCTCGCGAATGATGCGGTATCCGGCCCGTTCGGCAAGGCAGGCATTGGCGAAGGTCTGGCGGTCGCCGCCGCGCCGGGCACAGACCGGGTCATATTGCCTGGTGCAGAATTGCGGCCCCGGCCGTGGCGGGCGCGGCCCCGGCCCCTCATCATCCACCACGACGGTGCAAGCTGCGAGAATTGCCGACAGGAACAGGATGGAAAAAACCTGCCGCGGAAAGATTGCCGCAAGAAACCGCATGAATGTTCCCTCCCTCGAAACTCCTGCCCGCACAAATGGTGCCTGGGTCAGGCCGATCCTCGTCATTCCGCTGCCAGATGCAACCCCTGTTTGCAACTGGCGAGCCAGGGCGGTATGCCGGCGCAAGCCAAGACAGCACCTGCCCCGCTTGCTGGACCATGCCTGGGTGAAGTCTGGCCGATGACCGCGCAGAGAACCGGGACTATCGGTGCGATGCGTCGGGATGCGCCTGTTGGGGCCGCCCGCGGCTGTGTCTTGCAAGCATCACGTTTCCGTGCGATAAATTTTGTGTTCGGGCATTTGCGACCCGGAGAGCGGAACGTTTTGGACGACCTTTCCCCGATACTGTGAATCTCTGACAGCCCCGTTTTTCGGCGGGGGGTTTTACCCATGCGCCAATGCATGACTGCCGAAGCAACCACCGGGACTTGCCCACGGCGCCAGGCGGCGGGCGGAACCACCAAGACTGACACGGGTGAAGGAGTTTCCCCAATGGCCCAGACCGGCACCGTTAAATTCTTCAACGCTACCAAAGGCTTCGGCTTCATCACGCCCGATGGCGGCGCCAAGGATGTGTTCGTCCACATCTCGGCGATCGAGGCTTCCGGGCTGCGCACGCTCGTCGACGGTCAGAAGGTCACCTTCGATGTCGAGCCCGACCGTATGGGCAAGGGTCCGAAAGCGGTCAATCTCCGCGCCGCCTGAACGGCGGCGTTCCGCGCGTCCTTTCGGGGTGTGAGGATGCTGCAAGGCTTTTGAGTGAACTTGAATTCTGTAAAGGCGCGGCGGTTTTCGTCGCGCCTTTTGTGTTCCGGGATGCTTGCCGGCACCCGCAAAACTTTCTCTTGCCGATGGCACTAAAATAAAGGACAAATTTCCGTCCGGGCATTTGCCGGCCCGAGACTGGACTTGTGGGATCAAAGGAGCTTCCCATGCCGCAGACCGGCACCGTCAAATTCTTCAATCACGCCAAGGGCTTCGGCTTCATCACGCCGGACGACGGGGCAAAGGATGTCTTCGTCCATATTTCGGCCGTGCAGGCGTCGGGTCTTCCCGGTCTTGAGGATGGGCAGAAAGTGACATTCGACACCGAGCCGGACAAGCGCGGCAAGGGTCCGAAAGCCGTCAACCTGTCGATCGGCTGAACCACCCCCGGGCAGAATGGACGTGGGCCGGTCTGGCCTGCGGTATTTGCCGCACGCTTGAACCGCCCAGTTAGATGAACCGCCTGGCCAAATTTCGTTCAGCCCCCGTTCAGCCACGGTCGCATATTAATCTTCGTTAAAGCCGGACCGCATCCCCCGAAACGACCCGGGCCGGCACGAAGGAGACTGACATGAACCGAATTTTCAAGACTGCCATCCTGTCCGCCGCGGTCGTTGCGACCACGCTTGCGACCTTGCCCGCGGCCAATGCCGACGAATGGCGCCATCACCGCCGGCACCACGGCAACGGCGACGCCGTTGCGGCCGGCGTGCTCGGCCTTGCGGCCGGTGCCCTGATCGGCGGTGCGCTCGCCAGCCCGCAGCCCCGCTATTACGACCCGGCCTATGATGATGAATACTACAGGCCTGCCCCGGTGCGCCGTTATTACGTGCAGCCGCGAGTGGCCTATGCCGAAAGCTATGCGGAGCCGTGGACCCGCGGCTGGTACGAATACTGCTCGGACCGCTACCGGAGCTTCAACGCCCGTACCGGCACGTTCACCGGCTATGACGGCGAACAGCATTTCTGCACCGCCAATTAGCGGAGGCAGTTTCCCGTCGGAAAAAAGCGCGGTCGCACAGGCCGCGCTTTTTGTTTCCGGCAAGCGGTTTCAGACCAGAAAAGGATTGCTCCGCCGCTCCTCACCAAAACGGCCGCCGGGACCATGGCCGCAGATAAAGCCGATGTCGTCGCCCAACGGCAAAAGCTTCTCCTTGATCGAGGCGATCAGCGCGGCGTGGTTGCCGCCCGGCAGATCGGTGCGGCCGACCGAACCGCGGAACAGCACGTCGCCGACATGGGCGAACTTCGCAGCCCGGCTATAGTAGACGACGTGGCCGGGTGCATGGCCCGGACAATGGAGCACCTCGAACACGTGCGAGCCGAACGAAACGGTCTCGCCTTCGGCAAGGAACCGGTCGGGGACACAGTTGCGCACGGGATCGGTGATGCCGTAGCGCTTTGCCTGGTTCTCGAGATTGGTGAGCAGCGGCCGGTCGGCGGCATGCGGACCGATGATCTCGATACCGAGCGCCTCCTTCAGTTCCATGGCCCCGCCGGCATGGTCGATATGGCCGTGCGTAATCCAGATCGCGCCGGCAGTGATCGCATTGTCCTCGAGCGCCGCCAGCACCTTGTCGATGTCGCCGCCCGGATCGACGACAACGCCTTGCCTGTCGTCCATGTCGAAGAGGATGGTGCAGTTCTGCTGGAACGGCGTGACCGGCACGATGCCGGCGTTGAGCTGACCCATATTCGTCCTTTCACGCTGTCGGAGCGCTGCGCGTCCCCTCGAACGCGTCAGGAGAGCTCCAACCTTGAACCAGGCCCTGATGTAGAGACACACGCGAACGGCGTCCACCGCTCCCACAAACGGCAAACGAAATGGGCGGCCGAAGCCGCCCATTTGAAAACCTGAAACGTCAAAGCTTATTTCTTCATCGCGTTCATGACCGCACCGATGATGCCGGTCAGGATGGCGCCGCCGCCGGCACCGCCAACGATATTTGAAATGTTCAACGCGCTGCCGGCCCCTGCCGCCGTGGCGGCGGCTGCCGGATCGACCGAGCCACCCAGCAGACTGTTGAGGATGGCCGCACCGCCGACGCCGCCGACAGCGCCGCCCAGGATTTTGGTAAGCTGCCCCATCGCCGCAGTCTTGATAGCCGCGCCAACCGCCTGACCACCGATGATACCCGTAATCACCTGAATAATGATCGGAAGAAGCGTGTTCATATCCATATTTCCAGTCCCTCCATAGCTGCCAGCCTCCCGGGCCGACCCCATCATGAGACGCCGAATTGTGTGAAAGTCAAATGCAGAAGCGCTTAAATAAAAGGGGCGGCCCGAAAACCGCCCTTACTAGTTAAAAAAGCTGTGACTTTCGTTATTCTGCAGCGATTGCGTGCTTGGGCTGAACGGCCGCAGAATAGTCATTCATCAGCGTCTTGGCGATTTCGCCGACCTCGAATCGGTATGGACCGATCTCCGAAACAGGCGTCACCTCGGCTGCCGTCCCGGTGAGGAAGCACTGCTGGAAGCCTTCAAGCTCATCCGGCATGATGGCGCGCTCGATCACCTCCAAACCGCGGTCCTTGGCAAGGCCGATAACCGTGCGGCGGGTGATGCCGTCGAGGAAGCAATCAGGCTTGGGCGTATGGATCTTGCCGTCCTTGACGAAGAAGATGTTGGCGCCTGTCGCTTCCGCCACCTGGCCACGCCAGTCGAGCATCATGGCGTCGGCATAGCCCTTGGCCTCGGCGGCATGCTTGGACATGGTGCAGATCATGTAGAGTCCGGCCGCCTTCGATTTCGACGGTGCGGTGCGCGGGTCGGGGCGGCGCCATTCGGCCATGTCGAGGCGGATCCCCTTGAGCTTCTGCGCCGGGTCGAAATAGCTTGGCCACTGCCAGATGGCGATGGCGCAGTTGATCCGACTGTTCTGTGCGGAAACGCCCATCTGTTCGCTGCCGCGCCACGCGATCGGCCGGACATAGGCGTCCTGGAAACCTTGCTTCTTCAACAGCGTGCGGCAGGCGTCGTCGATCTCGGCGACCGAGTAGGGTATCTTGAAGCCAAGCAGGCGCGCCGATTCATGCAGGCGTTCGGTGTGGTCGGTCAGCTTGAAAATTTCGCCCCCATAAGCGCGCTCGCCCTCGAATACCGCGCTGGCGTAGTGCAGCCCGTGGGTCAAGACGTGGATCTTGGCGTCGGCCCATTTGACGAATTCGCCGTTCATCCAGATAAAGCCGTCCAGTTGGTCGAAGGGAACGGATGCCATGGTAACCTCCCGCGGGCGGCAGCCCGCACATCATTGTGTCGTTGCGTGTTTCGCCTCGGCCGCTGCGGGCGGCCATTGTCTCAAAGCGTAGGCGGATATTTAAGGTCTGGCAAACTCAGGAAGTTCCGGAAAAAACGGCTTCGCTTGCCTTTTCGTTCGCAATCCGCCGAAAAGCTTGCCAAAAATTACCATCGCGCGGAAAATACGTCAATAGTGCTGACATAATTTCCTACTTCACACGGAGAAAAGATGACGAGCCACGCAGCCGCAGAGCCGATCAGGACAGCGATCACCGACGAGGACGGCATCGATTTCGCCATCATCGAGTTGTTCTTCTTCGCCTATCGCGACTTTACCTCCGATCCGGACCAGATCCTGGCCGATTACGGTTTTGGCCGCGCCCATCATCGGGTGTTGCATTTTGTCAATCGCCGGCCCGGCCTGACGGTCGCCGAGCTCCTCGATGTGCTCAAGATCACCAAGCAGAGCCTGGCGCGCGTGCTCAAGCAACTGATCGACACCGACCATATCGTGCAATTGCAGGGCCCCCGCGACCGCCGCCAGCGCGAGCTTTATCCGACGGCCAAGGGCCGTGCTCTGGCGCTGGCACTGGCGCGGCCACAGTCGCGCCGCATCCATGCTGCATTGGAAGATTCCGGAGCCACCGAACGCGCCGTTATCGAACGGTTCCTTGAAGCGATGGTAAATCCGGAACTAAGGGCGCAGATCGACATTGTGCCCGCAAAGATGTCAGGGAAAAACCATGGAGACCATTGAGAGGGTTGATCATCCGACAGCACCGGAAGACGACGCGCCGCATCTGCTGGTGGTCGACGACGACACCCGTATCCGCAATCTTCTGAAACAGTATCTGACCGAAAACGGTTTTCGCGTCACCGTCGCCGGAAATTCCGGCGAGGCGAGGCGCAAGCTCGCCGGCCTCGACTTCGATCTGATCGTGCTCGACGTCATGATGCCGGGTGAAAGCGGCGTCGATCTCACCAAGGCGCTGCGGGCCGAGAAAAACGTGCCGATCCTGATGCTCACCGCACTGTCCGAAACCGACAGCCGGATCACCGGGCTCGAGGCCGGTGCCGACGACTATCTGCCTAAACCGTTCGACCCGCGCGAGCTGATCCTGCGCATCAACAATATCCTGCGCCGCGGCGGCCCCGCGACGACGCCCAAGGTCGAACAGCTGGTCTTTGGCCCCTATACGTTCCAGATCGCCAGGCGTGAGCTGAAGCGCGGCGGCGAGGCGCTCAAGCTGACCGACCGCGAGCAGGAAATCCTGGCGATCTTCGCTGCGCGTGCCGGCGAAACGATACCGCGGCATGAGCTTGTCGGCGATGAATCCGAGGTCGGCGAGCGCACGATCGACGTCCAGATCAACCGGCTGCGCCGCAAGATCGAACGCGATCCGTCCAATCCGGTCTGGCTGCAGACCGTGCGCGGTATTGGGTATCGGCTCAGCGTGGAATAGAATGCCGCCGACAGCGGCCCTTTGCCGGGTCCCGGTGAGCGAAAGGACGAATGGCGACCACGCAACTCGAACGGCCGGGAGATGGCGGCTTCAGCGCCCGCGCGACGCGGGCGCTCAAGGCCGTGCCGCGCGCCTGGAACCGTTTCTGGCGCCTGGTGTCGCTTTACATGCCGAAGCGGCTCTATGCCCGCTCGCTGATCATCGTCATCGCGCCAATGATCATGCTGCAGTCGGTCGTCGCCTTTGTCTTCATGGAGCGCCACTGGCAGACCGTGACGCAACGCCTGTCGCAGGCCACGGTGCGCGACATCGCCGCCATCATCGACCTGATAGAGACCTATCCGCATGACGCCGACTACGCCAACGTCATCCGCATCGCCCAGGATCGCATGCAGCTGAAGGTCGACCTCCTCCCGCCCGACCCGCTGCCGCCTCCCGGGCCAAAGCCGTTCTTCTCGATCCTCGACGAGATCCTTTCGTCCGAGATCACCCGCCAGATCAACCGTCCGTTCTGGATCGATACGGTCGGCAATTCCAATATCGTCGAGGTCCGCGTCCAGCTCGAGAACAAGGTGCTGCGCGTCTTCGTGCGCCGCAGCCAGGCCTATGCATCGAACACCCATATTTTCCTGATCTGGATGGTCGGCACCTCGCTGGTGCTGCTGATGATAGCCATTCCCTTCCTGCGCAACCAGATCCGGCCGATTCTGACGCTGGCCGAGGCGGCCGAGAGCTTCGGCAAGGGCCGGCCGATGCCGCGCGATTTTCGCCCGCGCGGCGCCGAGGAAGTCCGCCGCGCCGGCTTTGCCTTCATCCAGATGCGCGAACGCATCGAACGCCAGCTCGAGCAGCGCACCGCCATGCTGAGCGGCGTCAGCCACGATCTGAGGACCATCCTCACCCGCTTCAAGCTGCAATTGGCGCTTGCCGGGACCAAGGCGGCCGATACCCAGGCACTCGATCAGGACATCGACGACATGCAGTCGATGCTGGAAGGCTACCTTGCCTTTGCACGCGGCGAAGCTTCGGAAGATGCCGGTCAGTTCGATCTCGAAGCCTTCTTCGACAAGCTTCGCGAGGAAGCCGCGCTGCGCAAGCGCAAGCTGTCGACCGTGCTTGTCGGCGATCCGCATGTGCACGTGCGCCCCAATGCCTTTGCGCGGCTGCTGTCCAACGTCGTCGGCAATGCATTCCGCTATGCCAAGACGGTGGAGATCAATGCCAATCATGGGCGCGGTTCGCTGCTCGTCACCATCGACGATGACGGCCCGGGAATTCCGCCCGAAAAGCGAGAGGATGTATTCAAGCCGTTCGTGCGGCTGGACGAGGCCCGCAACCTCGACGCCAGCGGCACCGGCCTTGGCCTCTCCATCGCACGAGACATTGCCCGCAGCCATGGCGGCGACATTGTCCTCGAACGCAGCCCGCTCGGCGGCCTTCGGGCGGTGATCAAGGTCCCCGCTTGACGGCAGCGACACCCGGGCCTTCATCGGCCCGTCATGAAACCATGGTGAAGAGCGCCAATGAAGCGCGCGATCCTGATTGATTCGGCCCTGCGGCCTCATTTCGACCCCGCGCCTGCCCAGGTGCGCTGGTGCGACGCCCGAGCTGCGGCGTGGTCGCCGCTCAGGCGTCGCGGCGAGGCAATCAAGCTTGCCGCCAAGGGACCGCCATGCGCATCCTGATGGTCACCGACGCCTGGCGCCCGCAAGTCAACGGCGTCGTCCACACGCTGGAGCGTCTCTCGGAGACCCTGAAATCCTTCGATATCGAGACGGACTTCCTGACGCCGAATATCTTTCGCACCCTGCCTCTGCCGACCTATCCCGATATCAGGCTGGCGCTGACGACGCCGCACCGCGTGGCGCAGCTGATCGAGGCACGCAAGGTGGACCACATCCATATCGTCACCGAAGGACCGCTCGGCATTATGGCCCGGCGCTACTGCCGCAACGCCGGCCGCCCGTTCACGACCAGCTATCACACACGTTTTCCGGAATATCTGAGCGCGCGCCTGCCGGTGCCTGAAGCATGGGCCTATCGCTGGCTGCGTGATTTCCACAATTCAGGACAGGGCACGCTGGTTGCCACCCAGTCGCTTGCCGACGATCTTGCGGCCCGCGGCTTCACCAAGCTCCGGCCGTGGACGCGCGGCGTCGACACCGATCATTTTCGGCCGGACAAAAGAAAGGACCTGGGATTTCCCGGACCGATCTTCCTCTGCGTCGGCCGCGTCGCGATCGAAAAGAACCTGCCGGCCTTCCTAGGCCTCGATCTGCCCGGCAGCAAGGTGGTCGTAGGCGAAGGGCCGGAATTGGCGAAGCTGAAGGCCAGATATCCCGATGCCCATTTCGTTGGCCATCGTCCGAACGACGAACTGGCCGAGATCTACGCCTCGGCCGATGCTTTCGTCTTCCCCAGCCGTACCGACACGTTCGGCAACGTCATCATCGAGGCGCTGGCCAGCGGCACGCCGGTCGCAGCCTATCCCGTCACCGGACCCATCGATATTGTGGGTGACGGCATCGGCGGCGCGGTGTCGGACGACCTGCGGCAAGCAGCGCTCGCCGCCCTTCACGTCGACCGCGCCGAGGCGCGGCAACGCGCAATGCGCTACAGCTGGAAGACCTGCGCGGAAATGTTCATGGAAACGGTCGAAGAAGCGCTGGGTACCAGGCGTAAACTGGCTGCGTGAACAACAGCGCAGCTAGAACAACCTGCCGCCGTCCGGCACTTTGCGTTCGATTGCCCCAAGCACCACCGCGCCCTCTTCATCGGGAAAGCCGAGCGTCAGCACTTCCGACATGAATGGCCCGATCTGACGCGGCGGGAAATTGACCACAGCGAACACCTGCCGGCCGATCAGGGCTTCGGGCAAATAGTATTTCGTGATCTGGGCCGAGGATTTCTTCACTCCGATCACGGGACCGAAATCGATTTTCAACTTGATCGCCGGCTTGCGCGCCTCGGGAAAAGGCTCTGCCTCGACGATCGTGCCGGCGCGGATGTCGACGCGGTCGAAATCGGCAAAGCTGATCTCGGGTTTTCGCGCGTTGCTCGAAACCATCGACGGTCAGGCGTTTCCGTAAGTTTCGAACAGCACGCCGGCCAACGCATCCTTGGCCGAAGTTCCTGACCAGACGACGAACTGGAACGCCTGGAAATAGCATTCGCAGGCCTCCAGCGCCGACGACAGCAGCACCTCGACCTGCTGGCTCGACGGCTCGACCCCACCGGCCAGCAGCAGCGACTGGCGGAACATGATGGCGCCTTCCTGCTCCCAGAGATCGAAATGGCCAAACAGCATCTGCTCGTTGATCAGCGAAAGCAGCCGCATCACCTCGAGCGCGCGCGCCTCCGGGACCTTGATGTCGAAGGCGCAGGCCAGGTGCAGCGCCTCGTAGTCCTCCATCCAGGAGAATGAAACGTGGTAGTCGGTCCAGCTTCCGGCAACCGAGATCGAGATCTCGTCGTCGCCGGCCCGCTCGAAGGACCAATCGTTATTGTGCGCCACCTGCTCGATAACATCCACCGGATGGATTTCGCGGGAGAATTCGAGTTCGAGAAGTTCCATGAAATGCTTCCTGTCGTTCTGGGAGCGCCACCACACGCTCCGCGGGAGAGGCACACTCGAACAATTCTGCCTAGAACTCGGACGGCCAGGACTTCGTCAACGCAAAGACCCCGGACCGGACCCCACCGCCCGGCGCATGACCCTGCTCCGAATCATGCAACAAATTCAGTCTATTGATCGGGAGTCGCGTGACCAGCCAAATTTTTCGCACTGCGTCATTCGCATGTGGAAAGGCGCTGTCACAAAGATTCACGCAGTACCGGTAAGCGATTCACGACAAAGCGCTTTTTGCGATCCGGCTTTGTGGAAAAGTTTAACGATTTATTTCTTTTTATTTTTTTGCACGCGGCTTTGACGCAGCCGCAGGCGCTGGTTGACCGGTCAATTCGGCAAGCCTGGCCTCGAGCGCCTCGATGCGAGCGGCGAGGCGGGTGTTTTCTTCCCTGGCCTTCGCCGCCATGTCGCGAGCGGCCTCGAATTCCTCGCGGTGCACCACGTCCATGGAGTTGAGTATGCGCTCGGCCTGGCCCCTGAAGGCGGTCTCCACCTCGCGCCGCACGCCTTGCGCGGCACCGGCTGCATCGGTCATCAGCTTGGCGAATTCATCGAGAATGCGGTTCGGTCCGGTCGCCATGGCAAATCCTCGCTTGGTCGAATTGACGTAGTGGCGCGCGATTCGGAATGCAAGCATATGCTTGCCTTGACCCCGCCAAAAGCCTGCCGCATGGTCCGCGCCCGAACCTGATTGGGAACCCGGAGACCCTGTTGAGCGAATATTTGCTGCCGCTGGCCGCCCTGCCCTTTCCCAACATCGACCCGGTCATCGTCCGGATCGGACCGCTGGCGGTGCATTGGTACGGCGTCGGCTACATCGTCGGCATTCTGTTCGCCTGGTGGTATGCCAAGCGCCTCGTCACCAACCCAAAACTGTGGCCCGACGGCACCCTGCCGATGAAGCCCGTCGACCTCGACGACTTCATCGTCTGGGCAGCCATCGGTGTGGTGCTCGGCGGACGCACCGGCTACGTGCTGTTCTACGACCTGCCGCGCTACATCGCCAATCCGCTCGATATCGTCGCCGTCTGGCAGGGCGGCATGTCGTTTCATGGCGGTCTGATCGGCGTCATTGTCGCAATGACGCTGTTTTCCCGGTCTCGCGGCATCCGCACATGGTCGCTGTTCGACGTGGTTGCCGCCGGCGTGCCGGTGGGGCTTGGCCTCGTTCGCCTGGCAAACTTCATCAATTCCGAACTATGGGGCCGGCCGACCGACGTTCCATGGGCATTCGAATTCCCCAATGGCGGTCCATTTGCACGCCATCCGAGCCAGATCTACGAGGCGCTGCTCGAAGGGCTGGTGTTGTTCCTTATCCTGCGCTTCCTCACCCATTCGCGGCTCAAGCTGAAGACGCCGCGCTTCGTCGGCGGCGCCTTCATCGCCGGCTATGGCGCCTCGCGCATCTTCGTCGAATTCTTTCGCGAGCCCGACCAGCAGCTTGGCTACCTCCTTGGCACGAGCTGGCTGACCATGGGAATGGTGCTGTCACTGCCGATGGTGCTGGCCGGCATCTGGGCGATGGCTACAGCCAAGCCGGTGACAAAACCGCAGCCGGCATGACGCGGCTGAAGACCCGCATCGCCGAGCTGATCGGTGCGGTGGGACCGATCCCCATCAGCGAATACATGGCGCTCTGCCTGTTCGATCCGCTGGACGGCTACTATACGACACGCGAGCCGTTCGGCGCCGCCGGCGACTTCGTCACCGCGCCGGAGATCAGCCAGATGTTTGGCGAACTGGTCGCCATCTGGCTCTACCAGGCGTGGCTGGCGATCGACCGGCCGACGCCGGTCGCCATCGCCGAAATAGGCCCCGGCCGCGGCACGCTGATGAGAGATATGCTGCGCACGCTTTCGCGGCTCGATCCGACGCTTACCGCCAGCGCATCGTTCGCCTTGATCGAGACCAGTCCGCGGTTGACCGAGGTCCAGAAACGAACGCTTGCCGGGACGTCGGCCACCGTCGCCTGGCATGAGGCCGTGGACACACTACCGCAGGCGCCGCTTCTGATTGTTGGTAATGAGCTGTTTGACGCGGTGCCCATCCGCCAGTTCGTCCGCGCCGGAGCCGGCTGGCGCGAGCGGATGATCGGTCTCGACGATGCGAACCGGCTGCGCTTTTTCGTCGGCGCCGGCTCGCTCGACCCGATGCTGCTGCCGGAGGGTGCCGAGAATGCGCCGGAAGGTGCGATCGTCGAGGTGGCGCCAGCCCGCGCCGCCCTGATGGCGGCCATCGCCGGGCGACTTGCCGGATTTGGCGGCGCCGGCCTGTTTCTCGACTACGGTCACCTCCAGCCCGGGATCGGCGACACCTTGCAGGCCTTGCGCAAGCACCGTCATGAGGACGTGCTGGCCAATCCGGGGCGGGCCGATCTCACAGCCCATGTCGATTTCGCTGCCCTCGCGGCAACCGTTCGGGCACACAGCCTCGATGCCCACCTCTCAACGCAAGGTGAATTCCTGCTCAAGATGGGGCTTCTCGAACGAGCTGGCCGGCTCGGCGCCAATGCCGATGAGGCAGCTCGCGAAAAGATCGCGGCCGACGTCGAGCGCCTCGCCGGCCCGCTGGCCATGGGCGAACTCTTCAAGGTGCTTGCCGTCCTCCCCGCCGGCATTGCCGTTCCGCCGTTTCCAAGCATGGATTGACTTTTCGCTGCCGCCTCTCCCACTCTCCCATCTCCGACTAGCGGCCGACATCAACTGCGCCAGCCTTAAACTGACCAGCCTTCAACTGCGCCCTTCAACTCGCTTGACGAAATCGCCCATACGGACAACAAAGCCGCCATGCTGAATCAGACCAAACCGGATCCCGTTCGGTCGCCCTTGCTGGAAACGGCGCAAGGCATCCGCCACGGCTACTTCACGCGCGTCGGCGGCATTTCCAGCGGCATCTACCGGGGCCTCAACATCGGCACCGGCTCGAACGACGACCAGACGCTGGTGCGCGAGAATCGCCGCCGGGTCGCCGAATGGATGGGCGTGCCTGCAAACCATCTGCTGACCGCTCACCAAGTTCATTCGCCGGACGTCGTCATTGCCAGGGAGCCTTTTGCCGGCGAGCGGCCCAAGGCCGACGCAATTGTCACCGACCGGCCGGGCATTGCCGTCGGTGCCTCGACCGCCGACTGCGGACCGGTCCTCTTCGCCGACGCCGAGGCGCGCATTATCGGCGCCGCCCATGCCGGCTGGAAAGGCGCTTTCACCGGAGTGCTGGAAAACACCATCGCGGCAATGGAAAGCCTCGGCGCCCGGCGCGACCGCATCGTCGCAGTGCTCGGTCCTTCGATCGGCCCACGGAATTACGAAGTCGGACCGGAATTCGTCGCCCGTTTCGTCGACGCCGATGCCGGCAGTGCCCGCTATTTCGCGCCCTCCGCAAATGCCGGACACGCGATGTTCGATCTCAACCGCTACACGGTCGACCGGCTGACCAGGGCTGGCGTCAATGCCGAAGGACTTGGCCGCTGCACCTATGCCGAGGAAGAGCTTTTCTACTCCTATCGGCGCAGCACGCATCGCAACGAGCCCGACTACGGGCGGCAGGTTTCGGCAATCGTTTTGGAGGCTGACTGATGGCGCTGCATTTCGAACGCTCGGAATTCGACGCGCGGCGCGATCGACTGATGATCGAGATCGCCGAAAAGAAGCTCGACGCCGTCCTGCTGTTTGCCCAGGAAAGCATGTATTGGCTAACCGGCTACGACACCTTCGGCTTCTGCTTTTTCCAGTGCCTGGTGGTCAAGGCCGACGGCTCGATGGTGCTGCTGACGCGTTCGGCCGACTTGCGCCAGGCGCGCCACACCTCGATCATCGACAACATCGTTTTGTGGACGGACCGCAACGGCGCCAATCCGGCGGTAGATCTGCGCAATCTGCTCAACGAGCTTGACCTGCTCGGCGCCCGGATCGGCGTCGAATACGACACCCACGGCCTGACCGCCTATAATGGCCGGCGCCTCGACGAGCAGTTGCAGACCTTCGGGCAGATCGCGGATGCCTCCGGCATTGTCAGCCGGCTACGGCTATTCAAGAGCCCGGCAGAAATCGCCAAGGCGGAAAAAGCCGCAAATCTGGCCGACGACGCGCTGGACGCAGCACTGCCGCTGATCAAGCAGGGTGGCGATGAGGCGCTGATCCTCGCCGCCATGCAAGGTGCGATCTTTGCCGGCGGCGGCGATTATCCGGCCAACGAGTTCATCATCGGCTCCGGAGTCGACGCCCTGCTTTGCCGCTACAAGGCCGGTCGCCGCAAGCTCACCAAGAACGACCAGCTGACGCTCGAATGGGCCGGTGTCTTCCACCACTACCATGCGGCAATGATGCGCACGGTGTTGACCGGCAAGGTATCGAAACGCCACCAGGAATTGTTCGATGCCGCCCGCGCCGCGCTACTTGCAGTCGAGAAGGCGATGACGCCCGGCAATACGTTCGGCGACGTGTTCGACGCCCATGCCCGCACCCTCGAAGCCCACAACTTGACCAAGCACCGGCTCAATGCCTGCGGCTATTCGCTCGGCGCCCGCTTCACCCCGTCCTGGATGGATATGCCGATGTTCTATCAGGGTAATCCCGAACCGATTGCGCCGAACATGACGCTGTTCGCCCATATGATCATCATGGACTCCGAAACCGAAACCGCGATGACGCTTGGCCGCACCTATCTGACCACCGAATCCCAGCCGAAGCCGCTGTCCCGCCATGATCTCGACTTGATCGTGCAGTGAATCCATAATGGAGAGAGTGTGAGGGGCGTTCGTCGCCAAGGAGTTTTCAGGCTAATGAGACGATCGCATGTGACGACCGTGTCATTGCTCGTGGCGCTGGCACTGGCGGCCTGCACCAATGCGAAGGACGTTCTCGAACCCTCGGCCATTGCCCCGCAATCGACGCAATCCCTCTCCGGAGCCGGAGGTGCCGCGACGCCCCCCGCAACTCCGGCTCAGCCTGCCGGCACCGCGCAAACTGCAGATACGGCGCAGCCTTCCGCTGCAGCCGTGCCGCCCGCCAAAAGCGCGGCTGCCATTGCGCGGACCCGGCTGCAGGTGGCGCCGATCGTCGGCGCCTCGGTAGAAGCCGCGACACCGCTGACCGCCGAGCTTCAGACACGCGCCAGGCAGCGCGGCATCACCTTGGCCGGCAGCACCGACCAGACCCCAACACATGTGCTCAAGGGCTATTTCTCGACCATGACGGAAGGCAAGGACACTACCGTCATCTATGTCTGGGACATCTATGACCCGGCCGGCAACCGGCTGCATCGCATCAACGGCCAGCAGAAGGCGCCCTCTGTTGGCGGCGGCGAAGGCTGGACGGCGGTCGCCCCGGCGACCATGCAGGCAATTGCCGACCAGACAATCGACCAGTTCGCCACCTGGCTTGGCGGCGGCGCCGGCTGACCTGGAGTATGATTTCCGAAAAGTGAATCCGGTTTTCGGAAAAGACCATCCTCAGACTGAAAGATAGAGCTATCCCCGATTCCGTCGGCATCGAAGTGGACCTATCGCGGCATCGTCAAGCCGTAAGCGTTTATTGAGATTAGCCGGCGGATTCCCATTCACGACGCTTGCAATACCGGCGCGGGCCGCTAAAAGCCCGACTAAGAGGCTGGAGTGCTATCGGAGTCTCTCAATCCTTCGCCAGGAACGGTGCATGAAGCTCTTCGCGGGCAATTCCAACAGGGTGCTGGCCGAATCAGTCGCCCGCTACCTCAACATTCCGCTGGGCAAGGCCAGCGTCAGGCGCTTCGCCGACCAGGAAATCTTCGTCGAGATCCAGGAGAATGTGCGCGGCGAGGACGTCTTCATCCTGCAGTCCACCTCGTTCCCGACCAACGATCATCTGATGGAACTGCTCATCATGATCGACGCCTTCATGCGCTCTTCGGCCAAGCGCATCACTGCGGTTATTCCTTATTTCGGCTATGCCAGGCAGGATCGCCGTGCCTCGGGCCGCACACCGATCTCGGCCAAACTGGTCGCCAACATGATCACGAGGGCGGGCGTCGACCGGGTGCTGACCCTGGATCTCCATGCCGGCCAGATTCAAGGCTTCTTCGACATCCCGACCGACAATCTGTTTTCCGTGCCGGTCATGGCCCGCGACGTAAAGGCGAAATACAAGCAGCTTGCCAATGTCATGGTGGTGTCGCCGGATGTCGGCGGCGTGGTCCGCGCCCGCGCGCTCGCCAAGCGCATCGACGCCCAGCTTGCCATCGTCGACAAGCGCCGCGAGCGCCCCGGCGAATCGGAAGTCATGAACGTCATCGGTGACGTGCGCGGCAAGGATTGCCTGTTGATCGACGACATCATCGATTCGGGCGGCACGCTGTGCAATGCGGCCGATGCGCTGCTTGCCGATGGCGCCACCAGTGTGACCGCCTATACTACCCATGGCGTTTTGTCCGGCGGCGCCATCGCCCGCATCGGCGCCTCGAAACTGCAGGAACTGGTCATCACCGATTCCATCCAGCCGACCCAGGCAGTGCTGGACGCCGCCAATATCCGCGTCATCTCCATCGCCGAACTGATGGGCGAGGCGATCTCGCGCACGGCGACCGAGGAATCGGTGTCGAGCCTGTTCGATTAATGCGTGTCGCGCAAAACTGTGCAGCGGTTTTGCGATAACGACATGCATACAACAAGAACCCAAAGCGCGTCGCATGAGGCCGGTCGAACGCGACGCCCTTCAGGGCTGCGCCTCAGGCCGAGCCGGACCACTTGTTCGTCGCACACCTTCGCCAGCATCACGGGCGCCCCGCATGTAACCGCGTGGCGAGGCTCCCAGCATGCGCTTGAACATGGTGATGAACGCCGGCACGCTGTCATAGCCGAGATCGAGCGCCACCCTCGTGATCGGCTCGCCGTCGGCCAGCCGTGGCAGCGCCGCGAACAGACAGGCCTGCTGACGCCAGGTCGACAGCGACAATCCGGTCTGGCGGTGGAACGCGCGGGTGAAAGAGCGGCGGCTCATGCCGACGATAGCGGCCCACTCGTCGATCGTCGCATGCGGTGACGGTGCCGAGACGAAGCGCCGGCACAGCGTCGCCAACCTTGCATCGGACGGGAACGGAAGGCCGAGCGGCCGTTCCGGCAGGTTCGGGATTTCGTGCAGCAGGAGCTTCATGATCAGTCCGCCCCGCCCCTTCAGCTCGGCGCCTTGCGGCAGCTTTTCCGATTCCACGATCAGGCTGTGCATCAGGTCGGTGATGCCGACGACACGCAACCCGTCCGGCAGGCCGGGAATGGCCTCCGGCATCACATAGACGGACCGCATGCTGACGTCGCCCAGCATCTCGACGGAATGTTCGGTGCCGGCGGGGATCCACATCGCGTGGTCCGGAGGCACCATCCAGCGCCCATGCCGCGTCGTCACCAGCACGACACCGACCAGCGCGTGCAGCAACTGGCTGCGGCTATGATGGTGCCGTGGCACATGGTAGCCGTCCGGATATTCGGTCGGCAGCGCCACTGCCGGCCCGACGGCCTCTTCCAGCCATTGCCAGCGACGCTCATGCAACAGCCCGAGATCGGTGTCGCCCGCTCTGAACATTTCCCTGCCATGCGGCATCAGCTATGGCCCACTTGCGAAACTATTGGACCAAACCACGAAAGAAGTCGCGTGACAAGCAACGTATAAGGCTGCGCCCTATAAGACCGCCTGCGGGAGCGCCCGCCAAAAAGACCACGGAGCCTGCCTTGACCGATACCACAGCAACCGCCGACGCCAAGCCGGCAGCGGCCAGCCACATTTCAGCTCAGGCGACGGCCTTCACCGTCATCCTGGCGGTGAGCTTCTGCCATTGCATCAACGATATCATGCAGTCGCTGCTGTCGGCGATCTATCCGCTGCTGAAGGACAATTACGGTCTCGATTTCTGGCAGATCGGCCTTTTGACTTTTACCTTCCAGGTGACGGCATCCTTGCTGCAGCCGGTGATCGGCATGATTACCGACAAGCGGCCGATGCCTTATTCGCTGCCCTACGGCATGGCTTCTTCGCTGATCGGGCTGGTCGTGCTGGCCTATGCCGGACATTACTCGCTGCTCCTCATCGGCGCCTCGCTGATCGGCATCGGCTCGGCGATCTTCCACCCGGAATCCTCGCGCATCGCCCGCTTCGCCTCCGGTGGCCGGTTCGGTCTTGCGCAGTCGCTGTTCCAGGTCGGCGGCAATTTCGGCCAGGCGATGGGGCCGCTGCTGGCAGCCTTCATCGTCGTGCCCTTCGGCCAGACCAGCATCGCCTGGTTTGCCGGCGGCTCGCTGATCGGCATCATCGTGCTGTGGCAGGTTGGCGGCTGGTACAGCCGCCTGCGCGCCGCACAGGGCACCCGCAAAGCGGCAGGCTTCGTTTCGCCTTTCCCGCGCCGCAAGGTCCTGGGCGCGCTGGCGGTGCTGACCTTGCTGGTATTGACCAAGAACGCCTACATCGCCAGCCTGTCCAGCTACTACACCTTCTATGCCATCCATAAATTCGGCGTTTCGGTGCAGATGTCGCAGGTCATGCTGTTCCTGTTCCTCGGCGCCTCGGCCCTGGGCATCCTGCTCGGCGGCCCGTTCGGCGACCGCTACGGACAGAAGGCGATGATCTGGTTCTCGATCGTCGGCGTGCTGCCCTTCACCCTGGCCCTGCCCTACGCCAATTTCGAGTGGACAATGGTTCTCACCGTGCTGATCGGCCTGATCCTGTCCTCGGCCTTCTCGAACATCGTCGTATTCGCGCAGGAACTGGTGCCCGGCCGGGTCGGCATGATCGCCGGCATCTTTTTCGGCTTCGCCTTCGGCATGGGCGGCATCGCGGCCGCCGTGCTTGGCGTCGTCGCCGACATGAAGGGCATCGATTTCGTCTTCCAGGTCTGCTCGTATTTGCCGCTGCTCGGGCTGCTGACGGTTTTTCTTCCCAACATGAAGGAGGCGAGGAAGCTCAAGGCGGGGACCACGATCGGGTGAAGTTTGGGTTGGACTTCGGCTTCCCCGCCCACCGGGCAGCGCGAAATTCGGTTCTCGACATAGACTTCGAGCCGGTCAGGGCCGCCGCTTAGCGACATCGCGGCCATTGGCTGACACGCTCCGTCATCTGAAACACGCTCCGTCATCTGAGCTTGAAAGCACGCGTCGCCCGCATCAGCCGGAATGCCTGCTCGGCAGCGTTCGCCAGCAGCGTGTCGGCGTCACGGATCGCGTCTTCGAGGGAACACGGTCGGCACAGAATGCTGAAGAAGGCATCGATGCCGATGTCGTGGGTCGCCTCTGCACCTGCTCCGATCGTTCCGGCCAAGGCGATGACGGGCAGATTGTGACGTTTCGCGCGCCGGGCAATCTCGGCTGGTATCTTTCCAAAGCTCGTCTGACCATCCAGGCCACCCTCGGCTGTCATGACGATGTCGGCGTTTGACAGCCGATGATCGAGATCCATATACCGCAGGATCAGGTCGAAGCGCGGATGCAGCCGGGCTCCAGCAAAGGCGTGAAGTCCGGCGCCGAGTCCCCCGGAAGCTCCTCCGCCGACAAGCGGCGTCACGTCGACGCCGAGGTCGCGGCGAACGACGTGAGCGACATTTTCCATGCCCTGCTCGAGCAAAACCACCTGATCAGGTGTTGCACCCTTTTGCGGGCCGAACACCCGAGCGACGCCTCTCTCGCCGAGCAGCATGTTGTAGGGATTTACCGCGACGTCGACACGAACATTCGAAAGGCGATGATCACGACTGGAAAGATCGACACGAGCTAGCGATGAGAGGGCCGAGCCGCTCCCCGAAATGGGACGGCCGCCGCCATCGAGCAGACGCACGCCTAATGCTTGGGCCATGCCGGTTCCTGCATCGTTGACACCCGAGTCACCGCAGCCGATCAGAATTCTTTCCGCGCCAAGATCGAGCGCAAAACGAATCAACTCACCAACCCCATAACTTGTAGTGCGGGTCGGGTCACGCATGTCAGTGGGGACGAGCCGGAGCCCGGCAGCCGCCGCGATTTCCAGAACTGCAGTCCGTTTCTTTCTTCGCCCGAGAAAACCGACATTGGCCGCCACGGGTTGTCCCACCGGTCCCGTCACTGTGACGGAATGCAGCTCGCCATCAGACAATTCAACAAGGGTCCGCGTAAAATCCTCGCCGCCATCCACCATTGGAAGGCCCAGGATCTTTGCTGTCGGAACGGCATTGCGAACGCCGCGCGCCAATGCAGCGATGACATCACGAACGCCGAGGCTCTCCTTAAAGCCGGAGGGTGCGACCAATACTCGAAGCCGTCTTCGTTTCGTCAATCCTTTCTTTTTCGACATTCTACGGCTCTCCAACAAGTTGCAGATGGAGCGTGTTGAGCAGGGCTCCGGTGGCTGGCCACACGGTGACCGCGAACACGACGATGAGGATGAACTGCATCGGCAGCAGGATTGAGCTGAGCAAGGCGAGGTCTTTCGGGCCGTAGCCTTCCTCGTCGACCCCCGCGAAAAGCGCCACCGGTTTCGCGCAGATCGCGAGGGTTTGGCAAAAGCCGGTCGCCGAGACGAGGACAAACATTGCCAGGAGAGGGTCGAGCCGCGCTGTCGATGCGAGCATCAGCGCCGGGGGCAGCAGCACCGAGACACGCGCCGTGCGACTGTGGATCACGAGATGACTGAAAAGCCCAAGCAAGGCTAATAAGGAGATAAGCGCCAACGGACCCAAGCCGGTGCCGCGCAGCGGATCGACAGTCGTCTCGATCAACCACCGATTGAGGCCTGATGCCGTCAGGCCGTCTGCCAAGCAGATCGTCGCCGCCAGAAACAAGAGCAGCTTCCACTCCGCACTCTTGATTGCATCGCCAAACGCCACGGAGCCTACTCTAGGAAGTGTGGCCAAGAGAGCGCCGCCAAGAGCGACAACGGTGGCATCAAGTCCGTGGACAGGTTCGGTCAGCCACGCGGTGACAACCCCGCCGGCGATCCAGAGTATCGGCTGCCGTGCCAATCCGGCACCGCCACTAGTCACCGTCGTTGGCTGCAAAAGGGTCATCCGCCGTTCGACCGGCGACAGGAAAAGCCGGAGCAGGCATTCGACCGAAAGGAAGGTGCTTACGGCCGCAAACGGCAGGCCGAAAGCGATCCATTCCAGATAGCTTACTTTCACACCCGAGAGGCGGCCGACCATTTCGATCGCCAGCAGATGGGCACCGGCGCCGACGGGCGATGCAATGGCCGAGAGCAGGATAACAGTGGGGAACAGCAGCGCGAAGGCCCTTCGCAACCGGGCGCTTCCACAGCGTCCCGCGATCGCCTGAAAGGCGGGGATCATCAAAGCTGCGCGACCTGAGGTCGACGGAATGACGAAGGCTGTGGCGATCATGACGGCCGTCAAGGAATAGGCGATTGCGCGAACCGATCGCATGCGCCCCGTCACGAGGCCGAGAACGCGATCTGCGACCCCACTCGCCTTGAAGGTGGCCGCCAACATGAAGGAGGCAAGCAATAGCCAGATCAACTCATCGCCGAGCGCATGAAACAGCGCGCCTGGATCACGGTTGACCAGCAGCGCCATTGCCAGCCCGGCGGCGATCGCAACGAAGGTGTCGTCGAACGGCGTCAGGGTCCACCCGATGATCGCGACAAGCAGGATCTCGAGCGCTCGCCGGGCGTCGGACGGGAGCGCGGAGAGGCCGAATTCAATGATGGCCACACACAGGGATACACAGGTTCCGATCAGTGCGGCTCGCCATATCGGCCAGAGCACCGGCGGTGTCCTTTCCCGAAGGGTGGCGTCACTGTCGGTCCGAAAATCTACTTGTGCCAACCGAAACCTCGTCTAGTTCGCCGCCAACGTGGCGATGAGGGCGTCGCACACCCTCCGCTCGAACTTAGGAGGTTCCGATTAGACGCTTGCGAGGGCTCCGGTTAGAATTTGGTGAGAGGCATTATCCGATCGCCGGCAGGATTACCGCATGACCGTTCGAGGCCGCATCTTCCTATTTCAAATCGTCATTCTCGCCCTTGTCGGACTGATTTCAGGACTGGCATTCGCAACACTCCAGCTGACAGAGGAATTCGTCCGCCGAATCGACAGCGTCCACGGGCGGTTCGAGGCGCTCGCCGAACTCAATGGGCAAGCCAACAATTACACCGAGCAACTCGCTGAAGTCTTGCTGCTTGGGCCCGAGCAAATGCCGGATTTCGAAGCGGCACGAGAAGCAGTGAAATCCGGATTCTACAAGCTGGAGGGCGCCACTCGCGAGGAACTCGGTGCTCTCGGATATTGGAGCGATAGACGCCAGGAGGAGGCCGAACTCAGATTCGTCGGTCGCGTCAAGGCGCTGTTTGAGGCGATCGATCGGGCCGCCCAGCGACTGTTCAGCCAGCGAACAAAGGGGGATCCAAAGGGCATCGTAGACGCCTTCCGCAACGATGTGGAGCACCGATTAGAGAACGATCTTGAAGAAATGATTGAAGCCGCTTTGCACGATGAGCGCAGGGAGGTTGGAGAGGAACTCGCCGGCGTCCGTGGCGCACAATGGCGGCTGCTGCTGCTGACCGGCGGCTTCGCTGCGTTGCTCATGCTGGGCAGTCTGGGGTTCGGCCTGGTCCTGCGACGATCAATCGCCACACCTGTGCGTGAACTGAACGAAAGCGCCAAAGCCATCGCTGCAGGCAAGCTCGACCATCGCGTTTCCGCGACCGGACGCGACGAGTTCGCTTCCCTCTCGCGAAGTTTCAACAGCATGGCCGAGGCTCTCGAGATCGAACGTGCTGCTCTGATTTCGGTACAGGACCGCTTGGAGGCGGAGGTTCAGTTGCGCACCCGTGAACTGCGGAAAGCCAATGAGCAACTGAGAGCGATCGATAGCCGACGCACACAATTTTTTGCGGAGGCAAGCCACGAACTCCGCACGCCGTTGACGATTCTCCGCGGAGAGGCCGACGTTGCCCTCCGCGGCCAACCGCGTGTTCGATCTTACCGCGAAGCTCTGAGCCGAATCCGCAATTGCGCTGAAGATATGGCTCGCAACCTGGGGGACCTTCTGGCATTCGCCCGCTCCGAAGCTGAAAATTTCAGGTTCTCCTTGCGCAACATCGATACCGGTGAGGTTGTGAAGGCGGCCGTTCAGGAGGCTTCCGTACTCGCAGGTCCCAAGCAGATATCCGTTGACCTGTCGCTCAACCCAGACCATTGCCTCATTCGGGTTGACGCCCAGCGCCTAAAGCAAGCGCTGCTGATCGGCTTCGACAACGCCATAAAGTACTCAAAGCCGTATCAGACAATAGCAGTCGAGATGGCTGAGCGTCATGGAATGCTTGAGATCGCCATCCGCGACAACGGTTCAGGGATCGATGCCAACGATCTCCCGTTCGTGTTTGACCGATATTATCGCGGGCGTGTCGGCGGGAGGTCCGCAGCCGACGGCCTTGGTGTTGGCCTCGCGATCGCCAAGGAGATTATAGACGGGCACAATGGCACAATCGGCCTTGAAGGAATTGAGCCTTCGGGAACCCTCCTCAGAATCAGACTGCCGCTGGTACATCGCACCCATGATTCGAATCCTGATCGTTGAAGACGACCGGCGTGTCTCCGACTTTCTCCGCCGGGGGTTGGAGGCCGAAGGCTTCCACGTGAGTGTCGCGGAGGACGGTCGCGAGGGACTAGCCATTATTCGTACGGATCCATTCGATCTCGTGATCCTGGACCGTCTGCTTCCCTACCTGGACGGCCTTGAGCTGTGCCGGATCGTGCGATTGGAGCAGTGGCCGGTTCTCATCCTGATGCTGACCGCGAAGGAGACAATTCAGGATCGCGTAGATGGGCTCAAGGGCGGTGCCGACGATTACCTGACGAAACCGTTTGCGTTTGATGAACTGGTGGCCAGGATTGACGCGCTGCGCCGACGCCGTCAGGGTGCAGTGGATCGACAATTGCTTCGAGTGAGCCGCCTCAATCTCGACACGAGCGCTCGTCGTTTTGCGGACGGCGACCGGGAAATCAGCCTTACCCGACGTGAATTCGACCTTCTGCATTTTCTCATGCTCAACGCGGGGAAAGTGGTTAGCCGCGAGCGCATCCTCAACAATGTCTGGTCATACAGCTTCGAACCCGGGACGAAGATCGTGGAGGTATACATTCGCTATCTGCGTGCGAAGCTCGGGCCGGATGCATCGGCCAGCATTCAGACAGTTCGTGGGATCGGCTACATGCTGGTCGAGCGGAAGCCATAGAAGGTAGAGCGAAACTCTTTATCGCACCGTTCTCGCCACTCGCTGGAAACCTCCTCTTTCCGCAACGCCGCTTCCACCGCTTGTTTCCGAATAGGTGTTCATCGGCTCCCTTCCATGCTGCCGGCGCGCGCCGTCCACCCGCCGTGGGCATTGCCCCGCCGCGGTTCCCCTTTCCACCCGCCGCGGTTCCCCTTTCCATTTGTGTTCGGGCTTGGGCGGCGACACCGATTTTGGCGGCCGTTAACCGCTTTCGTAATTCACGGCCTCTACCCCCAGGCCTGCAGCCACCCAGTCGGGGAAGCCGCCTTCGAACCGGCGCGGGGCCCAGCCTCGTGCCCTGAGGATTGCCAAGGCGTCGGGCGAAAGAACGCACTGGACTCCACGACAATAGGCGACAACGGGTGAAACAAGAGATGCCAAAATGTTGGAGTTCGTTGTTCGTGCGGCCGTCGTTGGAATCGGCGCGACAGCCCTGATGGACCTCTGCGGATGGTTTCTGAAGCGAATGTTCGCGATTCCACCGCTTGATTACGCCTGGGTCGGCCGCTGGATCGGGCACTTTCCACATGGACGTTTTGCACATGCGAATATCGCACAAGCTGCCCGCGTTCGCGGCGAAACCGCCATTGGATACCGCCATTGGATGGAGTGCGCATTACGCGACCGGCATCGTATTTGCCGCAGCGCTGATTGGAGTGTGGGGCCTCGACTGGGCACGGCACCCGACAGTGCTTCCGGCCCTGTTGGTCGGCGTCTGCACCATCGTCGCCCGTTCTTCGTGATGCAACCGGCTTTTGGGATCGGCATCGCGGCTTCGAAAGTTCCCAACCCGCGCACTGCGCGCCTGCGCAGCCTTATGGCCCATCTGTCTTTCGGGGTTGGGCTGTACGTTGCAGCATCGCTTTCGGCATTGCTACTTCCGGCCTGATGGGCCGCCCGCTTGCACCTCGCGCCGCCTTCCGCTATAGAGCCGCCACCCGCGTAGACACCCTTGGAGGCAACGCGGCGGAAGGCCGCCTTCCCGCATGATCCCGAAAAGTGGATTCCGGTTTTCGGACCAGGTCATGCGTTAGCTATGTCGGCTTTCGACGTTTACGGCCCCGGCACGTTGCCGGCCGCGAACGCTCCAGAACAACGCGAAAGGAAATGCCATGAGCCACGATACTTACGAGCTCAAGGCCGAAGCGCGCGAACAGGTCGGTAAGGGGTCCGCCCGTGCAGTTCGCCGCAACGGTAAAGTGCCTGCAGTGATTTACGGCGACAAGCAGCCTCCCCTGGCGATTGCGCTGACCTACAAGGACATCTACTACAAGATCCATGGCGGCGGGTTTCTGACCACGGTCGCCACGATCGATGTCGACGGCAACAAGATCCAGGTTCTGCCCAAGGATTTTCAGCTCGACCCGGTCAAGGATTTCCCTGTCCATGTCGATTTCCTGCGCATCGGCAAGGATACCGAAGTCAACGTCGATGTGCCCGTGCACTTCATCAATGAAGACAAGTCGCCCGGCATCAAACGCGGCGGCGTGCTCAACATCGTGCGCCACGAGGTCGAGTTCCACTGCCCGGCCAATGCGATCCCGGATTTCATCACCGTCGATCTCACCGGTACCGATATCGGCGATTCGATCCACATTTCGGCCGTCACCTTGCCGGCCGGCGTCAAGCCGGTGATCTCCGACCGCGACTTCACCATCGCGACCATTGCCGGCTCCTCGGCGATGAAGCCGGAGGCTGCGGAAGAGACGACTGAAGCGGCTGCGCCCGAAGCGGCTCCTGCCGCCGAAGAGAAGTAACCCCTTCCCGCCCGGAGGCGACGATGCTTGTCTTTGCAGGCCTCGGCAATCCGGGCGCGAAATACGCCAACAACCGGCACAATGTCGGCTTCATGGCGGCGGACGCGATCGCCCGCCGCCATTCCTTTTCGCCTTGGTCGAAGAAATTCCAGGGTCTGATTGCCGAAGGCACGCTTGCCGGCGAAAAGGTGATCCTGATCAAGCCGCAGACCTTCATGAACCTGTCCGGCCAGGCGGTCGGCGAAGCCTTGCGCTTCTACAAGCTCGGCCCTTCGGCGCTGACTGTCTTTTATGACGAGATCGACCTTGCCGCCGGCAAGGTGCGGGTCAAGGTCGGTGGCGGTTCCGGCGGCCACAACGGCATCCGCTCCCTCGACCAGCACGTCGGCAAGGATTTTCGCCGTGTGCGCATCGGCGTCGGCCACCCCGGCGTCAAGGAAATGGTGCATGGCCATGTGCTCGGCGATTTCGCCAAGGCCGATCGCGAATGGCTGGACGTGCTGCTCGACGCAATCGCCGATGGTGCCGGATTGCTTGCCAAGCGCGACGACAATTCCTTCATGAACCGTGTGACGCTGGCGCTGCGCGACAAGCTCACGCCGACGGACGACGACGATCGCCCGCCGCCCAAGGCGCCAAAGGCGCAAAGCCACGTCCGCCAGGCGCGGCCGCAGCAGCCGGCGGCCAAGCTGCCCGAAACCGGCCCGATGGCGGCCATGCTGAAGAAGCTTTTTGGCGGCAAGGACTGAGCCATGGATCTGGATGACATTCAGGAATTGGTCCGTCTCATCAGACAGAAGTATGTTGATTATTTCGTCACCGCTGCCGGGGAACTTGCACGCAACTGCCAAGGATCGCATGCGACCGAAATCAAGTTTTCGAACGTCGATTCCTTCTATCGAAATTTCATCGCGGTTGATTTCGTTAGTAATGACGGACAGCCAAATCCGCAATTCATCAACAGCGATTCCTATGTGAAATTCTCTCCGGATATTCACGCCGCGATGGGTGGAATGGATGTCCTCATCTCACCTTTCAGGTGGGATGAGATTCATTTTAAATTCCCTATAAATGAGCTCGACGGCGATCTCTTCGACGAATGGTTTCGCGGCTGGTTCGATATCGATGGCGAGCGTGAAACATCGGAGACCGTCGGAAACGTCATTCACAGTGCGCAATTGCTCGACAGGCAACTGACCATCGATTTCGGAACCGCTGAGGTCGACGCGTTCTGGCATCTTCTGCAAATACTGAACAGGTCCGGCGTTCATTCGTTGGCGATAGGCACCGATGACATCGCGCAGCGTCTGAATTGAATTGCGCCTTGACGATCATCGGCGCTTTCGCCCATAGCCCTGATCAAATTTCGATTTCCCGATAGGACCAGACAAAAATGGGTTTCAAATGCGGCATCGTTGGCTTGCCCAATGTCGGCAAGTCGACGCTCTTCAATGCGTTGACCAGGACGGCGGCGGCGCAGGCCGCCAATTATCCGTTCTGCACCATCGAACCGAATACCGGCGAGGTGGCGGTGCCCGATCCGCGCCTGCAGAAGATCGCCGCGATCGGCAAGTCGAAGGAGATCATCCCGACCCGCATCTCGTTCGTCGACATTGCCGGCCTGGTGCGTGGCGCCTCCAAAGGCGAAGGGCTTGGCAACCAATTCCTCGCCAACATCCGTGAGGTCGACGCCATCGTCCATGTGCTGCGCTGCTTCGAGGATGACGACGTCACCCATGTCGAGGGCCGCATCGATCCTGTCGCTGATGCCGAGACCGTCGAAACCGAATTGATGCTTGCCGACCTCGACAGCCTTGAGCGCCGCATCGTGCAGATCCGCAAGCGTGCCGCCGGCAAGGACAAGGAAGCAGCGACCGCACTTCCGATGATGGAAGCGGCGCTTGAACTGCTGCAGGCGGGCAAGCCCGCCCGCATCCTGCTCAACGGCATCTCGGCTGAGGATCTACGCATCCTGCAGGGGCTGAATCTCTTGACCTCACACCCGGTGCTTTACGTCTGCAACGTCGCGGAAGCCGATGCCGCCACCGGCAACGCGCATACCAGGGCGGTCGAGAAGATGGCCGCCGCGCAAGGTGCCCGCACCGTTGTGATTTCCGCGGCGATCGAGGCCGAGGTCGCCCAGCTCTCGGACGAAGAGGAAATGGAATTCCTGGCAACGCTCGGTCTGGACGAACCCGGCCTGAACAAGGTCATCCGCGCCGGCTACGAGCTGCTCCAGCTCATCACCTACTTTACCGTTGGCCCCAAGGAGACACGCGCCTGGACCGTGCACAAGGGCGCCAAGGCGCCGCAGGCGGCAGGCGTCATCCACACCGATTTCGAGCGCGGCTTCATCCGCGCCCAGACCATCGCCTATGAGGACTTCGTCAGGCTGGGCGGCGAAGTCGCGGCCAAGGAGGCCGGCAAGGCGCGCGACGAAGGCAAGGAGTATGTCGTCCAGGACGGCGACATCATGCTGTTCAAGTTCAACACCTGAACCGGCGAGGGAGCCCAATGGTCACCATTGCCGTCGCTCGATGACAAACTTCAAAGCAGGGTGTCGCAGTGCCTCTTGCGCTGCTTGACGGGCCATCGTGCGGGGTCTAAGGGGCCTCTGCACCGGCCTCGCGCCTCGCCTGCCCGTGTCCGTGCGATGTGACTGACGCGCCCCCTCCAAACGAACGCTCTTTGGCAACAGCAAGGGAGACCCCGGCGATGATCAAGGCCTTCGTCGTCGACAATGATCGCCTGCGCCTGGTCGACGATCTCGTGCAAAACAGCGACACTGTCGTCTGGGTCGACCTCTTCAACCCGACAAAGGAAGAAGAGACGACAATCGAGACCTGGCTCGGCATCGCCGTTCCGACCCGCGAAGAGATGGAAGAGATCGAGATCTCGAGCCGTCTCTACGTCGAGGACGGCGCCTACTTCATGACCGCCATTCTGCCTGCGCAGACCGAGGTGAACGATCCCTTGATGTCGCCGGTCACCTTCGTGCTCGCCGGAAGCAGGCTGATCACCGTGCGTTACCACGAGCCGAAGGCGTTCAAGACCTTTCCGCTGCGCGCGGAGAAGGTGGCGACCGGCTGCACCAGCGGCGACACCATCCTGATCGGACTGCTGGAGGCGATCGTCGACCGCCTCGCCGACATTCTGGAGCGCGCCGGCCGCGACGTCGAGGCGATCTCGCGCGACATCTTCGAGGCACGCTCGACCAAGGTTTCCAAGCGCAACCGCGACTTCCAGGAGCTGTTGAAAGGCATTGGCCGCAAGGAGGACCTCGCCTCCTCGATCCGCGACAGCCTGATCTCGCTGCAGCGCCTTGCCGGCTTTCTCGCCCATGCCTCCACGCAAAGCCGGATGAGCAAGGATACCCGCGCTCGCATCAAGACCTTGTCGCGCGACGTGCTGTCGCTCGCCGACCACGCCACGTTCCTGTCGCAGAAGATCAGCTTCCTGCTCGACGCGACGCTCGGCATGATCTCGATCGAGCAGAACGCCATCATCAAGATCTTCTCCGTCGCCGCTGTCATCTTCCTGCCGCCGACGCTTGTCGCTTCGATCTACGGCATGAATTTCGACATCATCCCTGAGCTCAAATGGCACTTTGGCTATCCCTTCGCCATCGGCATGATGGTGCTTTCGGCAATCCTGCCCTTCTGGTATTTCCGCCGCCGCGGCTGGCTATAGGGTCGTCAATACCGCGCTGCGGCTTGGGCGCAGCGGGCTGGCGCAATAGAAATTGCTTGACCAAATGCCGCCCTGCCTGCATCCGGGACCCGGACCCGTAGCGATCGTACAATCCTGAACAGGATTTCCAAACCATGACCGCAAAGACCTGGGCTTATGAGGATTTTGTCGAGGGCGCTTCGCTCGACCTGGGCACCAAGTTGGTAAGCGCCGCCGAAATCATAGAATTCGCCAACGAGTTCGATGCCCAGCCGATGCATCTCGACGAGGCCGCGGGCAAGGCCAGCATCCTCGGCGGGCTGGCGGCTTCAGGCTGGCACACCTGCGCCATGTTCATGCGCATGCTGTGCGATGCCTTCCTGCTCGACTCAACCTCCCAAGGCGCGCCGGGCGTCGACCAGGTCAAATGGAAACGGCCGGTCCTGGCCGGCGACCTGTTGACCGGCAGCACCACCGTCCTTGCCAAGCGACTGTCCAGATCGAAACCCCGCCTTGGCCTGGTGACCATGCGCAGCGAGTTGTTCAACCAGCGCGGCGAAGGTGTTTTCGAGCTCGAAAACACCGTCATGTTCCTCACCCGCGAGGGCAGTGCGTGAGCCTCGACGAATTCTTCTGCATCGGTATCACCGTCACGCTCGGTTCACATCGATTCGAACCGGAGGCGGTCAAGGCGTTCGCCCGCAAATACGACCCGCAGATATTCCATATCGACGAAGAGGCGGCGAGGAACAGCATATTCGGCGGGCTCTGCGCCTCGGGCTGGCACACCGCCGCCACCTGGATGAAATTGAACCTCCAGGCTGGCATAGAGGCAGAGGTCGCCCGCTGGCCCGGTCCCGGGCCGGTGCCGGAATTCGGTCCCTCGCCCGGCTTCAAGAACCTCAAATGGCCCAAACCTGTCTATGCCGGGGAAACCGTGACTTTCACCCGCACCGCGCTGGCCCATCGCCCCATCGCCTCGCGACCGGGCTGGCGGCTGCTGACGCTCCGCTCGGAGGCCTTCGATTCGACCGGCGACAAGGTCATCGAATTCGAAAGTGCCGTGCTGGTGAAGGTGGAGTGAGCGGAGTTCTTCCCTTCTCCACAAGAAGGGGAGAAGGAAGAAACGCTCAATGCCCCTCAAACCCGATCAGCGTCCTCACCGGTACGCCGAGCGCCTCTAACCTCTCGCGGCCGCCAAGGTCCGGCAGGTCGATGACGAAGCAGGCGGCGAGGATGTCGGCGCCGATCTGCCGCAATAGCTTGACGGCCGCCTCGGCCGTGCCGCCGGTGGCGATCAAATCGTCGACGAGGATTACCTTCTCGCCTGGAGAAACACCGTCTTTGTGCATCTCCATCTCGTCCAGCCCGTATTCCAGGCTGTAGGCGACGCGCACCGTCTCGGAAGGCAACTTGCCCTTCTTGCGGATCGGCACGAAGCCGGCCGAGAGCTGGTGGGCGATGGCGCCGCCGAGGATGAAGCCGCGCGCCTCGATGCCGGCGATCTTGTCGATCTTGAGGCCGGCATAGGGATGCACCAGTTCGTCGATGGCGCGGCGGAAGGCCCGCGCATTGCCGAGCAGCGTGGTGATGTCGCGAAACAGGATGCCCGGCTTGGGATAATCCGGAATGGTGCGGATCGCGGCAAGCAGCGTCTCTTCGAGCGAGGATTTCATCAAGCGGCTCTCCGGGCCTTTCAGATTCGGCTGAAGACGTGAAGGGAATTGGCCAATCGTAACCCGGTGCAGCTAAGTCCGGCTACGGCCATGTGACGCCTGACGGAAAATTGTCCGGCAAAGGGGCCACTCTGCGCCGGCAGCGATGAATCGACATGCCTGCAATGAGAAGGGCGTCTTTCGACGCCCTCGCATTCTCGTAGATCGCAGGGCTCAGTGCGCCACGCCGGCCCACACCTTGCGCTTGGTCAGGTAGACCAGTGCGCCGAACAGCAGCAGGAAGACCAGTACGCGAAAGCCGGTCTTCTTGCGGTCCTCGAGGTGTGGCTCGGCCGCCCACATCAGGAAGGCCGACACGTCACGCGAATACTGGTCGACCGTCTGCGGCGCGCCGTCATCATAGGTTACCTGGCCGTCAGAGAGCGGCTTCGGCATCTTCAGCGACACGCCGGACAGGAAGTACGGATTGTAGTACGTGCCTTCTGGTATGACCATGCCCGCCGGCGGCTGCTGGTCGTAGCCGGTCAGCAGCGAGTGGATGTAGTCGGGGCCGCCCTGGGCATACTGGGTAAAGATATCGAAGACGAAGCGCGGGAAGCCGCGTTCGACCCCGCGCGCCTTTGCCAGCAGCGACATGTCGGGCGGTGCTGCGCCGCCATTTGCCGCCGCCGCCGCTTCCACATTGGGGAACGGCGCCGGGAAATGGTCGGACGGCTTGCCGGGACGATCGAACATGTCGCCGGCATCGTTCGGTCCGTCATGGATCGTATATTCGGCCGCCAGCGTCTTGATCTGCGCATCCGAATAGCCAAGGCCCTCCAGTGTACGGAACGCCACCAAATTCATCGAATGGCAGGCCGAGCAGACTTCCTTGTAGACCTTCAGCCCGCGCTGCAGCTGGGCCTTGTCGTAGGTGCCGAATGGCCCGGCGAAGCTCCAATCCATTTCCTCCGGTTCGTGTATCGGGAAATGCGTCGGCGCCGCCTCATTGTGCGCCTCTTCCTGGGCGCTGGCTCCAGTGCTTGCGGCACCCATGCCCGCGGCCAAAAGGCCAAGCAGCGCCAGCGAGGAGAGAATCTTCTTCATGCCAAATCCCCTTGAGATTCTCTGACGCGCCGTCACCGTCTCGAGCATGACCTTGTCCGAGTACCGGTTTCCACTTTTCGGAATCATGCTCAGCCCTTGGTTTCCGGCGCGGTCGTGGCGCCGGCAGGATGTCCACCGCCGCCCTTGTTCTTCTCGAGCACCGCCTCGGTGATCGAGTTCGGCAGCCGCCGCGGCTTTTCGATCAGCCCGAGCACCGGCAGCGCTACCAGGAAGAAGGCGAAGTAGAACAGCGTCGCCATCTGCGCCATGAATACATAGCTGCCCTCGGCCGGCTGCGAGCCCAGCCAGCCGAGCAGGATGGAGTCGGCCACGAACAGCCAGAAGAACAGCTTGTACCAGGGCCGGTAGACTGCCGAGCGCACCTTCGAGGTGTCGAGCCACGGCACCAGGAACAGCATGACAATCGCGCCGAACATGCAGAGCACGCCGCCGAGCTTGGAGTTGATGGGCCCGATATTGAAGGTGATAGCGCGCAGGATCGCGTAGAACGGCAGGAAATACCATTCCGGCACAATGTGGGCCGGCGTCTTCAGGGGGTTGGCAACGGTGTAATTGTCCGGATGGCCGAGATAGTTCGGCAGATAAAAGACGAAATAGGCGAAGACGAACAGGAACACGATCATGCCGAACCCATCCTTGATGGTCGCGTAAGGCGTGAAGGCGAGCGTGTCGGTCTTCGATTTGACCTCGATGCCGGTCGGATTGTTCTGGCCGACGACGTGAAGCGCCCAGATGTGCAGCACGACAACGCCGGCGATCATGAACGGCAGAAGGTAATGCAGCGCAAAGAAGCGGTTCAGCGTCGGATTGTCGACCGCGAAGCCGCCGAGCAAAAGCTGCTGGATCCAGTCGCCGACCAGAGGTATGGCGGTGAAGAAACCGGTGATGACGGTGGCGCCCCAGAAGCTCATCTGGCCCCAGGGCAGCACGTAGCCCATGAATCCGGTCGCCATCATCAGCAGGTAGATGATACAGCCGAGGATCCACAGCAGCTCGCGCGGCGCCTTGTAGGAGCCGTAGTAGAGCCCGCGGAAGATATGGATGTAGACGGCGACGAAGAAGAACGACGCGCCGTTCGAATGCAGGTAGCGCAGCAGCCAGCCCGAATTCACGTCGCGCATGATCTTTTCGACCGAATCGAAGGCGAGAGTGCTGTCGGCCGCATAGTGCATGGCCAGCACGATACCGGTCAGGATCTGCGCCGCCAACATAAGCGCAAGGATGCCGCCGAAGGTCCAGGCATAGTTCAGGTTGCGCGGCACCGGATAGGCGATGAAGCTGTCATAGACCAGCCGCGGGAGCGGCATGCGGGAATCGAACCAGCGTCCGATACCGGTCTTGGGCGTATAGGTCGAGTGTCCCTCGCTCATCGAAATATCCCTTGCCTCAGCCGATACGGATCTTGGTGTCGGAAACGAATTGAAACACCGGCACCGCCATGTTCTCCGGCGCCGGTCCCTTTCGGATGCGGCCGGCCGTATCGTATTGCGAACCGTGGCATGGGCAGAACCAGCCGCCGAAATCGCCTTCCTGGCCGAGCGGGATGCAGCCGAGATGGGTGCAGACCTGGACCATCACCATCCAGGCTTCCTTGCCCGGCGTGGTCCGGTTGGCGTCGGTTGCCGGCGCGTCGGCCGGCAGGTTGGCATTGCGGGCAATTGGATCCTTGAGCTCGGCGAGATTGACCGCCTCGGCGTCCTTCATCTCCTTTTCGGTGCGGTTGCGCACGACAACCGGCTTGCCGCGCCACTTCACGACGAGCGACATTCCCGGCGTCAGCGAGGAGACGTCGACCTCGACCGAGGCGAGCGCCAGCGTCGAGGCATCCGGGCGCATCTGGTCGATGAATGGCCAGGCAACGGCGCCCGCGCCGACCACTGCGGCCATGCCGGTGGCGACGTAGAGAAAATCACGACGGTTGGGATCCTGGGTGTCGGTTGCGCTCACGGGTGCCTGATCCTTTCGCCTCTTCCGTGCCGGCGGCCGAGCCTTGTTCCCCGCTCAATCGCGCCGGCCCGACAGCGCATGGCGAACAGGCTAGCGAATTCCTCCGGCATTTGGGACTTGGGTTTATGCGTGAAGCCTGTTTTTGTCCAGACGGGTGAAGGCACAAGGGCAGATTGTCGCGGGGGCGTAATTCGCACGGCGGAACGATTGGAAAACAGCAGCAAAACCAAATGGCTGCGTTCGCCTCGACAGCTGGCGCTGGCCCGGTTTATCCTCGGCCTATGGCGCATGTCATAGACCGCGGCAAATGGGCCGAAGCGCCCGACCGCTGGCCCGACCACTGGCAGGGCGAGCTGCAAGGCGGAGCTTACGGCTCCCGCAGCTGCCTGATCTTCAACTACCTGCCCGAGATCGGCGGCGGCCCCAGGCTGCACAGCCATCCCTATTGCGAGATTTTTATTATCCGGACCGGCACCGGCCTGTTCACCGTCGGCGACCGGCAGATCGAGGCCACCGCCGGCCAGATCCTGGTCGTACCGCCGAACACGCCGCACAAATTCACCAATGTCGGGCCAGGCCCGCTGGAAACCACCGACATACACGAGAACGGCAGCTTCATCACCGAGTGGCTGGAATAACGCTTCTCAAACCAGTTCCGGTTCGGATCATGCGCTGGCGCCGAGCCTGGCCAGCACGGCGTTGGGAATGTTGTATTCCCGGATCACCGCGTCGTGCTTGCGAAGGCCGCAGAGTTCGCGCTGGATGAAATACCCGTGCACCGCTTCGGCTGCATCCCTGAGCAGCCGGGCGCGGTCGACATCGTCGCAATTCTCGCGCAGCCTCGTCAATGTTTCCTCGACGCGCCGGCCGGCGCGGCCGAGCGCGGCCGCCTTCTCGCCGAGGATTTCATGGCCAAGCAGGTCCAACGCGCTCTCCTGCGCGCCGGACCGTCCGAAATTCGATGGCATTCTCACCGCCATGGTCTACTCCGGTCTTTAGAAACTACTCCGCCGGCCGGGTCTCGGCCAGCGCGCTCTCCTCGTTGAACAGGAAACCTCCGGACTGCCGCTTCCACAGCCTGGCATAGAGCCCGTCGAGCCCGACCAGCTCGTCATGCGTGCCTTGCTCGACGATGCGGCCCTCGTCGAGCACCACCAGCCGGTCGAGTGCCGCAATGGTCGACAGCCGATGCGCGATGGCGATGACCGTCTTGCCTTCCATCAGCCTTGCCAGATTTTCCTGGATCGCCGCCTCGATGTCGGAATCGAGCGCCGAGGTCGCCTCATCGAGCACCAGGATCGGCGCATCCTTGAGGAAGACGCGGGCGATCGCCACGCGCTGGCGCTGGCCGCCGGAGAGCTTGACGCCGCGCTCGCCGACATAGGCCTCGTAGCCGATACGATCGCGATTGTCGCGCAGACCGAGGATGAACTCGTGCGCCTCGGCCTTCTTCGCTGCCGCGACCACCTCGGCGTCGGTCGCTTCCGGCATGCCGAGCTTGATGTTGTCGCGCAGCGAGCGGTGGAAAAGTGCCGTATCCTGGCTGACGACGCCGATATTGGCGCGCAGCGAATTCTGCGTGACCCTGGAGACGTCCTGCCCGTCAATGGTGATCTTGCCGCTCTCGAGGTCGTAGAGGCGCAGGATCAGATTGACCAAGGTCGTCTTGCCGGCGCCGGACGGGCCGACCAGGCCGACCTTTTCGCCCGGCCGCACGACGAGGTCGATGCCGTTGAGCACGCCGGACCCCTTGCCGTAGTGGAACTCCACATTGCTGACGTTGATGCGCCCGCCGCCGACGACAAGCTCTTTCGCGTCCGGCGCATCGGTCAGGCCGAGCGGCTGTGAGATCAGCGCCTTGGAATTCTCCAGCACGCCGAGGTTCCGCAAGATGCCGTTGAGCTGCATCATCAGCCGGCCGAGCAGCATGTTCAGCCGCAGCACCAAAGACAGCGTGAAAGCCACGGCGCCGACTGTGATCGCACCCTCGACCCAGAGATAAACGGCAAAGCAGGCGATCGCCGTGATCATAATGCCCGACAGCATCGTCAGCGCCATGCGCACGCCGGTCAGCCTGCGGGTGAACGGGCGCAGCGCGTCGAGATAGATGTCGAAGCCGTTCCTGATGTAGCGGTCGTCGCCATCGGCCGAGAACAGTTTCAACGTCTGCACGTTCGAATAGGAATCGACAAGGCGGCCGGTGATCATCGAGCCGGCTTCGGCGGTGGCTTCGGCATGTTTGCGGATTGCCGGCAAATAGCGCCTGGCCAGAAAGCCGAAGGCGGTAATCCAGATCACCACCAGCACCGCCAGCCGGAGATCGAGCCCGGCGACCAGCGCCAGCGTCGTCACCGTATAGACGACCATGAACCAGACCACCTCGATGAAGCTTTCCATCAGATCGCCGGTCGCCTGTCCCGCCTGCCAGACCTTGGTCGCGATACGCCCGGCAAAGTCGTTCTGGAAGAAGGCGTAGGATTGGCGCGAGACATGGCGATGCGCCTGCCAGCGCACCAGATTATAGAAACCCGGCGTGATCGTCTGCTCGTCGACCAGCGCCGACAGGCCGACGACAATGGTGCGGATGACCAGCACCACCGCGATCATGAAGACAAGTTCCGGGCCGGCGGCAGTCCACAGAGCGTGCCAGCTGCGTTCACCGGGAAGCTGGTCGAGGATGTCGACCAGCCGCCCGACGAAATAGAACAGTCCGGCTTCGACCAGCGGCGCGATGCCGCCGATCACCAGCATGGCGAAGAAGGCGATCTTCGCCTGCCCGACATAATGCCAGAGGAAACCCCTGACGCCGGCAGGTGGGCGAAGGTCCGCAGGCTCGCGGAATGGATAGACCCAGTTCTCGAACCAGCGGTAGATGGCAGTCATCATTCGGCGGCTTCACCCTTGGCGATTGCATCGTTGGCGGCTGCATCGTTGGCGGAGGGGCCGTCGTCGAGCAGGAAGCCGCCCGACTGGCGCTGCCAGAGCTGGGCATAGAGCCCGCCGCTGGCAACCAGTTCCTCATGCGAACCTTCCTCGATGACGCGGCCCTTGTCCATAACGACGAGCCGGTCCATGGCGGCGATCGTCGACAGCCGGTGCGCAATGGCGATGACGGTCTTGCCTTGCATCAGTCTGTAGAGGTTCTCCTGGATGGCCGCCTCGGCCTCGGAATCGAGGGCGGAGGTCGCTTCGTCGAGGATAAGGATTGGTGCGTCCTTCAGCATGACACGGGCTATGGCGATGCGTTGCCGCTGGCCGCCGGACAATTTGACGCCGCGATCACCGACATGCGCGTCGAAACCCTTTCGACCGTTAGAATCCGACAATCCGGCGATGAAATCCAGCGCCTCGGCGCGCCGCGCCGCCTCGATCAGCATCTGGTCGCTGGCGTCCGGCCGGCCATAGAGGATATTCTCGCGCACCGAGCGATGCAGCAGCGAGGTGTCCTGCGTGACCATGCCGATCTGGGCGCGCAGCGAGTCCTGCGTCACCGCCGCAATGTCCTGGCCGTCGATCAGGACCTTGCCGCTTTCGAGGTCATAGAAGCGCAACAGAAGATTGACCAGCGTCGACTTGCCGGCACCCGAACGGCCGACGATGCCGACCTTCTCGCCCGGCTTCACCGTCAGCGACAGGCTTTCGATCACGCCCTTCTGCTTGCCATAGTGGAAGCGGATGTCCTCAAAACGGATCTCCCCCTTGGTCACGGCAATATCGTTGGCGCCAGGCCGGTCTTCGACGAGGCGCGGCAGCGAGATCGAGGCGATGCCGTCCTGCACCGTGCCGATATTCTCGAACAGCGTGGACATCTCCCACATGATCCATTGCGACATGCCCCAGAGCCGAAGCACGAGGCCGATGACCAGGGCGACGGCGCCGATCGTCACGACTTGGCCGAGCCACAGCCATAGCGAGATTGCAGTGACCGAAAACAACAGCAGCGAATTCAGGACGTAGAGCAGGCCGTAGAGCTGCGTCACCAACCGCATCGACCGGTAGACTGTATCGAGAAAGCCGGCCATACCGTCCTTGGCGAAGGATGCCTCGCGCCGCGCATGCGAGAACAGCTTGACCGTCTGGATGTTGGAGTAGCTGTCGACGACACGGCCGGTCATGGTTGAGCGCGCATTAGCCTGCTCCTCGCCGACCTTGCCCAGCCGCGGGATGAAATAGCGCAACAGCAGGACATATCCGGCAAGCCAGACGGCAAGCGGCGCAGCCAGCCGCCAGTCTGCCGAGCCGACAATGAACAGCATGCCGAGAAAATAGACGACGATATAGTTGAGCACATCGATGAGCTTGATGACGCACTCGCGCACCGCGAGCGCGGTCTGCATCAGCTTGGTCGCGATGCGCCCGGCAAACTCGTCCTGATAGAAGCTCATCGACTGCTTGAGCAGGTAACGATGCACCTGCCAGCGGATACGCATCGGATAATTACCCATCAGCGTCTGCTGGTTGAGCAGCGAATGGAACCAGACCGTCGCCGGCAGCGCGAAAACCACGATGAAGGCCATCCCGGCCAGCTTCAAGCCTTCGGTCTGCAGGAACGTCTCGCGATTCTGTCCGGACAGCCAGTCGACGATCCGGCCCATGAAGCCGAACATCCACACCTCGGCAAGGGCGATGGCCGTCACCAGTACCGCATCGAGAGCGATGTAGGGCCACGCGCCGCGCGTATAATGCACGCAGAAGGCGATCAGTGTCCGCGGCGGCTCGACCGGCTCCTTGGCAGGGAACGGATCGAGCCTTTTTTCAAACCAGCTAAACATAGAGATGCTCACAATACCTGTTTCCGCTCACGCGGCACGCGAACGGACGGGGTGCCCAGACCGCATGGCGTCAAGGACCGGCGATACGGAATCGTCCGCCTCGCCGGTCCTGCTTCGCGCTATATAGGTTGTCGCGGGCCTTTCGCCGACAGTCTCGTTTGACGATGCTGACGACGTTTTGACGATCCGGATTTTCGCGCTGGTTTTTGCACCAGGCCGGATCAGCCTGATGATCCGGCGCACCAGCGACGGCCGGCTATAGTCCGGAACGGCGCGCGAGAAATCGACGTCCGGCAGCATACCGCGATGCGGACGCCGGCGGGTCTCGGCGTGAACCGCCGACGAGTAGGTCTCGCCGATCAAAAGCGCCCAGGTCGCAGTCTTCCGCTCGTGCAGGCTTCTTGAGCCGGGTATTCTACAGGGATCGAACATCGGTCCGTCCTCCAGTTGAAGATGCAGGTAGAAGGGTGAACCAACCCAGGCCGCGGGCACGCGCGGCGCGGCAAAGGTGGCATCGGTCGAAGCGTGTTCAGGTGGGGCGTTCAGCCCCTTCCACAGCTTGAAAAACATCGCAGGATTCCTTCAAAGGCCGAAAAAGGTTTCGGCGGGAATCGGTGCGATTGAAGTCTAGAAGGTCAGGAGAATCGTCGTACCGAAACCGCCGTCGGGCTGGTAAGCCCACGAGAGGGGTGGTGGATGTGCATGGCCATCATGAATTACCCCTCCGTCGGTTCGGGTTGACAATGCTGGCCGTATAACCGACTTCGCAGAAAATGACCACCCGCCAGTCCAGGAATTTCCGAAACCGCGAGAGCTCTGTGGCTGATCTGCCACTTATTAGAAAGACGCGGAAATGAACGACCGTCTCCGCATCGCGCTCTACCAGCCTGATATCGCCGGCAACACCGGGACAATCCTGCGCTTCGCCGCTTGCCTCGGTCTCGGCGTCGACATCATCGAACCGGCGGGCTTCCCGCTCGGTGACCGGGCGCTGAAACGGGCCGGCATGGACTACCTCGAAATGGCGGCGCTCACCCGGCACGTCGACTGGCACGCCTTCGAGGACTGGCGCAAGCTTGCCAAGCGGCGGCTGGTGCTGCTGTCGACCAAAGCCACGACCCCTTACACCAGCTTCGCCTTCGGCGATGACGACATTCTTCTGTTCGGCCGCGAATCCGCAGGCGTTCCGGATCTTGTTCATCAAGCGGCGAATGCCCAATTGACCATTCCCATGCAAGACGCTGCGCGCAGCATCAACGTCGCGCTTTCCGTCGCCATGGTGGCGGGTGAAGCCATCCGGCAACTCGGATAACGGCACTCCGTCTCCCGTCATCCTGGCCCAGGCGCACATCACCATCTCCTTGGTTTGCAGATCCCGGGTTTCTTCGCTACAAGCTCAACTTAACTTTAGGTCAAGCGAAAAAATCGGAACGGAAAAAGAGGGATGGCACCGGTAACGGAATTGACGGTCGGCCAAGTGGCCATGCGCAGCGGTGTGGCGGTGTCGGCGCTACATTTCTATGAGGCCCGCGGGCTGATCCGCAGCCACCGGACGTCAGGCAACCAGCGGCGCTACGGCCGCGACGTGCTGCGCCGTGTCGCGATCATCAAGGTAGCGCAGGAGGTCGGTATCTCACTGGCCGAGATCGGCACGGCCCTTGCGTCACTGCCTGAGGGCCGGACGCCGACGCGCGAGGATTGGAACTTGCTTTCGACCGCCTGGCGCGACGGGCTCGACCACAAGATCGCCCAGCTGAAGAAACTGCGCGACGGGCTGACCGACTGCATCGGCTGCGGCTGCATGTCGATCGACAAGTGCCCGTTGAGGAACAAGGGCGACCGGCTGGCAAGGGAGGGGACCGGGGCGCGGCGGCTGATTGTTGCATCCTAAATGGAAGCAGTGCGATTATGGTGCGATACGGAAGGGAACCTCAGTGCTGGGACATCTAATCCAAGCAGAAGAAGAGACACAGCTCATCGTGATCTATCGGATCGATTCCGGCGGCATGCCAACGCCCTATACGTCCTTGAGCTTCGATGAGGCGCAGAAAATGGGCTTCGAAAAATTCGGCAAGCTACTTGGTGAGAACCTAATTCTAGATTCTCCAAAATTGCGCGATCTATTTTTGTCGTGACATCCCTTAATCTGCTGCCGGCAACCGTCGTATCGTGAACTCGATCACGTCGCCCGGCCGCTCGAACCAGCTTTCGATCTCGGTCCAATAGGCCTGCTTGGGAAAGCGCTCGAACCATTCCTTCGCCTTGAGACGAGCGTCGGAGCGCGGCAGCACGAAGGTCTCGCGCAGGAAGCCGTCGCGCGGCATGCGCGCGTTCTCGGCGCGCGAACGGTCGAGCCTCTTCTTCAGGCCATCCAGCGGCGGTCTTGCCGGGGTGCGCACGAAAGAACTCCATTCACACTTGACCCTTGCACCCAAGAGATTAGGGATCGCGGCCGGAAAAGACGAGTCATTTGTCGGGCGCGCCCGCAACCGGAGACAGGATTTGCAACGACCCGAGATACCGGCGGGGCTGCCAGCCGACATCGAACAGAAGAAGACGAAGGCACGGCTGTGGTTCGAGACGTTGCGCGAGCGCATCTGTGCCAGCTTCGAGCAGATCGAGCAGGACCTGCAGGGGCCGCAGGCTAGCTGGTCGCCCGGCCGCTTCGAAAAGACGCCGTGGCAACGCGATGCCGGCAAGGGCGGCGGCGGTATCATGTCGATGATGCACGGCCGCGTCTTCGAGAAGGTCGGCGTCCACACCTCGACCGTCCACGGCGAGTTCTCCCCCGAATTCAGGAAGCAGATGCCGGGCGCCGAAGAGGACCCCTCCTTCTGGGCAAGCGGCATTTCGCTGATCGCCCATCCGTGGAACCCCAACGTGCCGGCCGTGCATATGAACACGCGCATGGTCGTCACCTCGCGCCAGTGGTTCGGCGGCGGCGCCGATCTGACACCGGTGCTCGACCGCCGCCGCAGCCAGGACGACCCCGACACGATCACCTTCCACAGAGCGATGCAATTTGCCTGCGAGAAGAACGCGGCGATCGCCGACTACGTGAAATTCAAAGCCTGGTGCGACGAGTACTTCTACCTGCCGCACCGTGACGAGCCACGCGGTACCGGCGGTATCTTCTTCGACTGGCTGCATTCGGATGAGGACAAAGGCGGCTGGGACGCCGATTTCAACTTCGTCCAGGACGTCGGGCGATCTTTTCTCGTCGTCTACGAACATCTGGTGCGCGCCAACTTCAATGACAACTGGACCGATGGCGACCGTGACGAGCAGCTCATCCGCCGCGGCCGTTATGTCGAATTCAACTTGCTTCACGATCGCGGCACCATCTTCGGGCTAAAGACCGGCGGCAATGTCGCCTCGATCCTGTCCAGCCTGCCGCCAGAAGCGAAATGGCCGTAAAATCTCGGTGAGCACGACGTGAGCCGCAATCGGGTCCAAATCCCCAGAATTTGACGGCGAATGTGGCGCAAGACGCGCCAGAAAATATCTTTTTCGTCTAATATATCATTGTAAAGATTGGGCTATTTGTCGCGTCGGGCCGGGAAACGCCGGCGGTTCTTTACTCCCGAGAGCCGCGACCCGACGTGACCGGACGGCCCATGATTGAATCGGGCACCTTTCCCAAGCGGTGCCCGTATTTTCCAGGAGAGCATGCCATGCGCAAGCTTATTATGACCGCAGCCGCCACTGCCGTTCTCGCCTCTGGTACTGCCGCATTCGCTGCGGTCAAGCACACCACCGGCACGATCAAAAGCTTTGATGGAACGGCGATGAGCCTAGTTCTGGATAACGGAGCCACCTTTACGTTGCCCCAGACCTTCAAGGATCCTGGCCTGAAGGTCGGCGAAAAGGTCCGCGTCACGTGGGATATGAGCGGCAAGGATAAAATTGCCGAGGCAGTCAAGATCGTGAAGTGATGTCCTGCCCGCTGGAGCAAGACGAGGTCTTACTCCTGGGTGGCGTAAGAGGGCGGAGCAGCGATGCTCCGCCTTTTCGCAACCCGATCACCAGAGGGCCGCGTGTCGGCTTGGACGCACGGCACTCTAAGGCAACCAAAACCGTTCGATCGTGTTATGCTTAGCTGGCCAGCGTGTAGCCCGGATACCGTACGCGGTTTCCGGATCGCGCAATCAAAGGTCTGGAGCTTCCGTGTCAGTGCGCTGCGCGGCGCTCCAAGGAGGAGATGAGGAGAAGCCGATGAAGGAATTCCATTGCGGGTCGCTCGTACCCGGCTGCGAGTGGCACACACGCGCCGAGGAGGAGGCTGAGGTCATGCGCCGTGCCGTCGAGCATCTGCGCGAGACGCACGGCGAGACGGTGATCCGCGAGACGATGATCGAGGCGATCCGCTCGCGCATCGAAAAGGTCCGCGACGCAGCGTGACGGTCAGGATTCGAGTGCCTCCGCGGCGCGCTTGAGCAGCGCGCCGCGATCAAGCGCAAAACCGGACTCGACCCATTCCTTTTCGAGATTCTTCAACGTTGCACCAAGCTTCGGCCCCGGTGATGCGCCAAGCGTCGTCAGATCGGCGCCCTTGACCGGAAAAACAGGGTTTTGCCATTTTGCAGCGAAGGCAAGCAGGCGCGAGAAGCCGCCGGCTTCGAGCAGTGCGTCATTGTCTTCGACCGCGCGGGCTCGAGCGGAAGCGAGCAACAGCCGCAACCGGTCGACAAAGCCTTGGCGGTCGCCAAAATAAAGCCTTTTCGCCAACTCTCCTTCAGTCGTTTTCGGATCGACGGCAGCCGTGATCGCCCAATTCCGCAGCCGGCTTGCTTCGCTCACGGAAAGCCTCAATCTCTCGGCAAGCGTTTTCATGCGCGCGGCATCCGGCGGCACGATGGATTCCAGCCTGAGCAGCGGGTCCGGCGCCCAGGCCAGGTCCTTCTCGGTCTTGGTCAGCCCGTGGATGGCATCGATGCCCCATTTCTCGCTTTCCGGCAAAACGGCGGTCAGAACGCCGGCCTGGCGCATCCACAGCAGCGCCCGCGACGGATCTGGCGCCGACAGCAATTTCTTCAATTCCCACCAGACGCGCTCGACCGAAAGCTGGTCGAGCCCCTGCTTCAGCCGAGCACAAGCCTTCAACCCTTCGGCATCCGGCCTACCGTCGCCATACCATGCGAAGAAACGGAAGAAACGCAGGATGCGCAGATAATCCTCGCGGATACGGGCTTCCGGATCGCCGATGAATCGCAGCCTCCGCGCTTCGATATCGGCGATACCGCCGACCAGATCGACGACCGTTCCATCGGCTTCGGCATAGAGTGCATTGATGGTGAAATCACGCCGCTCAGCGTCGGCTTTCCAGTCGCGGCCGAACGACACTTTGGCGCGCCGGCCGTCGGTTTCGATATCGGCACGCAGCGTGGTGACCTCATAGGCCTTGCCGTGGCCGACCGCGGTGACTGTGCCATGCTCGATGCCGGTCGGTACCGTCTTGAAGCCTGCCGCCTCGGCGCGCCGGATGGTTTCCTCGGGCACCGTGGTGGTGGCGATGTCGATGTCGGCGACCGGCTGGCCGATGAGCGTGTTGCGCACCGCACCGCCGGCGACACGCGCCTCCTCGCCGCCATCAGTCAGCGCCGCGAGCAGGCGCTGCAGGTGGCGTTCGCCGAGCCACCCGGCCTTGCCCGCGATCGACACTGGATCGCTCACGAATAGAGCCTTTCATAAAGCGTACGGATGATGCCCGCGGTGACGCCCCAGATGCGCTGGCCGCCATAGGGCATCTCGTAATAGAACCATTCGAGGTCGTTCCACATGCGACTGTCTCTGGTGTGGTTGGCGGGGTCCATCAGAAAGCCCAGCGGCACCTCGAAGACGGCATGGACTTCGTCGGAATTCAGCGTCAGGCTGAAACCGGGCCGCACAATCCCGAGCACCGGGGCGATGCGATAGCCGCTGCCGGAAACGTAGTCCGGCAGACGGCCGACGATCTCGATGTAATCCCTATCGAGACCGATCTCCTCGAATGTCTCGCGCAACGCCGCCGCTTCCGGGCTCGCATCGGTTTGATCGATGGTACCACCGGGGAAAGCCACCTGCCCCGAATGGTTGCGCAGCTTTTCGGCCCGCCTGGTCAAAAGGACCGTGGCTTCATGGCCATGATCGACCACCGGGATCAGCACGGCGGCATCGCGCAGCGCCTTGGCCAGCTTCAGCCTGGGATGGCCCGGATTGAAGCGGTGGTCGCCAAAATCGTCGCCGGCATGCGCCAGCGGCTGCGCCGCGACGCGCTGGCGAAACCCGGCAACGGAAAACGGCAACGGCATCACCTGATCCATCATAGGCGGTCCATCATGCGCTCAGCCGTTTCAGTTTCTCAGCCGGCATGATTGGATAGACCTCGCCTTTGGAACGGACGGCAAACATCCTCTTGCCACCGATGTCGATCTCTTCGCCGTGCTCGACCAGCTCGTACATCACCGGCCGTGCCACCAGCGCCTCCAGCCGCCCGCGCACCAGCACATAAGGCTTCAGGCCACCTGTCTCGTCCTCATCGACGAAGCGCAGCGGGTGTCCCGCCCCAGCCTCGACCACGTCGCCGACATTGGTGCGAAAGGTGATGATTTGTCCGTCGCCGGCGCCCGACACGTCCATCTCGACGGCAATGAAGGGCGCGTCGGCGACGCGGATGCCGACCTTTTCCACCGGCGTCACCAGGTAAGTCCTGCCGTCCACGTCCTTGCGCAGCACTGAGGAAAAAAGCTGCACCAGCGGCATCCGGCCGATCGGCGTTCCCAGATAGAACCAGGTGCCGTCCTGCTTGATTTCCATGTCGAGATCGCCGCAAAATGCCGGATTCCAGCGTTCCACCGGCGCCGGCCCCTTACCGGCGCGCGTCGCGCGCGAGACCAGCGCTTCCAGCCCCCGCGCCTCGGTCGCGGCCGTCAGGCTCTCTTCACGATGGTCGGCGGCTTCCGTCATGGTCACGAAATAGTCACTGTTGTTCCGCTTGTCAGCCTAAGTCTGTGATTTAAGTTCATTGCAGGCGCATGCGAAGCCGAATCGCGGCATTCTCTGCGGCACCAAGGTGCCAAGCGGTGTTTCCAACAGAAGGATCGATGCTGCATGAGCGTTATGATCAAGGAAAGCCCAATCAGCGAAAAGGACATGGTGGCGCAGGCCGAGAAAGCGCTGGCCGACATTTCGAGGGTCCGTGACGGCGTCGGCCGGGTCATTTTCGGCCAGGAAAGCGTCGTCGAGCGCACGCTCGTCGCATTGCTGGCCGGCGGCCATGCACTGCTGGTCGGCGTGCCCGGCCTCGCCAAGACCAAGCTGGTCGAAACGCTGGGCATCGTGCTCGGCCTCGATTCGCGCCGCATCCAGTTCACGCCCGACCTGATGCCATCCGACATTCTCGGCTCCGAAGTGATGGAGCAGGATGAATTCGGCAAGCGCTCCTTCCGCTTCATTTCCGGGCCGATCTTTGCGCAACTGCTGATGGCCGACGAGATCAACCGCGCCTCGCCACGCACCCAGTCGGCGCTGCTGCAGTCGATGCAGGAATACCACGTCACCATTGCCGGCGTGCGCCATGATCTGCCGTCACCGTTCCACGTTCTGGCGACGCAGAACCCGCTGGAGCAGGAAGGCACCTATCCGCTGCCGGAAGCGCAGCTCGACCGCTTCCTGATGCAGGTCGATATCCTCTACCCCGAGATCGAGGCGGAGCGCCGCATCCTGCTGGAAACCACCGGTATCGAGGATGCCAAGGCTGAAAACGTGCTGCAGCCGGCGCGGCTGAAGGACATCCAGACGCTCATCCGCCGTATGCCGGTGCCGGAAAGCGTCGTCGAGGCGATCCTCAAGCTGGTGCGCTCAGCGCGCCCCGGCCAGGGCAACGCCGATACCGACAAGCACGTCGCCTGGGGCCCAGGCCCGCGCGCCAGCCAGGCGCTGACGCTGTGCACCCGCGCCCGCGCCCTCTATGACGGCCGGCTGGCGCCGTCGGTCGACGACGTCCGCGCGCTGGCCGAGCCGGTGCTGCAGCACCGCATGGCGCTTACCTTCGCCGCCCGCGCCGAGGGCACCACGGTTCGCGATGTTGTGGCGAAGCTCGCGAAAGGGATTTGATGGCGCGCATCGGTGAAGCGCAGGCACCGGCAGCGACGCGCGATGCGCTCGCCAGAGGCCGGTTGCGGGCTTCGTTGGTGCCGGACCTGCTGGTCGAGGCGCGCCGCATCGTCAACACGGTAATTGCCGGCTGGCATGGCCGCCGCAAGCGCGGTATCGGCGAGAATTTCTGGCAGTTCCGGCCCTATGTCGAAGGCGATTCCTCGCGCATTGACTGGCGCCGTTCCGCTCGCGACGACCACACCTATGTCCGCGACCGTGAATGGGAGGCTGCCCACACGGTGTGGCTGTGGGCCGATCCCTCGCCTTCCATGCTCTACAAATCGACCGGGGCCAGCGTTTCCAAGGAATCGCGCGCCCTGGTGCTGACGTTGGCCATGGCCGAGCTTTTGTCGCGCAGCGGCGAGCGCATTGCCTGGCCGGGCCTGACCGACCCGTTCACCGCCCGCAATGGCGCCGAGCGCATCGCGGCGCAACTGATGCACGCCGGCGACCTGCCGGCAAAGCCCGATCTATCCGGCATTCGCCGGTTCTGCGACATCGTCCTCGTCAGCGATTTCCTCGACCCCGTCGAGGACACTATTGCGTGGCTGGACGTTCCCGCCCGCCACGGCGTGCGCGCCCATCTGGTCGAGGTCGCCGATCCGGCCGAGGAAAGCTTCCCCTATGCCGGGCGCACCGAATTCACCGATCCTGAGACCGGCGACAAGCTGACCGCCGGCCGCGCCGAAATGCTGGGCGAGGAATATCGCCTGCTTTATGCCGCCCGCCGCCAGGAACTGGCCGCCTGGTGCAAACGGCTTGGCTGGAGCTTTACCGTCAATCATACCGATCGCCTTGCCTCCGAGGCGCTGGTGCGCATCCACATGGCGATGACCGCCGAAGGCAGCTTTGCCGGGAGGGCCCGCGCATGAGTTGGCTGCCGCTCTCCTTCGGGGCGCCGATGGTGCTGTGGGGCCTGCTGGCGCTGCCGGTGATCTGGTGGCTTCTGCGGCTGACCCCGCCCAGGCCGCAAGCCGAGGTGTTTCCGCCGCTCAGGATTCTCGCCCGCGTGCTGAGGCGCGAAGAAACGCCGCAGCAGAGCCCTTGGTGGCTGACGCTGCTCAGGCTGCTGATGGCCGCGCTTGTCGTGGCAGCACTTGCCGAACCCGTCTTCAACCCGCGCGAAAAGCTGCCGGCCGAAGGCGCCGCCCTGGCGCTGGTGATCGACAATGACTGGGCAAGTGCCGCCGACTGGGGCAAGCGGGTCGCCACCGCCGAGCGGCTGATCGCCGATGCCAATTCGAACGGCGTGCCGGTGCTCATCGCTTTCACCGCCGAGAAGCCGAATGCCGAGATCGGTCCCTTCGATGCCGCTGCCGCGCTCGACCGGCTGCGCGCGGCAAAGCCGCGGCCGATCCCGACCGACCGCCCCGCCGTCTACGCCCGCGTCGCGTCAGCCCTGGAGTCGCTGCCGGGCGCAAGCGTCGCAGTGCTCGCCGATGGCTTGGCGGCGCAAGGCGACGAAGCCGCCTTCAACACGTTGTTGTCAAAGAACGCGGCACGTGTCGTCTGGGCCGTCTCCGACCGGCTGTCGCTGACCGGCCTGACCGGCGCCGACAACCAGGTCGACGGCTTCGCCCTGACCGCCATCCGCGCACCGGGCGATCCGGCACCTGCACAGGTGACGGCCGGCGCGTTCGACGACAAGGGGCGCCGCATTGCCGACGCGACGCTGACCTTTGCCCCGGGCGGAACCACCGCAACCGGCACGATGGCGGTGCCGTTCGAACTGCGCAACGACTTCGCCTACATCGCGCTCGATGGCGAGCGCCAGGCCGGTGCCGTCCGCGTGCTCGATGAGAGCTCAAAACGCCGCCGCGTCGGGCTGCTGTCGCAGTCCGAGGCTGATCAGGCGCAACCGCTGCTGTCGCCGCTCTACTACATTCGCCGCGCCCTGCAGCCCTTCGCCGATCTCGTCGAGCCGTCGAGCGTCGATCTCGCCGACGCCATCCCGCAACTGCTCGACCAGAAACCGGCGATGATCGTCATGGCTGATGTCGGCACCATTCCGGAACAGGCGCGGCAGAGGCTGGTCGACTGGGTCGACAAGGGCGGCACGCTGGTGCGTTTTGCCGGTTCGCGGCTGGCCGCTGCCGGCAATGACGACGATCTGCTGCCGGTCCGGCTGCGCACCGGCGAGCGATCGCTTGGCGGCGCGCTGTCATGGACGGCGCCGCAGCCGGTCACCGAATTCCCGAAAACCGGTCCCTTCGCCGACCTCGCGCCGCCGACCGAGGTCACCGTTACCAGGCAGGTGCTGGCCGAGCCGACGCCCGACATTGTCGAGCGCACCTGGGCCACGCTTGCCGACGGTACGCCGCTGGTGACCGGGATGAAGAAGGACAAGGGCACCCTCGTACTGTTCCACGTCACCCCCGAGGCGACGTGGTCCAACCTGCCGATCTCCGGCAGCTTCGTCGAGATGCTGCGGCGCATCGTGCAATTGTCGCGCAACCAGGGCTCGGCGGTCGCCAATGCCGAGGCAGCCGCCACGTCGCTGGCACCCTATCGCATGATCGCTGCCGACGGCACGCTGGTGCCGCCGACGCCGGATGCCAGGCCGCTGGTGCCCGGCGCCGGCCCGCTGCCGGTGACGCTGGAAAACCCGCCCGGCCTCTACGGCTCGGAGACGGGAGTGTTCGCTCACAATCTGCTCGGTGGCGACAGCGCATTCACGCCGCTGACCCGGCCTGAAATCACGGTACCGGTCACCACCATCCAGTATGCCTTCGACGAGCAGCACAACCTCAAAGGTCCGCTTGTCACGGCCGCTCTGGTGCTGATGGTGCTCGACACGCTTGCCGTATTCTGGATGGGCGGCCTGTTGTCGCGCCGGCCGCGCCGTGCCGGCGCTGCGGCCACGGCAGCCGTCCTGCTGATTGCGCTCGGCGCTTTGATTGGCCACGCGGACGTCGCGCGCGCCGACGACGCCAAACCGGGAGATACGGAGGCGATCGGGGACATTTCAAAGACCCGGATCGCCTATGTGCTGACCGGCGAGCCGGGTGTCGATTCGATCAGCCGCGCCGGGCTCGAAGGCCTGACCCGCTTTCTTATCGAAAAAACCGCGCTCGAACCCGGAGCACCGGCCGGCGTCGACATCTCGAAGGACGAACTTTCCTTCTATCCGCTGATCTACTGGCCGATCGATCCCTCGGCCCCGATGCCCAGCGAGGCCGCCATCGCCCGCATCGACGCCTACATGCAGCAGGGCGGAACGGTCTTGTTCGACACCCGCGACCAGTTCGCCAATGGCATTGGTGCGGATTCGACCAGCCCGGCGACGGAGCGGCTGCGCGACATCCTCGGCAACCTCAACGTGCCACCGCTGGAGCCGGTGCCGTCGGACCACGTGCTGACCAAATCCTTCTATATCCTTCCGGAGTTTCCTGGCCGTTTTGCCGGCAGCCCGCTTTGGGTCGAGGCATCGCTCGAAGCCAGCAACACCGAGAACCGCCCGGTGCGCACCGGCGACGGCGTTTCTCCGATCATGATCACCGCCAATGATTTCGCCGGCGCTTGGGCCGTCGACGAGAATGGCGACCCGCTATTGCCGACGGTGCCTTCGGATCCGATGCAGCGCATCTATGCGCTGCGTGCCGGCGTCAACATTATGATGTACATGCTGACCGGCAACTACAAATCCGATCAGGTGCACGTCCCGGTGCTGCTCGAACGGCTGGGGCAATAGACCATGAACTGGTCGCTCGCCTTCGAACCGCTCATCACCTGGCCGCTGCTCGCCGTGGTTCTGGTGCCGCTGCTGCTGCTGTCCCTCGCCGGCCTTTGGTTTCGCCAGCGCGGCGCGGTCTTCCGCCTGGCAGCCCTGATTGCGCTGGCTGCGGCGCTGCTCAATCCGGTGTTCCTCGACGAAGAGCGCGAGCCGCTGAAAAGCATCGTCGCCGTCGTCGTCGATCGCAGCCAGAGCCAGGATATCGGCGACCGCACCAAGCAGACTGACGCGGCGTTGGCCGGGCTTCAGCAGCGTCTCGGCCGCTTCAAGCAGTTCGACGTCCGTGTCGTCGAAGCCGGCAAGTCCGAAGCCGCTGACGAGCGCACCGAGACGCGGTTGTTTTCCTCGCTCGAAAATGCTTTCCGCGACGTGCCGCCATCGCGCATCGGCGGCGCCATCATGATCACCGATGGCGAGGTGCATGACGCGCCGTCCGGCGCACCCGACTTCAATGCCCCGCTGCACGCGCTGATTACCGGCAACGAGCATGAGAAGGACCGCCGCATCCGCTTCGAGAATGCGCCGCGCTTCGGCCTCGTTGGCAAGCCGCTCGACATGACCTATCGCGTCATCGCCACCAACAACGAAACCGGCCCGGTCGATGTCCGCGTATCGGTCAACGGCGAGCAGGTATCGGTCGAGCACGCCAACATCGGCCAGGCGATGCCGCTGCAGGTGACCATTCCCAGCGCCGGGCGCAACATTGTCGAACTCGCCATCAACCACGAGCCGGGCGAACTCACCGACACCAACAACCGCGCCATCGCGCTGATCGACGGCATCCGCGAAAATCTGCGCGTGCTGCTTGTTTCCGGCGAACCGCATGCCGGCGAGCGCACCTGGCGCAATTTGCTGAAATCCGACGCTTCGGTCGACCTCGTGCACTTCACCATCCTGCGCCCGCCGGAAAAGCAGGACGGCACGCCGATCAACGAATTGTCGCTGATCGCCTTCCCGACGCGCGAGCTGTTCGTCGAGAAGATCAAGGATTTCGACCTGATCATCTTCGACCGCTATCAGCACCGCGACGTGCTGCCGATCCTCTATTACGACTACATCTCCGAGTATGTCGAAAAGGGCGGCGCGCTACTGATCGCGGCAGGCCCCGAATATGCCGGCGAAAGCTCGATCGCCCGCACGCCGCTGATGTCGGCGCTGCCGGCAATGCCGACCGGCGAGGTCATCGACAAGGCCTTCTATCCGCGCCTCACCGATACCGGCCAGCGTCATCCGGTAACGCGTGGGCTCGACGGCTCCGCGACCGAGCCGCCGCACTGGAGCCGCTGGTTCCGCACCATCGGCGTCGAGAACCCCGAGGGCGAGGTGGTGATGAAGGGCGCCGACAACCGGCCGCTGCTGCTGCTCGACCGCAAGGGCGAAGGCCGCGTCGGCATGCTTCTGTCCGACCAAGGCTGGCTGTGGGCGCGCGGCTTCGAGGGCGGCGGCCCCCATGTCCAGCTCTACCGGCGCATCGCCCACTGGCTGATGAAGGAGCCCGAACTCGAGGAAGAGCGGCTGACCGCCGACGGCCGCGGCATGGTGCTTGAAATCCGCCGCCAGACGATGAGCGACGACCCCGGCCCGGCGCAAGTCATCACGCCGTCCGGCAAGGCACTGATCGTCAGGCTCGAGAAATCCGAACCAGGCGTCTTCCTCGGCAGCGTCGAGACCAACGAAATCGGTCTCTATCAGGTCGGCAATGGCGACCTGACGGCATTGGCCCATGTCGGGCCGGTCAACGCCCCGGAATTCACCGACGTCGTCTCCACCGAGAACCGGCTGAAACCACCGGCTGAGGCAACCGGCGGCAGCGTTCGCCGGCTGGCGCCGGCCTCAGCACTTGGCACTCTCACCAGCACCGTCACGCTGCCATCCGTAGTCCCGGTCCGTTCCTCGGGCGCTGCCTCCGGCGATGATTGGATCGGCCTGCGCACCACCGACGACAGCGTACTCAAGGCCGTCTCGCGCGTGCCGCTGTTCGGCGGCTTCCTCGGCCTCGGCCTGCTGCTTCTGGCGATGGGCTCGATGTGGTACCGCGAAGGGCGGTAACGCGGTTTATCCTTCTCCCCTTGTGGGAGAAGGTTGATTGGCGCGCAGCGCCAAGACGGTTGAGGGGTGTTGGACGGAGTGCCGTCGTTGCCAAGCTGGAACACCCCTCATCCGACCGCGCTTCGCGCGGCCACCTTCTCCCACAAGGGGAGAAGGAAGAAAGCGAACCGCCCTACTCCTCCGGCTCCGTCGTGAACATCAGCGGGTAGCCCTTGGCCTTGCCGGCATCGGTTGCCCGCGCCGCCTTGGTCTCGGCGACATCCCTGGTGAAGACGGCGACAACGCAGACGCCGCGCCGGTGCGCGGTGATCATTATCCTATGCGCCTGGTCTTCGCTGAGCTTGAACTCGGACTTCAGCACCGTCACGACGAACTCGCGCGGCGTGAAATCGTCGTTGACCAGGATGACCTTGTAGAGCTTCGGCCGTTCGACCTTCGGCTTCGTGCTGGTACGGGGTTTTGTCGTGATTTCAGGCATTGGACCGGCAATTGCGTACGACAGCTTTGCGGTCATTTTGACATGGACAAAAGCGGTCGTCCATTCAACCGCGCGCGATCGGCTTCCCGGCAGGCGCAGTTCAAAGTCCGTGCCTATGTGGGAACTGCCGTCTGGCGTTCAACCGGGGGTGTGGGCCGGGCCTGGCCCTATTGTATGCACGCAACAAAAAAGACGACCGCTCCAGGCAAATCGCAACTGGAGCGGTCTTCTCGTAGGGTAGAAAGATGTCGCTTGATCAGGCCTTCGGGGCTGCCTTGACCGCGTGCTTCTTGTGCTTCTTGACGGTCTTCTTGGCAGCGACCTTCTTCACGGCCTTGGCCGGCGCAGCGGTCGTCGTTGTCGTCGCAGCCGGGGTGGTGGTCGCGGCATTGGCGCTGCTGGCGCCGAGAACCGGCATCGAGACGGCCAGCGCGATGGCGAGACCGAGGGCGGAGAGGAGGGACTTTTTCATGGCTTCACTTCCTTTTTGTGCAGATCGGATTGAGTGTCACTGAACGGGATCGATCGGTGTCACTCCAAGCAGCTTCAAAGCGTTCGCGAGCATCCGGATTCCCTGTGCCTGTTTCTTGTTGGCGCAGAACCGGTTTCCCTTTCTTTGAAGTGCTTTCGCCGCGGTGACCTGCGTTGCCGCGGCATGGGTTTCGAGGGCTTCGTCAAACTGGCGGTTCAGATCGATGCAACGCTCGCTGCGGGTGGTCGCCACCTTTGCATCGGCCGCCTTTGCATTGGCCACCTTCGCATCGGCCAGTTTTGCATCGGCATGTTCGACCGCGACCGTGACGAGCGAAATGGAAAGCAACGCACCCATCAGACTGATCGAGAACCTTTGCATTGGTCTGTCCGTAATCCCGTAACGCGTGTCGCAGCCGATGACCTGACCGCCACGGCACCACTTATGCCTTTGATTTTTTTCGGCAGTTTTTCCGGATTGTAGAATTTTGTTTCTGGATTGTTTCTGGGCAGCCCGGATCGGGCCGCCGATCTCCACTGGCCAACTTATGGCCTGAATTCTATCGTCTGGCTGACAGCCGAAGCAGCGCTTGGGCGATCCACAAATGACAGGTTCCCTGTGAAATCCGACCCCCACATACTGATCGTCGACGACGACAAGGGCATTCGCGACCTGCTTCAGGAATTTTTCCAGAAGCGAGGGCTGCATACATCGGTCGCCGCCGACGGCACCGAGATGGAGACCATCCTACGCCGCGCCCAGGTCGACCTGATCGTCCTGGACGTCATGCTGCCCGGCAAGAGCGGGCTGGAGCTCTGCCGCGAGTTGCGCGCCAATTATTCGACGCCGATCATCATGCTGACCGCGGTTACCGAAACTACCGACCGCGTGGTTGGGCTGGAGATGGGTGCCGACGACTACGTGCCGAAACCCTTCGATCCGCGCGAGCTGCTCGCACGCATTCGTGCCGTCTTGAGACGCAATGGCGCCGCCGAACCGCGACGCGCGGCCTCGCGGCAGATCTACCATTTCGCCGGCTGGACGATGGACTGTTCGCGCCGCCGGCTGATGGCGCCCGGCGACGTCAGGATCGAGCTGACGATGGCCGAATTCAATCTACTGCAGACCTTCGTCAAGAGCGCGCAACGCGTACTGAGCCGCGAGCAGCTGATCGAGCTGTCCGGCGGCGACAGCGGCTACAGTTTCGACCGCAGCGTCGACATTCTGGTCAGCCGGCTGCGGCGCAAGATGGAGGATGACCCGAAAACGCCGAAGCTGATCTTGACTGTGCGCAGCGGCGGCTACCAGTTCCTGCCTGAGACGACCGCCGAATGAGACGTATTCTGCCACAAACACTGCCGGTCTGGGTGCTGCTCATCGTCATAGCCGGCCTGCTGATCAGCCAGATCGCGACCCTCTACATCGTTTCGCGCGACCGTGCCGCCGCCAATGACGTCGTCGATCTCTACCGGCTGAACGACCGCGCCTTCTCGCTGGTACAGCTGATGCATGACGCCACCCCCGAACAGCGCAAGGCGACGGCGTCCGGCCTGTTCAACGCCACTTATGCGCTCACCGTTTCCAACACGCCTGCCGTTACTTCCTCGATAGCCGGCGACGACGAGCTGGCCGAATTGGAGGACATATTGGTCGGCCGGCTATCGAAGTTCGGCATCACCGACGCGCGGGTCCGCCGCGACCCGGCAACGCACGAAGCCGACGCTCCCGGCGGGACGGTCGCCGGTCCCGATATTGGCCAGGTCGAGCGCGACCTGCTGGTGCTGGCGGCCGATTTCGCCCAGAGCGACAAGCTGACCGCTTCGCTTCGCTTTGCCGACGGCCAATGGCTGAACTTCACCGAGCCGAACACGCCGGCCGGGCCGATATTGAGCTTCGATAGCCTGCCACTCTATGCCTTGATCGCCGGGCTGGTGGTGGCTTCCTCGATCTGGTCGCTGCGCCGGCTGACGGCGCCCTACCGGATGATGGAGACCGCGGTGAAGCGGATCGGCGAGGACCTGAAGAGCCCGCCGATCGCCGAGAGCGGCAGCCGCGAGGTGCGTACCGCGGCAAAGGCGGTCAATGCCATGCAGGCAAGACTGCGCGCCTACGTCGAGGACCGCGAGCATCTTGCCGCCGCACTGGCGCACGACCTGCGCACGCCGTTGACCAGGATGCGGCTGCGCCTCGAACTGCTGAGGAATTCGTCCGTGCGCGCCGCACTGGCGCACGACCTCGCCGACATCGAAGGCATTGCCAGCTCGGTCATCGACTTCGCCACTTTCGAGGTGACCGAGGAGAAGAGCGAGAGGATCGATTTCTGGTCGCTGGTAGAATCGATCGCCGACGGCTTCGACGAGGTCTCCTTCGACAATGAGGACGCGCGCTCGCGCGGCCTGATCTGCGTCGCGCAGCCGGTCGCGCTACGGCGCTGTGTCACCAACCTCGTCCAGAACGCGGTGACCTATGGCAAGAGGGCGCATCTCAGCCTGCGTCAATCAGGCAAGACAATCACGCTGGCGATCCATGACGAGGGTCCGGGCATCCCGCAAGCCGAGCTCGACGCCGTGTTCGGCTCGTTCGTGCGCCTGGAACAGTCGCGCAGCCGTCAGACCGGCGGCCTCGGCCTCGGCTTGACCATCGCCCGCAACATCGCCCGTAGCGCCGGCGGCGAAGTCAGCCTGTCCAACCATCCCGATAGCGGCCTGATGACGGAGCTGCGCCTGCCGCTGGCGGTTTAGCTTGCGTATCGGGCTAAGCCGGCGTTCCTTCGCGCCCCCCTCTGTTCTGCTGGACACCTCCTCCACAGGTGGGGAGATTGGCCGTCATCGCCGATTTCGCCAATTACAAACGTTGGAATGTGAGAGCCGTCCGCGAAGCCGCCGATCTCCCCCCAAGTGGGAGAGATGTCCGACAGGACAGAGGGGGGCGCGACAGAACTCGGCGTTTGGTCTTGGTTCTCTCCCCAAGGAGAAAAACTATCTTCGCAACACCGCGCTCAACACATCCCTGACGCCGATGGCGCCGACGAAGCGCGACTGCTCGTCGAATAGCGCGACGGGTGCGGTCTGCGAGCGATGCATGGCCAGCATCACGGTCTTCAGCGAGGTGCCGGGATTGGCCCAGAATACCTGAGCCGTCTCCTCCGGCTGGGCTTCGACATCGGCGCAGGACACCCAGACCGCCGGCTTGCCGTCGCGCTCGGCCGCCGCCACCAGCCCATGCTCGTCGATCTTGAAACGTGTCGTCCTGCGCCGGTCGAGCCACACCCAGCCGTTCTCGCCATGTTCGAGGTCGCGTCGGTCGCGCATGACGTTCCACGCGGTCAGCACCGAGAGCGGGTTCACATTGGCGATGAAGTCGCGGACATAGTCGTTGGCGGGCCGCAGCACGATGTCTTCCGGCGCGCCTGTTTGCACGATGCGCCCGCCTTCCATGATGGTGATATGGGTGCCGATCTTCAGCGCCTCCTCGAGGTCGTGGCTGACGAAGATGATGGTCTTCTTCAGCTCGGCCTGGAGCTGCAGCAACTCGTCCTGCAGCTTGGTCCGGATCAGCGGATCGAGCGCCGAGAACGGCTCGTCCATGAGCAGGATCGGCGCCTCGGTGGCAAAGGCGCGCGCCAGGCCGACGCGCTGCTGCATGCCGCCGGACAGCTCATGCGCATATTTCTTCGACCACTGGTCGAGATGAACCAGCTTCAGTTGCCTGTTCACCCGCTCCTTGCGCTCGGCTTCGGGTACGCCGGCGAGCTCGAGGCCAAGGCCGACATTCTCCTCCACCGTGCGCCACGGCAGCAGGCCGAACTGCTGGAACACCATCGCCACCTGCTTCTGCCGCAGCCGCCGAAGCGTCGCCTCGTCGCAGGTGACGACGTCGACCGTACCGTCGCCGTCCTTGACCAGCACCTGGCCGCGCGAGACGACGTTCAGCCGGTTGACGGCTCTGAGCAGCGTCGATTTGCCGGAGCCGGAAAGCCCCATCAGCACCGAGATCTCGCCCTCGTTCACGGTGAGGCTGGCGCCGGCGCAGCCCAGCACGTTGCCGGTCTGTTCGAGGATCTCGGCGCGGGTGGCGCCGCTGTCGATCAGCGCCAGCGAGCCGGCCTGGTCGGCGCCGAAGACGATGTCGACATTCCTGAAATCGACGGCGACGGTCATTTCTTGCCTCCCACGCCGATGCGCGTCATCCGGTCGAGCACGATGGCGAGCACGACGATCGCCAGCCCTGCCTCAAGCCCGAGGTCGATCCTGCGCGAACCGAGCGCCCGGTTGATTTCCGTACCGAGGCCGCCGGCGCCGATCAGGGCGGCGAACACCACCATCGACAGCGACAGCATGATCGACTGGGTCAGCCCAGCCATGATGGTCGGCAGCGCCGAAGGCAGCTCGACCTTCCACAGCAGCTGGCGCTTGGTGGCGCCGAACGCCTCGCCCGCCTCGACGATCGATTTCGGCACTGAGGTGACGCCGAGATGGGTGAGCCGAACCGAGGTCGGGATGACGAAGATGATGGTGACGATCAGGCCGGGCGCGTTGCCGAGGCCGAACAGGGTCAGCACCGGGATCAGGTAGACGAAGGTCGGCAATGTCTGCATCAGGTCGAGCACCGGCAGCATGACGCGATACACCTTCGGCTTGTGCGCGGCCCAGATGCCGAGCGGCACGCCGATGGCCATCGACACGGCGGCGGCGGCGACCACCAGCACCAGCGTCTCCACCGTCTGCTTCCACAGGTTCTGGTTGAGGATGAACAGCAATCCGATGAATACCGCCAAAGCCAGGCCTTTCGAGCGCTGCAGGAAATAGGCGAGCAGAGCGATCAGCGCGATCAGCAGAACCGGCGGCAGCAACAGCAGCCCGTCGACGATGCCGTCGAGCAGGAAGTTGAGGCTGTTGGAAAAAGCCCTGAAGATGGTGTCGAAATTGTCGGTGAGAAAGCCGAAAAACGCCTTCCCCCATGCCCCGATGGGAATCTTGTAACTGACCAGGAATTTGGAGATCGGATCCATCTAGCCCCTCTTCTGCCGGCGCCGTCCTTCGCCGGACGGTCATCTTGTCACAGGATACGAAAAAGGGCAGCCATTTCTACCGTGGCTGCCCCTTGTCTCGTCATGCCAGATGGTCGGGTCAGCTTCCGAGCGCCGTTTTCACCGCAGCCGCCGCATCGCCGCCGTCGAAGGTGGTGACGCCGGCGATCCAGGGAGCGACCGCGTCCGGGTGCTTCTTCAGCCAGTCGGTCGCGACCGTATTGGCATCGCCGCCCTTCAGGATCGCGTCCATCATCTCGCCTTCCATGTCCAGGTTGAACTTCAGATTGGCGATGAACTTGCCGGCGTTCGGGCATTCGCTCATGTAGCCCTTGCGTACATTGGTATGCACGGTGGCAGCACCAAAGCCGCTATCGCCCATCCCCTCGAGATAGGTGATCTTCATGGCGCCCATCACCGGATGCGGCGTCCAGCCGAGGAAGGCGATCCATTCATTGTTCTTCATCGACTGCTCGGCCTGGGTGAGCATGCCGGCCTCGGAAGATTCGACCAGTTCGAAGCCTTCGAGATTGGTCTTCGGATCCTTGATCATGTCGAGGATGATGCGGTTGCCGTCATTGCCGGCCTCGATGCCGTAGATCTTGCCGTCAAACTTGTCCTTGAACTTGCCGAGATCGGTCAGCGTCTTGACACCGGCATCGGCGACATAGGTCGGAACGACGATGCCGTAGCCGGCACCGCTGAGATTTTCGCTGACGGTCTCGACCGAGCCTTCGGCGGCATAGTCCTTGATGTCGTTGGTCATCGACGGCATCCAGTTTCCGAGGAACACGTCGAGGTCTTTGTTCTTCAGCGACGCATAGGTCACCGGCACCGAAAGCTGGATCACCTGCGGCTCGTAGCCCAGCGCCGTGAGCAGCACCGAGGCGACGCCGGTGGTCGCCTGGATGTCGGTCCAGCCGACATCGGACAGCCGCACCGTCTTGCAGCTTTCCGGATCGCCGGCGAAGGCCCCAGTCGTGGATAGAAAAGCCGCCAGGCCGAGGCCGGCGACGAATGAACTCATACGCGACATGAAAATTCTCCCATTTCAGTTCTCGGTGAAGCGACGCGACGGTTTTATCTCCGCCTTTGTTCCGTCAGCCAAACATCATTCTGCTGCGGTTTCAAGCACTAAGGCAATCACGAACAACGGCGCAGGCTGGCCGATCAGCGACACGCCCGCCGCTTTCCGGATGGAAGTCGTCTTTTCCCGGTGGAATGTAGGCGCTCCCCCTCCCCGCTTTGTTGCAACTCGGCTTAAAAGGACGGCATGGCCAAGCTGTACTTCCATTATGCGACGATGAATGCCGGCAAGACGACGATGCTGTTGCAGGCCTCGTACAATTACCGCGAGCGCGGCATGACGACGATGCTGTTCATCGCCGGCCACTACCGCAAGGGCGATACCGGGCTGATCTCGTCGCGCATCGGCCTGGAGACGGAAGCCGAGATGTTCCGCGACGGCGACGACCTGTTCGCCCGGGTCGCCGAGCATCACGACCACGCCACGGTCCATTGCGTCTTCGTCGATGAGGCGCAGTTCCTCGAAGAGGAGCAAGTCTGGCAACTCGCCCGCATCGCCGACCGGCTGAACATCCCGGTCATGTGCTACGGCCTGCGCACCGATTTCCAAGGCAAGCTGTTTTCCGGATCGCGCACCCTGCTGGCAATCGCCGACGACCTGCGCGAGGTGCGCACCATCTGCCGTTGCGGCCGCAAGGCGACGATGGTGGTGCGCCTCGGCGCCGACGGCAAGGTGGCGAAACAGGGCGAACAGGTGGCGATCGGCAAGGATGTCTATGTCTCGCTCTGCCGCCGCCATTGGGAAGAGGAAATGGGCCGCGCCGTGCCCGACGATTTCATCGGCTTCACCAGAACCTGACTAGCGCTATTGCCTTCATCCGACCTCCCGGCCGACATTCGTTCGCCAATCGCGCCATCGTGCGGCGCTTATTTAAGGCCTGCTTGCTATTTCAGAACCTCTCAGCCAGAGCCGTCGGGGAGTTCCCATGCTTCGAGCCATCTCATCTGCAACTGCTTTCCTCATCGCCGGCGCTCTTGCCGCGCATGCCGACGGCGATGCCGCTCTCGGCAAGAAAGTCTTCAACAGATGCATGGCCTGTCATGAGGCCACGAGCGACCACGACAAGGTCGGCCCGCATCTGCTGGGTGTCGTCGGCCGCAGCGCCGGCACCGCGGACAGTTATCTCAGCCGCTACTCGCAGGGGATGAAGGACGCCGGCGCCGCCGGCCTGGTCTGGGACGAAGCAAACCTCGCCGAATACCTGCGCGCGCCGCGGCAGAAGGTCCCCGGCAACAAAATGGCCTTCTCCGGCCTGACCAGCGACGACGACATCGCCAATGTCATCGCCTACCTCAAGGCCGATCCCAAGCCCTGAGCGTCGCTCCCGACCTAAAGTCCAGCCGCGGTTGAAGCGGTGTCTGATTGGACGGCAGTTACACCGTAATCATTGCCTGACTATCCTGCGGTCGGCCTCCTGAAATTCTTTTGTTTTCCTGTAATCCCATGTCTTCCGTCTTTCATTCGCCAAACCCGGCACATATATTCGCGGCGGTTTGCGAAACGAAACCGATGCCGAAGCGGGAGGCCCCAATGGCGACATTGCAGAATTTCGACGCCGAGATTGCCAAGACCAAGCAGGTCGTTGAGGACATGCGCACCAAGATCGAGCAGTCCGGTACTGTGCTCGACACGCTCGCCACCGCCGACAAGAAGATCGGCGACGCCAATTTCGACATCGAGAATGCCCGCATCGAGGACGTGCTGAAGCAGCAGAAGGTGATGGAAGGCAATATCGCCGACCTGATTATCGGCCTCGAGGACGCCACCAACGTCTTCGGCGCCGAATTCGAGAGCATGAAGAACTACACCGGCTGGGAAAATTTCGTCGGTGTCTTCTCCAGCCAGCGCAAGCAGCGCCTGCGCACCGACCGCGTCCGCAACATGTCGCTGGCCGGCAATCTGCAGGAGCTGCTGGCGAAATCCGACACCATCGTCGGCATCCTCAAGGCGCAGAAGCAGGTTCTCGACACGCGCTACAAGACCTCCGAGGCCAGCCTGTCGCAGGTGATCGAGCGCCGCAAGACCACCATGTCCAATCTCGAGACCGTGCAGAAACGCATCGAAGAACTCAACCCGATGCTGCTCGACATCGAGAACAAGATCGCCGCCTCGACCAGCCAGAAGGAGCGCACCCAGCTGGAAGGCGAACGCTCGAAACTAGCCACGGAATACAACGAGAAGCAGGCCAAGGAGCAGGAATTGCTGGCCGAAAGCCAGACGCTGGAGCGCTACACCTCGATGTTCCAGACCTTCGTCGATTCCCTCAACAACCAGATCGCGGCGCAATCGACGCTGATCAACAAACTGACCATCGATACCGAGCAGCGCATCGTTCTGTACAAGGCGCTGGAAGATTCGCTGAAGACCGCCGCCCAACAGGATGTCGCCCACAAGATCAACACGCTGGGCAGCCAGGTCGACAATACCGCCGAAGAGACCATGGCCGGCATTGGTGCCGCCTCGCAAAAGCACATCGGCGATCTGCTTGAAATGCACGAGAAAAACATGGTCGCCACCGCCGACATCCAGCGCCGCAAGAAGCTCGCCGACGATGCCTTCGCCCGCCGCTTCGACGATGTGATGAAGAAGCACAATTCGGCAAATTACGTGCAGTCGTAATTGCTGCACGTGCACTGCTCCCAAGGGCTGGCAGCATGACCCCCGAAAACGAAGCTGCGGCGCGTTATTTCTCGGCGATCGCGGCGGCACTTGGCGGCCTCGAAGTGTTCATGCGCGACGATCGCTCGCCGCTCTACCGGCACGGCATCGTCGCCAAGGTCGTCGCCGAATATATTGCGCGGCTCGACAAGTCGTTCTCGTGCTGGCGCAACCGGCTGGGCTTCACCGAGACGTTCCGCATCTCGCGCGCCGAAAGCGGTTTTCCGGTCTTCCAGAACCTGCTCGAGTTGGAGAACGACCGGCTCCAGGCCGATGCGCGACTCGCCAACCTTCCGCTGGCCGATGAGCTGCGCGAGGAAATGGCGGACTTCATCCTGCGCCACAAGGAATTTCCCGAAGCACTGCAGAAGTCGATGGCCGAGCGGCTTTACCTCGAGGACGTCAAGAGCGAGACTACCTTCGGCCCGTTCACGCTGGCCCAGACGGTCAAGGTGTCGGTCAATCCGAAGACGTTGCGCCCCTATTATCTGGTCCACTGGGCCTGCTTCGACGGCAGCGCCAACCTGCCGCTTGTGTATATGGTGACGGTTGAGGATTCCTCGGACGACATGATCCGGCAGCTTGTCGACTCCGGTGGCAAACTTAATGAGAGGGTCGACATTCCGCTGCCGGTCGACGGCTTGCTCAATCCCGAGCTTGCCCATCGTTTCGACGATTTCACCGAGAAGAATTCCGCCTACGCGCTGTCGCCGGCGACCATCGCGGTCAACCTCGACAAGGATTTCGAGCCGCTGCATCCCAAGCAGCTGCGTCGCGTCGTGCTCGGCCCGTTCTATTCTGCAGGGATTACCGACAACAATTCGACGGTGAGCGAAGTGCTGGCCAAGGTGCGCAAGCCGGAAAACGCCTGGCTGCTGACCTGGACCATCCAGGAGGTCTTTTCCAAGGCCGAAAAGCCAGGCCGCAAGGGGCTGTTTTCGAGCGAAAAGACGACGCAGGAATTCTTCATCAATACCGACGATCTCGAGGCCGCGCGGCAAGGCGTGTCGAGCTATGAGAACCATGCGCTGATTCCGCACGAGGCCTATCAGGCGCTCTATGCCGCCGGCGAGGCGCAGAAGATCTTTTCGGGCTACAAGGTCCACATCCTGTCCAAAGGGCAGGTCATCAGCGACGTCTGACCGTCAAATCGCGGAGCATCCTCCATGGACACCGGCCTGACCACCATCCCGGAAGCGGCAGTTGAAAAGCACCGTGCCACTGCGCAAAGTTTCATCACTCGCATCGTCGTGCTGGAGGACCCATCGCGCGAGTCCGGCACCGCGCTTGCCGGCACCAACCGCCGCTTCGTCTCTACCGTCTCGGTCGGCTCGGTGCGCGGCACGCGCGAGGTCGAGCTCTCCAAAACCGTCGCCGCCGTCCATTCCGACGACCAGTTGCTGACCATCCCGCAGCACACGCTGTTGTTTCGCGCCCGGCGCGGCACAGCGATAGCGCTGGCCATATCGGATGTCTTCGCCGAGGGCTCGGACCTCGAAAGTCTGCAGGCGAAAAACGCCCGCTCGCCGCTCGAAGGCGATGAAGCTGCCACCTTCAAGAAGCTGCTGTCGGCCTCTGCCTACATCTCCGCCTTCAGCCTTGCCTCCTATTTGTTCCAGCTGATCGACAGCGACGGCGAGGCGCCGAACGACACGCCCGAGCCGGACTTTCTGTTCGACACGCCACAGGATGCGGTGAAGTCGATCGTGGCCGGGCTCGACAGGGCGATAGCAGGTTCGAAGGACGATGCCGACCTGATGACCCGGGCCCGCGCCTTTGCCCGCGTCGCCATCGACGGGCTGTTGGCGCGAAAGGGCCGCTTCGACGGCATCGGTCCGTTCGAGAACGCGCATATCCGCATCGACGTCGACGATTTTACCCTTGACGGCTTCGACGTCGCGCCGGGTAAGCGGGCAAAGCCTCTGGTGATGACCTTCAAAAAACCGGAAGAGGTCGTCGGCAACCACATCGCCAAATACCAGTCGGTCAAGCTTGCCAAGATGCTGATGGCCTACGATTTCGAGCGTGAGCTGAACCCATTCGTCGAACTCGGCGGCTTCCTGTTCACCTTTATCGGCGATGGCGCGCCCGGCACCGGCAAGACAACCTTGATCCAGATGATCGCTGGTCTTCTCAATGGTTATTGCCAGGTCGCCGGCTATCCCTTCGCCTACGAGAATTTCGGCGTCGACCAGATCTCCTCCTACCAGGGCAAGTCGGGCCAGAACTGCCGCCAGTTCATCAACAATGTGCTGAACCCGCGCGTCATCGGCTTTGGCACCATCGACGATATCGACCAGGTGGCGGCACGCCGGTCCGACGACCGCGCCTCGGCCGGCCAGCAGGAAATCACCGGCGTCCTGATGGACGCCTTTGGAGGTGCGGCGACCGTGGTGCGCGGCAACTGCTCGTTCGGCATGTTCTCCAACTATCCCGAAAACGTCGACGACGCGCTACGCCAGCGCGCCGGCGCGCGCTGGCTGGTCGATGGCCCGCAGAGCCGCGACGACTACATCGACATCTTCGTTCTGCTCGCCGGCAAGAACCACAAGATCCCGCTCGGCGACCACAAGCTCTATGCGGCGCAAGAGATCCAGCGCGCGGTGATGGAGGCCTATGAGGAACATGAAAAGCCGCAGGAAGACGGGCTGATGAAGGTCTATGAGCGCTACATGAAGGAAAACGGCGCGCCGAAGACGATGGCTGACATCGGCACCTATCTGCACTTGATCAAGGATGCCGAGCCGCGCTTTACCGGCCGCGCCATCAAGAACGTTACCGATGCCATCAAGATGCGCGCCATGGACATCGAATTGCCGGACGAGTGGTTCGAAAAGCCGGAAGCCTTCATGCACAAGGGTTACGACGACAAGAAAGCGATGATCGAGGAGCTGCGCGGGCCATTCTCGATGGACATGGTCATGCAGGAGATCAACCGCTATGCGGATTCCGAATTCCGCTATTCCGACAAGTCCGATGATGCGGCGGTGACCAAGATGATCCGCGACACCCGTCTGCGGGAGCGTGCCGTCCGCGAGATCGAGGGGTTGAAGAAAAAGGGGCTGTGGAATGCGTGAGATGCGCCGACGCCACCTTCTCCCCTTGTGGGAGAAGGTGGCGTCGAAGGCGACGGATGAGGGGTATTCGTCAAGCTGGAACACCCCTCATCCGACCGAGCTTCGCTCGGCCACCTTCTCCCACAAGGGGAGAAGGAGCGTTCGCGCCCCTCATCCGCCCTTCGGGCACCGTCTCCCCGTGAACGCGGAGAAGGAATAATGGCCAAGAAACCCGATCTGTTGCGCGACAACGAGCTGATCTACGGCCGGCTGCTGACGATCGACGAGCCGCACCTGATCCAGCGCTACAACAAGGCGATGGTCGCGTTCGGCTTGAAGCCGACCAAGTTGAGAAGCTTCGAGATCGACCGCACTGGCTTCTCGCCGCAGGTCGCCGAGGAATGCGGCGACTACAGCTACCTCGATCCGAACGAGGTCAACCGCCGCTTCATCATCCTGACGCCGTCGCAGATCGACCTGCCGGTGGTGCACACGGCGTTCTCCAACACCTCGCTGCTGATGTACGAGTTCATGTCCAAGAACCAGCGCGCCATCGATGCGCTGACGATCAAGGACGTCATCTACGGCGAGATCGAGGATTCGGTCCCCAAGGTCGACGACATCGAGGACCTGCTGTCGATCAACCAGGTCGAGTTCAAGGTGCTGTCGGCCGAGGATGTGCTCGGCAAGGCCGCCGAGCTCGGCAAGCTGGTCGACCGGCTGAAGCAGGAGCCGGATGCCTGGCGCGACAACGCCATGCTGGCCCACATGGTCGAGCTGGCGAAGGTCTGCGGCGACATCCGCGAGAATGCGCTGGTGCCGGACCAGGTGATCTTCCGTCACAATGCCTATTGGACCAGCCATTTCGGCGGGCTCTATGTGTTCGTCGATCCCGACGTGACGACGGTGATCAGCGACCCGGCAGCGCCCGGTTTCCGCCGCTCGCGGCCGTGGCAGGTGAGTTACCTTTCGATCCACGATGCCGACAAGGTGTTCAAGTTCCTCGCCTCGACCGGCCGCATCGAGCTGCCGCGCGCCTCATGGATCGAAACCTCCGGTTATCTCGAGCATCGCGCCGAAATGGTGGTGCGCGCGCTGATCCGCGACGCCGATCCCGACCGCAATCTGACCGACGTCGACAAGGTCTGGCTGCAGACCTGGATCCACGGCCATACCGATCTGATCACCAGGGACGGCAATTTTCCCTTCCTCAACGCCGCCAAGCGCGAGATCGCCCAGCTCGGCCATCTCAAGATCGAGGACGTGTTCCCGCAGCAGCGCTTCCTGGTCATCCGCGCCAAGCCGGACCATCCCGACGCCTGGCTGACCAACCAGCTGATCTCGGACTTCGTGCCGCAGGACTTCGTTTCGCGTTACGTCTTCAACAAGCCGGGCTTCTACAGGGACTATGAGGGCTTCAGCGACGCCTGGCGATCGCATGTTGTGGACGTTCTGAAAACCACATATCTGAAGGACAAGGTGGCGTTTCGCACACGCCTCTACGGCTTGACTGACTGAGGGGTGACATCGCCATGCTTGATCCGATCGTGAGTTTCTTCACCCGGATTTTCCAGTGGATTGGCCGCGGCATCGGCCTGCTCATCGGCGCGATCCTGTGGCCGTTCCTGTGGGCGGGGCGCTGGTACACGCAACGCGGCTGGATCCTGAAGGCGGTGCTCGGCCTGGCTGTGCTCGTGCTGATCGGTCTCTATGTCAACTTCTTCTACGCCACCCAGTGGTGGAACAATTTCGACCCGAATTACGTCGACAAATACACGTTCGAAAAACGCAACAGCTCCGCCGGTGAACAGGTTTCCGCCGGCGCCGACACGGCCAAGACCTGCGGAAATTCAGCCATTGCCCAGGTTGCGGCCGACCTGACCGACTTCAACGTCAACCAGAATGCCTGGGTGTCGTCGATGATTCTTTACAAGCTCGGCCTGTTCGGCATCGACTGGGATCACACGCCGTTCATGGACAACAAGGCTTCGTTCCAGCGCGGCATCAACCAGGCGGTGCGGCGCACGGCGACCGAGCTTGCCGATAATCTCGGCCGCGTCCGCACCACCTCGCAGATCGACGCCGACCTGCAGGATGCCCGCGGCAATCTGCAGTTCGACGAGGAAACCTGGTATTTCGGCTTGAACCCGTTCGGCCCCAAGACGCCGACGCCGAGCTACTATCGTGACGCGGTGCGCAAGCTGCGTTCCTTCAACGCCCGCCTCGCAGCCTGCCAGGCGACGTTCGATGCCCGCGCTGACAATCTCAAGCAGTATATCGACCGCATCTCGTCCGACATCGGTTCGACCTCGGCGATCCTCAAGGAGCGTGCCGAAAACCACAATAATGGCTGGTTCGACACTCGCGCCGACGACCGCTTCTGGTTCGCCTATGGCCAGCTCTATGCCTATTACGGGCTGATGAAGGGCGCACAGGCCGACTTCGAGGACGTCATCAAGGAAAAGCACCTGCAGAACCTGTGGGATACGATGGACGCGCAGTTCGTCTCGGCACTGCGCATCCAGCCCTTCATCATCGCCAATGGCCGCGAGGACGGCTGGCTGTTGCCGACACATCTGACGACGATGGGTTTTTACATACTCAGGGTGCGCTCGAACATGGTCGAGATCAGCAACGTGCTGACGCAGTAGCGGATCGTCCCGCACCGCCGGCGCTGGTGAATTTGCGCCATTGCTTCTGTCGCTTTTCGCGTATTACGCGGCTGTTTTGAGACGGCGGAACCGCGCCTGCTCTGGCTTCTATACGGCGCGGCAACCGGCGCGAAAAGAACCTGTAGCAGGGCAGCCGGCCGCAGAGGCATTTTCTTCGTAGGAAACATAGTTGCATGAAAGTTGACGCCGCGGCAGCGACAGGGGTAGAACATGCCCGCGCCTGCAATGCCGGGCTATTCTTGCGACCACACTAGTCAAATCCGTCCAATTCAGAGGGAAGTCGTCCATGGCCGAAGTGAAGTCCGACATCGAGATCGCGCGCGGCGCCAGGAAGAAGCAGATCCAGGAGATCGGCCAGAAGATCGGCATTCCGAGCGAACATCTTCTGCCCTACGGCCACGACAAGGCGAAGATCTCGGCCGAGTTCATCAAGTCGGTGAAGGGCAACAAGGATGGCAAGCTGATCCTCGTCACCGCCATCAACCCGACACCGGCCGGCGAAGGCAAGACGACGACGACGGTGGGCTTGGGCGATGGCCTCAACCGCATCGGCAAGAAGGCCATCGTCTGCATCCGTGAGGCTTCACTCGGACCGAATTTCGGCGTCAAGGGCGGTGCCGCCGGCGGTGGCTACGCGCAGGTTGTGCCGATGGAGGACATGAACCTCCACTTCACCGGCGATTTCCACGCCATCACCACCGCCCATAATCTGCTGTCGGCGCTGATCGACAACCACATCTACTGGGGCAACGAGCTCGGCATCGATACCCGCCGCGTCGTCTGGCGCCGCGTCATGGACATGAACGACCGGTCGCTGCGCGAGATCATCTGTTCGCTCGGCGGCGTCGCCAACGGTTTCCCGCGCGAGGCCGGTTTCGACATCACAGTCGCCTCGGAAGTCATGGCCATCCTGTGCCTGTCGACCGACCTGAAGGACCTGGAAAGGCGCCTCGGCGACATCATCGTCGCCTATCGCCGCGACAAGTCGGCCGTCTATGCGCGCGACCTCAAGGCCGACGGCGCCATGGCCGTACTCTTGAAGGATGCCATGCAGCCCAATCTCGTGCAGACGTTGGAGAACAACCCGGCCTTCGTGCATGGCGGCCCCTTCGCCAACATCGCGCATGGCTGCAACTCCGTCGTTGCCACGACGACGGCGCTGAAGCTTGCCGACTACGTCGTCACCGAAGCCGGTTTCGGCGCCGATCTCGGTGCCGAAAAGTTCTTCGACATCAAATGCCGCAAGGCCGGCCTGAGGCCCGCCGCGGCGGTCATCGTCGCCACGGTTCGCGCCATGAAGATGAATGGCGGCGTCAAGAAGGAGGACCTCGGCAAGGAGAACGTCGAGGCGGTCAAGAAGGGATGTGCGAATCTCGGCCGCCACATCGAGAACATCCGCCAGTTCGGTGTGCCGGCAGTGGTCGCCATCAACCATTTCTACTCCGATACCGAGGCCGAGGTCCAGGCGATGAAGGACTACGTCGCCTCGATGGGCGAAGAGGCGATCCTGTGCAAGCACTGGGCTCAGGGATCGGCCGGCATCGAGGAACTGGCCAAAAGAGTCGTGGCGTTGGCCGAATCCGGCGCGTCGCAATTCGCCCCGCTCTATCCCGACGCCATGCCGCTGTTCGAGAAGATCAACACCATCGTCCAGCGCATCTATCGCGGTTCCGAAGCGATCGCCGACAAATCGGTGCGCGACCAGCTCCACGCCTGGGAGCACGCCGGCTATGGTCATTTGCCGGTCTGCATGGCCAAGACGCAATATTCCTTCTCCACCGATCCGAATCTGCGCGGCGCGCCGACCGGCCACACCGTACCGGTGCGCGAGGTCAGACTGTCTGCCGGCGCCGGCTTCGTCGTCATCATCTGCGGCGAGGTGATGACCATGCCCGGCCTGCCCAAAGCGCCATCCTCGGAAAAGATCTTCCTGAACGAAATGGGCCAGATCGAAGGCCTGTTTTAGGGATAATCAACGCTTGAACGGCAAAGGGCGCCGCAACGCTGCGGCGCCCTTTTGGCGACTTCGCGACGAGCTCGTCCCTAAGCCGCGCTTCGCGCCAGCGCGCGCTGGTTGGAGGCATAGGGTGTGTCGTGCTGGGGTACCACGCCGGTCTTCAGACAATCGATCCACTCGGCGGTTTTGAGAACGGCCGCGAAGCGCGACTGCAATACGATCGTCACGACGCGATGGATTTCCTCCCCCGAAGCGTAGCCGGCGCTGTTGGCGTACGGCAACGACCCCGTTGCGTCCGACAGGAACTCCACCTCGAAGCCCATATGCACGGCGTGGATGACCGTCGACAGATCGCAATTGTGCGTCATGTAGCCGATGACCGTGATCGTATCGATAGAGTTGGCGCGTAGCCACTCCTCGAGGTCCGTGCCGGTGAAGGCGCTGGGCAAGTTCTTTTCGATGTAGTGGTCGCGGTCTCGCCTGGCGATTTCCGGGTGCAACTCGGCGCCATGGCTGCCCTTGGCGAAGACTGGTGAGGTTTCCGGCGCCAACTGTTTGATGACCACAACCTTGACGCCTGCCTCGGTGGCCGCATCCATCGCTCGCGCCACATTGACGACGCTGTCGCGGAAGGGCGGATGCTGGATGGCGAGGTTGCCGCCGTCATAGTCGTTTTGAACATCGATGACGATGAGGGCGCGGCGTGGAGCTTTGCCTTTGGCTGGTTGCGACATGGGGTTTTCCTTTCCCGTTGGACATTGACGGGTGGACGATAAGCTCGGCACCGGATTGCAAAAAGTGTCCCGATTGACATTATTCGAAAGAATTGGGACAATCGGCCTCACCCGTTGCTGGAGCTCCCATGACCGATCCTGCCGTTGCCGCCATCGCCTTCGATGGCATCAGCCCGTTTCATCTCTCCGTGCCGTGTCTCGTGTTCGGCGCTGATCGCACGGAGCTCGGCCTGCCGCGCTTCGACTTCCGGGTCTGCGCGATTGAGGACGGGCCGATCCGCACCGATGCCGGGCTGACCATCAGCGTCCCGCACGGGCTTTCCGCGCTCAATGACGCCGACATCGTCATCGTGCCAAGCTGGAAGGATCTCGGGAGCTCGCCTCCAGCCGCATTGATCGACGCGTTGCTTGGCGCGCACGAGCGCGGCGCGCTGATCGTCGGACTGTGCTTGGGAACGTTCGCTGTTGCGGCGACCGGACTGCTTTCGGGGCGGCGAGCGGCGACGCACTGGGCCTACGCGGATCAGCTGCAGGAACTCTATCCCGACATTCTCGTCGAACCGGAAGTGCTCTACATCGACAATGGCGATGTCGTGACATCCGCCGGCGTCGCCGCCGGGCTCGACTGCTGCCTGCACGTCGTACGGGCTCGTTACGGCGCGGAGGCGGCACTTCGCCTTGCCCGGCAGATTGTGCTTTCTCCACACAGGCAGGGCGGGCAGGCGCAATTCATCGAACGTCCCATCGCCAGGACCGGCAATGCGGACCGCTTCACCCAGGCTCTCGAAACGGTGCGCAAAACCCTGGGTGATCCGCACAGTCTGGACAGCGTTGCTGGTCTCGCCGGCCTCACCCGCCGGACGTTCACGCGCCGTTTCCAGAAAACGATCGGCACCAGTTTCGGCGACTGGCTGACCGACCAGCGCGTCCAGCTGGCGCAGCGGCTGCTGGAAGCAACGGAAAAATCGATGGACACGGTTGCCTTCGAGGCCGGCTTCGGCAGCGCTACCTCGCTGCGCCAGCACTTCGCAGCGCGCCTCAGAACCTCGCCGGCGCAGTACCGGCGCGAATTCTCGAGGAGTGCTCAGGAGGAGCGCGTGGCGCACATGCCGAGGTGAAATTCGGCTCGCGCTCGATTCCAGGGCAATCGCTTCAGGCCGACGTTGGACTGCCACCTGGCCCGAGTCGGCTATCTTTTCTCTCGAAGCGATTGCCCTGCTCTCGATCCTGTGGTGCTTGAAAGGCTCTGCGTCATCTGTCATATACTAAAGCGACAGATGACGCGAAGAGGCTCGCCGTGGCGATGGCATTGGAAAAGGCTGCGCCAACAGCAAAAAACAATGAACTTCAGAAGGTGGCGAAATTGCTAGGCGGCAGCCGCATTCTGGCAAGGCGCCTCAGCAGCGCTTTGGATGCCCACGAGTTGCTTCTGCACGGCCTGCCGGCTTCAGCGCTGGACCATCTTATCGGGCAACTCGTCTTCATCCAGAAGACCGATTCGCTGGAGAAGGCCATCGGCATGAGCCTGCGCACCTACCAGCGCCGCAAGGATGCTCCGTCCAAGCCTCTCAGTCAGGACCAGAGCGGACGAACCTGGAAGTTCGCGGAGATCCTGTCGAAAGCGACCGACGTGTTCGGTTCGCAGGCGGAGGCAGAGCAATGGCTGGAGCGGCCGGCGATTGGGCTCGACCAGCGTCGTCCAATCGACCTTCTGGCGACGCCGGCGGGGATCGAGCTTGTAGAAGACTACCTGGAACGGCTTGAATATGGCGTTTATGCATGACGCCGCTGCCGGCGGCGCTTGGTGGCTCCGACCTCATCGGATGGCGCCTCGATCAAGTCGCGTTTGCATCTACATGGGATAGTGGCGAGGGCGCATACAGGGTGGGCGGACGCTGGAACAGCAAGGGCGTGCGCGCCGTCTACTGCTCGATCGATCCGTCGACTGCGATCCTCGAGGTTGCGGTTCATAAGGGCTTCAGGGCGCTCGACACGATAGCGCATGTCATGACGGCAGCGATCGTCAGCGATGTCGCGGATGTGCATATCGTCGACCCCGCCGCCGTGCCCAACCCCAACTGGTTGCGCCCGGGCATTCCGAGCTCCGGGCAACAGGCGTTTGGCGACGATCTTCTGCAACGGCACCGGTTCGTGGTGATTCCTAGCGCGGTATCGCAGCGTAGCTGGAACCTGATCTTCGACGCGAGCCTCGCCAGAGGGGCATACGCCATGAAGACCCAGGAGGCGTTTGCGCTCGACACACGGTTGCATCCACCTCCGGCCAAGTGACACTGCCGCCTATGTCCATCAGAACGAGGACGTGACCGGCGACAGAAGCACGGTGCTCAGCTGTTGCTGACTACGCGTGCCGGATTGCCGACCACCGTGGTGTTCGCCGCCACGTCGCGCGTCACCACAGCACCGGCGCCGACGATAGCGCCATCGCCGATCCTGACCCCGCCGAGGATGATGGCACTGCCGCCGATCCAGGCATTGTCGCCGATCTCGACCGGCTTGGCGATCTCCAGCCCTGCCCGTCGCCCGGCAGCCTCCTTGTGGTGCTCGGCGCAATAGATCTGCACATTGGGGCCGAGCAGCGTTCCCTTGCCGATGTGCACTGGCGCCGTATCGAGAATGATGCAGCCGGCATTGAGAAAAACGCGGTCGCCGAGAAAGATGTTGAAGCCATAAGCGCAGTGGAACTGCGCCTCGATCCGGGCGCCCTCGCCCGCAGCGCCGAGCAGCGTCCGCAATCCAGGCCCGATGTCGCGACGCTGCCGGGGCGGCAGGCTGTTGTGCTCAAACACCGCGTCCCGCGCCGTGATGCGCAACGCCTCCAGTTCCGGATCAAGGCAGCAATACCACTCGCCCGCCGCCATTTTCATGCGTTCGCTTCCGGCCAAGGCTGCAACTCCAGTTTCAACTTTGCCAAAGCACAAGTGGTGAAAATACGGAAGCGCCGGCGGCGACACCACCTCTGGTCAAATACCGGACCTATGGTAGCCTGCCCTCTCGGATATGTCCCAAGCCGGCCATCGAGGGATCAATCATGCTGTACATTCTTGCCCTCCTGATTGGCATCGTTGCCGGGCTTCGCGCCATGACCGCGCCCGCCGCGGTCGCCTGGGGCGCCTGGCTTGGCTGGTTGCCGGTCGCCGGCACCTGGGCGAGCTTCATGGCCCACTGGATCGCCGTCGGCATCTTCACCATCCTGGCCATCGCCGAACTGGTCACTGACCAGCTGCCCTCGGCGCCGAGCCGCAAGGTGCCGCAGCAATTCGGCACGCGCATCGTCTTGGGCGCTTTCACCGGCGCGCTGATCGGCGCCACCGGCGGCGCCATCATCGGCGGCCTGATCGCCGGCGCCATCGGCGCGGTGATCGGCACGCTGGGCGGTGCCGAGGCGCGCAAGCGCCTGGCCGCCGCCTTCGGCAAGGACCCGCCCGCCGCCTTCATCGAGGACGCGGTGGCGATCGTCGGCGGGCTTCTGATCGTGGCGGCGGTGGCATGACGGCAAAGACATTCGACGCCATTATCGTCGGTGCCGGGCAGGCCGGCCCACCGCTCGCCGGCCGGCTGAATGCGGCCGGCATGAGCGTGGCGCTGATCGAGCGAAAGCTGGTCGGCGGCACTTGCGTCAACACCGGCTGCACGCCGACCAAAACGATGGTGGCAAGCGCCTATGCCGCGCATCTCGCCCGCTCCGCCGCGGATTACGGGGTGACGCTGTCCGGTCCCGTCGGCGTAAACTACAAGGCGATCAAGGCGCGCAAGGACAAGGTCTCCAACGACGCCCGCGGCAATCTCGAAGACTGGATTGCCGGCATGGACAAATGCACGCTCTATCGCGGCCATGCGCGCTTCGCAAGCGCCAACACGGTGCGCGTCGGCGACGATCTGCTGAGCGCCGAAAAGATATTCCTCAACACCGGCGGGCGCGCCTCGGTGCCCGACCTGCCCGGCGTCCACGATATTTCGTATTTGACCAATTCGTCGATGATGGATCTCGACGTGCTGCCGCGCCATCTCATCGTTGTCGGCGGCAGCTATGTCTCGCTCGAATTCGCGCAGATGTTCCGCCGCTTCGGTTCCGAAGTCACGGTCATCGAAAAAAGCCCGCGTCTGATCGGTAGCGAGGACGAGGATGTCTCGGACGCCATTTTGTCGATCCTCGAAAACGAAGCCATTGCCGTCCATCTCGGCGCCGACGACATCCGCTTCGCCAGGCGAGGCAACGAAATCGCCGTGACCTTCTCGCCAGGCAAGGCAGCTGCGGTCGGCTCGCATGTGCTGCTGGCGCTCGGCCGCACGCCAAATACCGACGATCTCGGCCTCGACAAAGCCGGCGTCGAGGTCGACAAACGCGGCTTCATCGTCGTCGACGACCAGTTGCGCACCAGCGTGCCCGGCATCTGGGCGATGGGCGACTGCAACGGCAAGGGCGCCTTCACCCACACCTCGTACAACGATTACGAGATCGTCGCCGCCAACCTGCTCGACAACGATCCGCGCAAGGTCAGCGACCGCATCGAGGCCTATGCGCTCTATATCGACCCACCACTCGGCCGCTGCGGCATGACCGAAGCCGCGGTAAGGAAATCCGGCCGCCGCGCCCTGGTCGGCCAGCGGCCAATGACCCGCGTCAGCCGTGCAGTCGAAAAAGGTGAGACGCAAGGCTTCATGAAGATCCTGGTCGATGCCGACACCAGGGAGATCCTCGGTTGTTCGGTGCTCGGCCCGGGCGGCGACGAGGCGGTGCACTGCGTGCTCGACCTGATGTATGCCAAGGCGCCGGTCAGCACGCTGGCGCGCGCCGTGCACATCCACCCGAACGTCTCGGAGCTTCTGCCGACCATCGCCCAGGAACTCAAGCCGCTGGTGTAATACGACTGTGTCGCATGGCTACGCCGCATCTGTTCAATGGAATCCTAGTGATCCAGGTCAAACATGCCGCGCTACCGAATCCCGCCGAGTAAGGGCTGCGCTGAAGGTGCTGCGATGACCCGGTCGTAGGCGAAAGAGGGCGCCTGTGAGCGCATGCAATGTTACGTGGCGAAGTTAAAGCGTTTGTTCTCGTTTATGTCCAAACGATTGTAGGTAAAGTTGCGGCCGGTAAACTCGCGGCAGAAACGGGTATAGCGCTCCTTCCCAAACGCATCGGCGTACACGATATTCCCGTACACAAAGAGGCGCTTCCCGGTTCGCTTGTGCTCTTTCACAAGCTCGTTGACTGGCATTCCCTCGAACTGGGGGATGAACCCCTTATAAGGCCATGGTTCGTCTTGGGGCATGACAGAATCGTCAGGATAGGTTCTCTCGAAAGTGCATTTCTTTGGGTCGGGCGGGACATCCGCGAAAACATACGAGATACTCAGTCGCCGAATGAGCGCCGGCGTTCGACCATAGTTTCTGAACGTTACTCCATGAGTTTCAAGAATACGTCCATTCTTGTCTTTACGCTTGATGGTAGTGAAGAGTCTAACATGCGGGCGCTCGGCACGGATGGACGCTTGAATGGTTCGACTGACGTACACCAAGAACGGTCAGAAAAAAAGATCCAAGGCTTACCCAAAATGAAAATCTTGTCCAAAAAGCCATCTCCTCTTGAGCAATAAGGTCACGTTCTTCGCGGTCGCGCTGCAGCTCTTTTGCTTGGTCAACTGGATTCGGCGCAATTTCAACCTGACTAGCTATTGGCTCGTCGATCAAAACAGTTGAATCGTTTGTCTTTGATTTGTTCTGATAGGTTTTGGAGGCTGTACTATCGTTTCTCCCAAGCAAAGGAGTATCGCGGTACTGTGATGGTGTTTGTACCGGAACTTGATGCTGCTCCGATTGACTCGGCCATTGATTGGTCACAGCCTCAGATCGCGAAGGATGCAAGTGGAAGGAGAACAGCAAAACTATTGCGTATGCGCCCAGCTTGATTGAATATGCTATCATGTAAAACCATCGGCGCGAGGAATAGATGAGCCAAGTTTCAGCCAGTTTTTGCTTTGTTGCAACTGCTTTGGACGGAAAATACAGAGAGGAACCGTTACAGAAGTACCTGCAGTTTAGAGACAGCCACGTCGCGCCGCACGCGTTTGGCAGGCTCACGATCCGGACCTATTATTTTCTTAGCCCTTACGCTGCAAAGTTTCTCACCCAACATCCCTCTGCCCAACGGCTTGCAAGATCATTCCTCCTACAACTGTCAAGAATAATCTAACTCAGGCAGTTCATTGCAAAGGGGAGTTGCCATCCGGAGTTGCGCCGTGGAGGAGGCTCATTGCGCCATAGCGCCGCTGGCTGGACCAATCGACAGCCCAGCGGCAAAAGGGCATGTGTTCCGCCTCTTCTCCCGGAGGCATCCCATGCAGAAGTCCATCGAACGCGTCGCCGGCGACAGCGAAGGCGTTTCCTACGAATTCCCCGTCTTCCGCTTCGCCGGAACGGACAAGACGGCGCCTTCCGCCTATCTGCAGGCCGCACTTCATGCCGGCGAATTGCCGGGTGTCGTCGCCATCGACACGCTGATGCCGATGCTCAGCAAGGCGGAAGCCGAAGGCCGCATCACCGGCAACATGACCATCGTGCCCTGGGCCAATCCGATCGGCCGCGCGCAATATCTCTACGGCGACCATCAGGGCCGCTTCCATCTGGGCACGCGCACCAATTTCAACCGTGGCTTTCCGCGGCTCGCCGCGCCCGACCTCACGCTGCTGCCGGCGCACGGCACGGTCGACCAGCGGCTGAAGACGCGGCTGCTGCAGCTCTCCATTGGCCACGACATCGTGCTCGACCTGCATTGCGACGATGAAGGCCTCGCCTATCTCTACGTCCACACCAGCCTGTGGCCGGCCATGGCGGATTGTGCAGCGGCCATGGGCGTCGATGCGGTGATGCTGTGGGACGAAGATCCCGACGGCACCTTCGAAGGCGCTTCGATCATGCCGTATCAGAACGTCCCGGCCGACGTGGCGCGCCTCGACCGGCGCGTCGCCGCCACCGTCGAATATCGCGGCATACTCGATGTCGACGGCGCCCTCGCCGGCGCCGATGCCGAAGGGCTCTACCGGCTGCTGGTGGCGCGCGGCGTAATCCAGGACCAGGCGCTGCCCGCGCCTGGCAGCTTCGTTGGGCTCGTCGCGCCGCTCGAAAACATCGAGATGATGCCGGCGCCCCGCTCGGGCGCGATCCTCTACGACGTGAAGCCGGGCGACCGCGTCACCAAGGGTGCGCGCCTTGCCACCATCGTCCACGCGCCCGGCGAGCCCGACGGCCGCACGGAAGTGTTGGCGCCGCAGGCGGGCCTCATCCTGACGCGGCGTTCCCGCCGCATCATCCGTGCCGGCGAAGACCTCTTGAAGCTGGTCGGCGACGGGACGAGCGCCGATGCAAGGTCGGGAACGCTGGAGGACTGACGCACCCCGCCAGGCTACCCCGAAATCGCCTGTCGCGCCTTGGCCTCCAGCCATTCGGCCATCTGCCGGTACGGCACCGGACCATGGCTCACGCGAGCGACGCCGAGTTCGGCAAGCCTCTGGCGCGGCGGCACATGCGCCAGGGCAACGCAGAGTCTAGGCAGGACTGCCGGTCTTGGCCATGTGCTGGGTTGCGAAAGCGGCAGCCACCCCACAGACTTTCAAACCTGTTGCGCATACCGCTTTTCGCGGCTATGGATTTCGCCATGAACATGCGCTCGATCAAGACCATTTGGTGGTGGGCTCGCTGACAGCGGCCTGTTCGAACGCGTTCGCGTGACAATAGAGGGTGGCCGCAGCGGAATGTCCGGGCGGCCATTTGTTTTTTCAAGCCATTCCCGGGTCCGTTGCCCAAAGACGCTGATGGAGACGGCAATGACGACGAAACTTCTGGAGAATGGCGCCGAGCGCTTCGTCACGGCGGGTGGCGTGGCGATTACCCGCCAGCGCCATGACCGGCCTTACGAGGGGGCGATCGACGGCTATGTCGATGGCCTGAATTCGCGCCGCGGCGCCGTGTTTTCCTCGAATTACGAATATCCCGGCCGCTATACGCGCTGGGACACCGCCATCATCGATCCGCCGCTGGTGATCTCGGCACACGGCCGCGCCATGCGCATCGAGGCCTTGAACAGCCGTGGCCAGGTGCTTTTGCCGGTGATCGGCAAGGCGCTTGCCGGTCTTGACGACGTAACGATCGCGGAGACAACGCAGAAACTCATCCGCCTCGAGGTCGCCAAGCCCGGCCGTGTCTTCACCGAGGAGGAACGCAGCCGCGTACCCTCCGTCTTCACCGTGCTGCGCGCCATCACGGCTTTGTTCAAGACCGAGGAAGACGCCAATCTCGGCCTCTATGGCGCCTTCGGCTACGACCTCGCCTTCCAGTTCGATCCGGTCGACTACAAGCTCGAGCGCAAGCCAAGCCAGCGCGATCTCGTGCTGTTCCTGCCCGACGAGATCCTCGTCGTCGACCACTATTCGACCAAGGCCTGGACCGACCGCTACGACTATTCCGGCGATGGCTTCTCGACCGAAGGCCTGCCGCGCGACGAAATCGTCGAGCCGTTCAGGACCGCCGACCGCATCCCGCCGCGCGGCGACCACGAGCCCGGCGAATATGCCAAGCTGGTGCGCAAGGCGATGAAGAGCTTCGAGCGCGGCGACCTGTTCGAAGTGGTGCCGGGGCAGATGTTCTACGAACGCTGCGAAACCCAGCCCTCCGAGATTTCCCGCAAGCTGAAGAGCATCAACCCTTCGCCCTATTCCTTCTTCATCAATCTCGGCGAGGGCGAATATCTGATCGGCGCCTCGCCGGAAATGTTCGTGCGCGTCAACGGCCGCCGCGTCGAGACCTGCCCGATCTCCGGTACCATCAAGCGCGGTGACGACGCCATCTCCGACAGCGAGCAGATCCTGAAGCTGCTCAATTCGAAGAAGGACGAATCCGAACTCACCATGTGCTCGGACGTCGACCGCAACGACAAGTCGAGGGTCTGTGAGCCGGGCTCGGTGCGCGTCATCGGCCGCCGCCAGATCGAAATGTACTCCCGCCTGATCCACACCGTCGACCACATCGAGGGGCGGCTGCGCGAAGGCATGGACGCCTTCGACGCCTTTCTGTCGCATGCCTGGGCGGTCACCGTCACCGGCGCGCCGAAATTATGGGCCATGCGCTTCATCGAGCAGAACGAGAAGAGCCCGCGCGCCTGGTATGGCGGGGCGATCGGCATGGTCAATTTCAACGGTGACATGAACACCGGCCTGACGCTTCGCACCATTCGCATCAAGGACGGCATCGCCGAGGTGCGCGCCGGCGCCACGCTGCTCTTCGACAGCATTCCCGAGGAAGAAGAAGCCGAAACCGAACTGAAGGCATCCGCCATGCTCTCCGCCATCCGCGACGCCAAATCAGGCAATGCCGCCAGCACCGAACGCAGCACCGCGCGTGTCGGCGACGGCGTCAACATCCTGCTGGTCGACCACGAGGACAGTTTCGTCCATACGCTCGCCAACTATTTCCGCCAGACCGGCGCCAATGTCTCGACGGTGCGCACACCAGTGCCGGACGAGATCTTCGACCGGCTGAAGCCAAACCTGGTCGTGCTCTCGCCCGGCCCCGGCACGCCGAAGGACTTCGACTGCGCCGCCACCATCAAGCGGGCCCGTGCGCGCGACCTGCCGATCTTCGGCGTCTGCCTCGGGCTGCAGGCGCTGGCCGAGGCCTATGGCGGCGAGCTGCGCCAACTGCACATCCCGATGCATGGCAAGCCGTCGCGCATCCGCGTGTCGAAGCCGGGCATCATCTTCTCCGGCCTGCCCAAGGAGGTGACGGTCGGCCGCTATCATTCGATCTTTGCAGATCCGGTGCGGCTGCCCGATGGTTTTGTCGTCACCGCCGAGACCGAGGACGGCATCATCATGGCCTTCGAGCACCGCAAGGAGCCGATTGCCGCAGTGCAGTTCCACCCGGAGTCGATCATGACGCTCGGCCACAATGCCGGCATGCGCATCATCGAGAACATCGTCGCGCACTTGCCGCGCAAGGCCAAGGAAAAGGCCGCTTAATTCGAGGGCTCAGTGTTGGGATCTTTTCCCCAGTGACCGCGGCGGAAATCAAAGCCGCCGCCAGGCAGAAGGTCGCCAGCCTCGCCTTCTGGTCGATCGTCGTCGCCTGCGTCGTGCTCGGCCTGAAGCTGGTGGCCTGGTACGTCACCGGTTCGGTCGCGCTTTATTCGGACGCGCTGGAATCGATCGTCAACGTCATTGCCTCTGCCGCCGCCTATTGGGCGATCCAGGTCAGCTACAAGCCAGCCGACCAGGACCATCCGTTCGGCCACCACAAGGCCGAGTATTTCTCGGCCGTCCTCGAAGGCGTGCTGATCGTGCTTGCCGCCTTGCTGATCCTCAATGAGGTCTGGTGGTCCTGGCAGCATCCCGCCCTGCTGGAACAGCCATGGACCGGCCTTGCCGTCAATGGCGTCGCAACGGTCATCAACGCTGTCTGGGCCTTGACGCTGATCCGCACCGGCCGAAGCGAAAAATCGCCGGCTCTCGTTGCCGACGGCAGGCACATCATGACCGACGTGGCGACCTCGGTCGGTGTGTTCATCGGCCTGGTCGGCGCCGTGCTGACCGGCTGGCAGGTTCTCGATCCGGCTCTTGCCGTGATCGTGGCGCTGAACATCCTGTGGCAGGGCTGGCACGTCATCGGCTCGTCGATGAACGGGCTGATGGACCGCGCCGTCGACACCCAGGAACATATCCGCATACGCGACATCATCTCGGCCAATTGCAAGGGCGCGCTCGAGGTCCACGACCTGAAGACGCGCATCGCCGGCCGCGCCACCTTCATCGAGTTCCACCTGGTCGTCGACGCCGACATGTCTGTCGGCGCCAGCCACGTCATCTGCGACCGCATCGAAGACGCGCTGCAGGCCGAAATCCCTTCCGTGCGGGTCATCATCCATGTCGAGCCCGACGACGAGGCGAAACTGCCCAAGGGCACGACGGCCGTGCCGTTCGCGTGAAGCGATAGCGGGACGCCGCCATCCAAAAACCTTGAGGTCGGCGGGACAGCACCCCCCTCTGTCCTGCCGGACATCTCCCCCTCAAGGGTGTGTTTGGACCGGAGACATCGCGAACAGGTGTGCGAGGACATCGCGAACAGTTTGGCGCGCTTTGCGCCGGGAGGTTCGGGATGC
>NZ_JAMYOE010000010.1:0-158134 GCF_040319695.1 Mesorhizobium sp. M0898 | reverse complement strand
GCAAGCTCGAAAGCGCTTGACCTCAACATGCCGAATAGAGAAGTGCTTCAGGACTGCTGCAACCCGGACTTTTTCAACACTATCGGTCGAACTCGGTCGTTCAGAGTGATTGGGTTTTGACCCAAGCATTCTGCAGCCAAGTGGAAACGCGCCTAAAATAAATAGTTAGAGCGGGATGCCCGCTTCAACTTGAACGCATCCCGCTCTAGCTGAAGCGGCTCCCGATAAGCCGGCTCCACTGCTCGCCCGCAAGGCCGTTCAGGAAGACTTGCGAGTTCTTCATCGCGTCCAAAAGCTCTGGATCGCGTGAATGTACCACCGTTGAGGCAACGGTCAGGAAAGCAATGCGTCGTCCAAGCATCGCCTCCAGAAGTGCAGGTTGAATACGTCCGCGCAGGCCGCTGACGCCGCGCGCGGCGGCGTGATCGATCAGGCAGTCAATCACCGGGCCCGCCTGGCCGGGGAGGGCGAAGATCTGCAGCACGCGACCAATTTCATACTTCCGTGCGTAGTAGGCGAAAGCGCCGACATTGGTGCCGACTGGCGACGTCACACAAACGTAGACAAGCTCCCCCAGATCCGGCTTTTGTGCCGCATCGGTCAGGATGTGGTCGAGTTGATCTTCCGTCCAGTCAGGCCGCAGGGCGAATTGAGCGGTAAACGGTTCGATGAGCCTGGCAAATGCATGGCTGTCGATTTCGGATGTACGAAATGCTCCGTGGCCTGCCCCGTCCACCGCCACACCCGACCAACGTCGTTCGCTGGACGTCATCCTTCTGCAGTAAAATCGGTCGACTGCACGCGCCAGCGGATTGAGCATTCCCGCAAGCGCCATGCGATTGGCGGAAAGGCTGAGCATGAAGGCCGCGGGGCGCATCACACGGACCCAGTCAAGGCTGTATTGCGGCAGGACCACGCCGCGCAGCCGGGTCCACAATTTCACGGAAATATCGTTGGCCGTCTCGCTGAAGGAGATGTCCTGCGGACCATCCAGGTAAGCTTTCAGCAAGCGGGCGCCGGCCAGCGGGTCGTGCTCATGGTCCTCGACCATGAGCGAGCTACAGATGGCCGCGCGTAGTTGCCGGCCGTTGAACGTCATCGGCAGGACGTGGACGCCGACAAATCCGGAGACGCGACCGGCGTCGTTGACATGGACAAGCGACCGGAGGTTGTCTGCGCAACCGGGCGCATCCAGATAAAACCGCTGCATGTATTCCACGAGAGAGGCCGGCGCTTCGGTCCTCTCCTTCAACAGCACGCGCTGAAACATGTTCGCAACTGCCGGGAGGTCGGCGCCTTGCAAGGCGCGAATGACGCTCAAGCCCGGCTCCCGCCACCAAAGTCCCATCCACCGAGCTTCCGGGCCAAGGCGACGCGAGGCACGAGAACATCGGGCGCGCGTTCCAACTCGACGCCCTTCAAGCCGTGCAACCTCGGCCAGTTGGCATCGCCCCGGTGACCGAACGGAGTGCTGAATTGCTGCGGCAAGGTGGAACCCTTTGCTTGACCGACGAAAAACCGGCGTCATTGCTGCTAGCAGATTCAGGTAAACCGATATTAAAGTCGTTGCTTTGAATGGTAGCGAACCGGGTTTGTCCGGCCCCATACCTGGACATCAGCAATTTTGGTTCCTGGCGGACTCTACACGACCAGCGGCATGAGTTGCGTGCTGCGCGCCGAACCAAAGTTTCGCGTGGCGGCTCTTGACTGGGAGCGCGGGCGTAATACGGTGAGGACAAATACCGGCTCCGACCGCCGGGCGGCAAGAATGCCTCGTATGCCTCGCCCTGCGGCGGTGGCTGCGGGGCATTGTCATTTTTGAGGCATTGCTTGAAACGACATATCGACATCGGCATTCTCTATTCGCGGTCCGGCAACTACCGGCTGGTGTCCGAATCCTGCCGTGCGGGTGCGATGAACGCCATCGCCGACGTCAACGCCGATCTCGCTATCCCATTCGAATTCATCCCGATCGAGCGCGACCCGCAGGGCAACATCGATCGCTATGCAAGCGGCTGCGCGGACATTCTCGCCAACAGCGGCGCGCGTCACATCATCGGCTGCGTCACCTCGTGGAGCCGCAAGGAGGTCATTCCAATCCTGGAAAGGGCAGGCGGCACGCTGTGGTACGCCTGCCCGTACGAGGGCTTCGAAGCCAACGAGCATGTCGTCTACACACACGCCTGCCCCAATCAGCATCTCGTACCGCTGCTCGCCTATGTCGTGCCTCGTTTCGGCGCCGATGGCTTCCTGCTCGGTTCCAACTACATCTGGGGCTGGGAGACCAACCGCGTGGCGCGCGACCTGATTGCGGACGCTGGCGGCAAGGTGCTGGGCGAACGCTATCTGCCGCTCGGCGAGGTCGATGTTGCGCGGCTGATCGCGGAGATACAGGCGACGAGACCTGATTTCATTCTGAACAATCTCATCGGCCCTTCTTCTTATGCCTTCATCGCTGCCTATGCGGAGCTTGGCCGGCGCGACCCGCATTTCAGGCCGGAGCGTTGCCCGATCCTGTCCTGCAATCTCACGGAATGCGAATTGCCGGCGCTCAACGGGGCAGGCGATGGCCACCTTTCCGTTGGGCCCTATTTTCACGACATCTCGGGGGCGGATCGCGGTGCGGTTCCAGTGCCTTCCGTCATGCCGGCCTCATCCTTCGAGGCGGCGGCTTATGCCTCGGTGCGCATGCTCGCCGAGATCCTCACCCTTAACCCCGGTGCACAATGGACGGACCTTCCCAAGGTCTTTTTCGAAACATCATTTCGAACGCCGCTGGGCGACATCGCCATCGACCAGCAAACCCAGCATGCTACCTTGCCGGTGCTAATCGGACGTATCGATGGAACATCGTTCAAAACGGTCACACTGACGAAGGGCGTGGCACCCGATCCCTACCTTTCCCGCTATGACCGGACGGAGACGTTCGGGCGGCCACGCCTGCGGGTGGTGTCGTGAGCAAGATGGCGCGTATCCCGAACCTTGGAGGCGCCAGGGCTTTTGTCCTGCATCGTCCACATCCGACCGTGCAGGCGATCACAAGGCAATTGTCGGCCATCGGCCTTGAGGCGATTGGCTTCTGGCCGGAACTGCCGGCCGAAGCCTTGGCGGCGGACTTCGTCTTCTTCGACGTCGATCTCGGCTTTGACGAGCAATTTCCGTGGAAGCCGGGCGAGGCGCCGATGCCGCTGATAGCACTGATCGGCTCCGAGGCGCCGGGGCGCGTCGAATGGGCATTGTCGCACAAGGCCGATGCGCAGTTGCTGAAACCGGTCGGCAATGCCGGCGTCTATAGCGCACTTTTAATCGCAAGGCAGAGTTTCGAGGCGCGCAAGCTTCTGGCCAGCGAGATTGCCTCGCTTCTTCAGCGGGTCGCGGAGCGCCAGACCATCGTACGCGCGGTAGAGGTCTTGTCGAAGGGCGCCGAGGACGGCCGTGCCTATGCGCAGCTGCGCTCGCTGGCGATGAGCTGGCAAATCAGTGTCGAGGAAGCCGCGCGCAGGATCGTGGCGATGACACAAGAAGAAGGCGACGATGACCAATCCGATCGCGCCTGAGCTTTCGGCCGCCGGGCGTATGCCAGCCAAGCCTCGCGCCGGCGTCTGGCGACGTCTGCTAAAACGGCCTCTCGCTTTGCTCGGCCTCGGGATTATTGCCGTTGTCTTGGCCGGCGCCATTCTTGCACCGTGGCTGACAGGCTACGATCCAAACGAGCAGATGTTCGACGGGCTCACGCTTGAAGGCGCGCCACTGCCGCCGGGAGCCCAGTTCTGGCTGGGCACCGACCTGCTTGGCCGCGACCTGCTGACCCGTCTCCTATTCGGCGCGCGCACGTCGCTGATCATCGGCATCGTCGCCAATGGCGTGGCGCTTCTGATCGGCACGCTGGTCGGCATCACCGCCGGCTATTTCCGCGGCTGGATCGGCAGCGCGCTTATGCGCTTCACCGATTTGATGATGGCTTTCCCGGCGCTGCTGCTCGCCATCTGCCTGGCGGCGGTGCTCCAGCCGAGCCTGTGGATCGTAGCCATGGTGATCGCATTGGTGAACTGGGTGCAGACCGCCCGCGTCATCTACACCGAGACGAGTTCGCTCTCCGAGCGCGAGTTCATCGATGCCGAGCGCACCATCGGCGCAAGCGCTCCACGTATCCTGTTCCGCCATATCCTGCCACATCTTTTGCCGACGATCATCGTCTGGGGCACGCTCGGTATTTCGACCACGGTGCTGCTCGAAGCGACGCTCAGCTATCTCGGCATCGGCGTGCAACCGCCGACCGCGTCCTGGGGCAACATCATCTTCGAGAACCAGACCTATTTCCAGGCCGCGCCCTGGCTGGTCTTCTTTCCCGGTGCGGCGATCCTGGCACTGGCGCTGGCCTTCAACCTGGTCGGTGACGCACTGCGCGACATCCTCGATCCGACGCAAAGGGGGCGGGCATGATCGCGTATCTCGGCCGCCGCGTTGTCCAGTCGGTGCTCATCTTGCTCGGCGTCTCCCTGATCACCTTTGCGCTACTCTACCTGCTGCCCGCCGATCCCGTCCGCCAGATCGCCGGCCGCAGCGCCACGCCCGAGACGGTCGAAAACATCCGCCGGCAGCTCGGCCTCGACCAGCCCTTCGTCGTCCAGTATTGGCACTATCTGACCAGCCTTCTCAGCGGCGATCTGGGGCGCTCCTACATTCAGCGCTCGGAGGTCACGGAGCTTATCGTCTCGCGGCTGCCGGCAAGCCTGCTGCTGATGGTCGGCGCCATTGCCTGCGAAGTCGTGATCGGGCTGACGATGGGCCTCATCGCCGCCGTCAAGCGTGGCACCGCCACCGACCAGTCGCTGATGGTCGCCTCCTTCGTTGGCGTCTCGGCGCCGCAATTCGTCGTCGGCCTGCTGCTGCTTTATGTGTTCGCGGTGCGGCTCGGCTGGTTCCCGATCGGCGGTTACGGCACCTGGCGTCATCTGGTGCTGCCGTCGCTGACCATGGGAATTCTCGGCGCCGGCTGGTACGCCCGCATGATGCGCTCGTCGATGATCGACGTGCTGCGCCAGGACTACGTGCGTACCGCGCGTGCCAAGGGTCTTGCACGCAGCGCCATTATCCTCCGGCACGCGCTGCCCAACGCCATCCTGCCGGTCATCGCCATGATCGGCATCGATATCGGCATCTTCATGGGCGGCATCGTGGTTGTCGAAAGCGTGTTCGGCTGGCCAGGCATCGGCCAGCTAGCCTGGCAGGCCATTCAGCGCATCGATATTCCGATCATCATGGGGGTCACCCTGGTTTCGGCATTTGCCATCGTGCTCGGCAATCTCCTGGCCGACACTGTCGCACCGTTCATCGATCCACGCATCAAGCTCAGATGAAAAACCAAGAAAACCAGAGAAAGGGAACATGACATGAGAAAATATCTGATATCGACCGTGGCGGCATCGGCGCTTGCGCTGGTGCTTGGGATGACAAGCGTACGCGCCGAAGACGCCGTCGATCCGAATGCCAAGCAGGGCGGCGCGATCACCATCACCTACAAGGACGACGTCGCCACGCTCGATCCGGCCATCGGCTATGACTGGCAGAACTGGTCGATGATCAAGAGCCTGTTCGACGGGCTGATGGACTACGAGCCGGGCACCACCAACCTGCGGCCCGACCTTGCCGAGAGCTACGAGATTGCGCCCGACGGCAAGACCTTCACCTTCAAGCTGCGTCACGGAGTGAAGTTCCACAATGGCCGCGAGATGACCGCCGACGACGTGAAATATTCGCTCGACCGGGTCACCAATCCAAAGACACAGAGCCCGGGTGCCGGCTTCTTCGGCTCGATCAAAGGCTATGACAACGTCGCTGCCGGCAAGGCGGAGAGCCTGGCGGGCATAACCGTCGTCGATCCCTACACGATCAAGTTCGAGCTGACCCGGCCCGACGCCACCTTCCTGCATGTCATGGCGATCAACTTCTCGCATGTGGTGCCGAAGGAAGAAGTCGAAAAATACGGCGCAGACTTCGGCAAACATCCGGTCGGAACCGGCGCCTTCAAGCTCGCCGAATGGACGCTCGGCCAGCGCGTCGTCTTCGAGCGCAACCCGGATTACTGGCACGAGGGTCTGCCGCATCTCGACAAGATCACCTTTGAGATCGGCCAGGAGCCGATCGTGGCGCTGCTGCGGCTCCAGAAAGGCGAGATCGACGTTCCCGGCGACGGCATTCCGCCGGCGAAATTCCAGGAGGTGATGGCCGATCCCGAGCAGAAGGCCCGTGTCGTCGAGGGCGGCCAGTTGCACACCGGCTATATCACCATGAATACCACCATGGCGCCCTTCGACAACGTGAAGGTGCGGCAGGCGGTCAACATGGCGATCAACAAGGACCGCATCGTCCAGCTGATCAACAACCGTGCGGTGCCGGCCAATCAGCCGTTGCCGCCGTCGATGCCTGGCTATGACCAGGAATTCAAGGGCTATCCCTATGACGTGGCCAAGGCCAAGGCCTTGCTTGCCGAGGCCGGGCATCCCGACGGATTTGACACGCAGCTGTTTGCCATGAACACCGATCCCAACCCGCGCATCGCGCAGGCCATTCAGCAGGATCTGGCGGCGGTCGGCATCAAGGCCAGCATCCAGTCGCTCGCGCAGGCCAACGTCATCGCCGCCGGCGGCGACAAGGCCGGTGCGCCGATGATCTGGTCCGGCGGCATGGCCTGGATCGCCGACTTCCCCGATCCGTCGAACTTCTACGGCCCGATCCTCGGCTGCGCTGGTGCCGTCCCGGGCGGCTGGAACTGGTCGTGGTATTGCAACAAGGAGCTCGACGCCAAGGCGGCCGAAGCCGACTCCATCGTCGACCCGGCCAGGGCTGGCGAACGCGCCAAGATGTGGAGCGAGATCTACGGCAAGATCATGGAAGACGCGCCCTGGGCACCGGTCTTCAACGAGCAGCGTTTCACCATGAAATCAACCCGCATGGGTGGCGCCGACAACCTCTACGTCGACCCGGTCCACATCCCGATCAACTACGACAATGTGTATGTGACCGATGTGCAATAACTGCGACTACACCATCCACGGGCGCCACCATCATTTCGGCTGGGACAATTCCTTTGTCCCGGCCGAACGGGTGGCGCCAGGGGCGACGATCGAGTTCCAGTGCCTGGACTCGTCCGGCGGGCAGCTGACGATGGAGAGCACCGTCGACGACGTTGCTTTGCTCGACTTTGCCAAGGTGAACCCGGTCACTGGGCCAATCTATGTCGACGGGGCAGAACCGGGCGATGCCCTGAAAATCACGATCGAGGCGTTCAAGCCGTCAGGCTTCGGTTGGACGGCGAACATCCCGGGATTCGGTCTGCTAGCGGATGACTTCTCCCAACCGGCACTGAATATCTGGAAGTACGACGCCGCCTCGCTCGAACCGGCGCTGTTCGGCAGGAGCGGCCGGGTGCCGCTCAAGCCCTTCGCCGGCACGATCGGCAACGCCCCGGCTGAGCCGGGTCTGCATTCGGTGGTTCCGCCGCGGCGCGTGGGCGGCAATCTGGACATCCGCGATCTCGCCCCCGGCACGGTGCTCTACCTGCCCGTAGAGGTCGCGGGCGCGTTGTTCTCGGTCGGCGACACGCACGCCGCGCAAGGCGATGGCGAGGTCTGCGGCACGGCGATCGAGAGCCCCATGAACGCCGTGCTGACGCTCGATCTGGTCAAGGATGCCCGGCTTCGGACGCCGCGTTTCACAACACCCGGTCCGGTGTCGCGGCATCTCGACGCCAAGGGCTACGAGGTGACAACCGGTATCGGGCCGGATCTGATGGACGGCGCCAGGAGCGCCGTTTCCCAGATGATCGACCTGCTCTCCGGCCGCTACGGCATGGATCCGGTAGATGCCTATATGCTCGTCTCGGTTTGCGGTGACCTGCGCATCAGCGAGATCGTCGACATGCCCAACTGGGTGGTTTCGTTCTACTTCCCCCGCTGCGTCTTTGAATGAAGGTGGAGGACATCAAACGATCCGGGCAGGCCGCCGCGGAGAGTGGCTCTGTCAGGCCGGTACTCAGCGTCTCAGGCCTGAGCGTCGCCGTGCGCGGCGAGGAGGGCGAGCGCGAGGTCGTCTCCGACCTGACATTCGGACTGATGCGCGGCGAAACGCTTTGCATCGCCGGCGAGTCCGGTTCCGGCAAGTCGATGACGGCGTTAGCCATTATGGGCTTGCTGCCACAGCCGGCGGCACGCATCGGGTCAGGCTCCATCCGGCTCGGCGATCAGGATCTCGCGGCTCTCAGCGAGAGCGGCATGCGCCGCATCCGCGGCGACCGTATTGCCATGATCTTTCAGGAACCGATGACATCGCTCAATCCGGTGCTGTCCATCGGCCGTCAGCTCACGGAGGCGATCGAGGCACACACCTCGATGTCGCGCTCCAACTCGCGGCTGAGGGCGCTCGAGGCGCTGAAGGCAGTCCGAATTCCGGATGCCGAACGGCGGCTCGAGCACTATCCTCACGAACTCTCAGGCGGCATGCGCCAGCGCGTGATGATTGCCATGGCTCTGGCCCTGAACCCGGACGTGCTGATCGCCGATGAGCCGACGACCGCCCTCGATGTCACGGTTCAGGGTGAGGTGCTGGAACTGCTGCGCGACCTGCAGCGCGAGCACGGCACCAGTGTTATCCTGATCACGCACGACATGGGCGTCGTCGCCGAGATGGCGGACCGCGTCATCATCATGCGCGACGGCCGGATGGTCGAGCAGGGCAGGGCGGCTGACATCTTCAATCGCCCGCAGGCCGACTACACACGCGAACTTCTGGCCGCTGTGCCGCGTATCGGCGGCGGACGGACGGCCGAAGACCGACAAGATGCCGCCAACATGCCGGCCGAGCTTGTATCTGTCAGCGATCTTCACGTCCGCTTCGACCTGCACGGCGGCTTCTTCGGCCGCGTTGACCGCAGGGTGCACGCGGTCGAAGGCGTGAGTTTCTCGATCGCGCCGCACGAAACCCTGTCGCTTGTCGGCGAATCGGGCTGCGGCAAGTCGACGACGGCCAAGGCGATCGCCGGGCTGGTGCCCTTCACCGGCAGCATTTCAATCGGTGGCCACGACCTGTCGGCGCTCAGCCGCAAGGAGCGCAAGGCTGTCCGCCGCAATGTGCAGATGATCTTTCAGGATCCCTTCGCGTCCCTCGACCCGCGCATGCGGGTCGGCGATCTCGTCGCCGAGCCTCTGCTGATCCACGGCCTCGGCGACGGAGAGCAACGGCATGCCCAGATCGCCGCCCTGTTCGAACGCGTCGGCCTCTCCGCTGACCAGATGGAGCGCTATCCCCACGAATTCTCCGGCGGGCAGCGCCAGCGAATCTGCATTGCACGGGCGCTGGCGCTGCGACCAAAGCTGATCATTGCCGACGAGAGCGTCTCTGCTCTCGACGTGTCGGTGCAGGCGCGCGTGTTAAGATTGCTGAAGGAGCTGCAGCGTGAATTCGGCGTCGCATATCTCTTCATCTCGCACGACATGGCGGTGGTCGAGAACATCTCCGATCGCGTGGCGGTAATGTATCTGGGGCAGATCGTCGAGATGGGCACCCGCGACCAGATCTTCTCCAACCCGCGCCATCCTTACACAAAGCGGCTGATCGAAGCCGTTCCGGTTCCCGATCCAGGCCGGCGTCGCGCCCGGTTCGCCCGTTTGGACAGCGAAATTCCAAGCGCTGTGCGGCGCATCGGTGACGAGCCCCGGAAACTCAAGCTCGAAGATGTTGGCGACGGCCACCTCGTCGCCACTTGATCGAGCTTAGGCTGCCTCGTCCAGCCAATCCCGCAGAGGCTCGGGGACAGCTGCATATGTGATGTTCGAGCGGCGGAAAATGATCGGCGATGGCGCTGCCGCGGCAGCGCCGTTCGGCGATGCCGAGTTGACAAGATCACCCGTTTACATCTGACATGTTAGCGTGCTAACGCTACGTCCACATTGATTACAACGGAGATCGCATTGGCTTCCCGCTTTGGTCTTTCGGTTGCCCTGACCACACCCTTCGACCCGTCGGGGCAGATAGCGCTCGCGCCGATGATCGCGCATGCCCGAGCCTGCCTTGGCGCCGGCTGCAGCAGCGCGACGCTGTTCGGCACCACCGGCGAAGGAGCCTCGGTCGGCACCGACGAGCGACGGATCGTCACCGAGGCCATGCTGGCGGCCGGTATTCCGCCACATCAGCTCGTCGCCGGAGTGCTGGTCGATGCAGCCGAAGATGCCGCCGATCAGGCCCGGCACGCTTTGCAGCGCGGCGTTCGCAACATTCTGCTCGCTCCGCCGAGCTACTTCAAGAATGTCGGCGAGGACGGGCTGTTCGGATGGTTTTCCGCCGTCTTCGCCGCACTCGGTCCGCTGGCGCGCGACGTGCTGCTCTATAACATCCCCTCAGTCACCATGGTGCCGCTCCCGCTTGGGCTGATCGGCCGGCTGCGCGCCGCCTTTCCCGCTGTGGTGGCCGGGGTGAAGGATTCCGGCGGGGACTGGAGCTACAGTGAGGCGCTGCTTGAGGCGCACGGCGATCTGGTGATCCTTATCGGCGACGAACGGCATCTGGCGAGAAGCGTGCGCCGCGGCGGACAGGGCGCGATTTCCGGCATGGCTAATTTTGTTACCGGCGAAATCCGGGCAATGGTCGAAAACGGGGGCGACGACCCACGCGTCGAAGACTTCGTGCTCGAATTGCTCAAATACCCGGTCACGCCGGCGGTGAAGGTCATGGTCGCGCACAAGACCGGCGACGAGCGCTGGCTGGCGGTCCGCCCGCCCCTGGAGGCGATCGATCCGCAGGGACAGCGGCAGCTTGCCGCTGCCTACGACAGGCTGTTTGCGACAGAGGCAGCCTGACCGACAAGGCCGGGCTGACCGACAAGGAAGCGAGCTGAAGTGGAAGACGGCAGCGAACCGATCACTCTCCGGGAGAAGGCCTATGCCAGCTTCACGCGGCATTTGCTGGCCCGCGATCTGCGGCCGGGGCAGTTCGTGTCACAGCGCGAACTGGTCGCTTTCACCGGGCTGCCGCTGGGTGCCATTCGCGAGATCGTCCCGCGTCTCGAGGCCGAGGGACTGCTGACCACCATCCCGCAGCGCGGCATGCAGATCGCGCATATCGATATCAATCTGATCCGCGAGGCGTTCCAGTTTCGGTTGTTCATGGAACGCGAGGCAGTGGCGCTATTCACGACCAGCGCTTCTGATGCCGAACTTGCCCGCATGCGGCGCGAACATGAAGAGATGCTGGCTCAAGCTCTCGGGCAGGCGCCGACGCCGGAAATGGAAGCCAAGGCCCAGAATATCGACTGGGCGATGCACGACACCTTCATCAATGCACTCGGCAACGAGATTATCGCCAAGGCCTATCTGGTCAACTCGGTGAAAATCCGGCTGATCCACCAGGAGCGTTTCCGCATCGACGGTCGTGTGGTGCCGGTGATGCGCGAACATTTGGCGGTCATCGAAGCCATGGAGAGCCGCAATCCGCAAAAAGCGGTTGAAGCGATCAGTCTGCATATCGACAATGCGCGCCGGCTGGCGCTCCAGATCTGAGGAAATATAGCCGCGCCGCGGTTCGCGGCGCATCCACAACGACAGCAACCGGGAGGAAGAAATGTCGTCCAATCTGTTCAACCCAACCAGGAGGCAACTCCTTGCCGGAACCGCGGCGCTAACCGCTGCCGGCCTTGTGGGGCTTCGCCCCGGCTTTGCCGCAGGCGTTGACTGGAAACGCTTTGCCGGGACGACGCTTGACGTCAATCTGGTGAAAAGCCCACGCAGCGACACCATCCTGAAATATCTCGCCGAGTTCGAGGAACTGACCGGCATCAAGGTCAATGCCGAGGCAACGCCCGAGCAGCAGCAGCGCCAGAAGACGGTGATCGAGTTGAGCTCGGGCAAGCCGAGCTTCGACGTCGTGCATCTGAGCTACCACGTGCAGAAGCGCCAGTTCGAGAAGGGTGGCTGGCTGGCCGACATCGCCGGCTATCTCGCCGATCCGTCGCTCACCGACCCGGCGCTGGTCGAAAGCGACTTCGCCGAAGCCGGCATGCTGTTTGCCAAGGACGGCCAGGGCGTGCTGCGCTCGCTACCGTTCTCGGTGGACTACTGGATCCTGTATTGGAACAAGGAGCTGTTCGAGGCCAAGGGCCTCAAATACCCAGAGACCTTCGAGCAACTGGTGGCAGCCGCCGAAGCGCTGACCGACCCCTCGACCAACACATACGGCTTCGTCGCCCGCGGGCTCAAGAACGCAAACACGCCGGTGTGGACGTCGCTGATGCTCGGCTACGACATGACGCCGCTAGATGACAAGGGCAAGCTGCGCACCGAGGCTCCCGAGGCGATCGAGGCGGCCGCGCTCTATCAAAGATTGATGACCAAGTCCGCCCCTCCGGGCGTTACCGGGTTCAACTGGGCCGAAGCACAGTCGGCCTTCCTGCAGGGCAAGATCGGCATGTGGCTCGACGGCGTGGGTTTTGCCCCGCCGATGGAAAATCCGGAAAAATCGAGGGTGGTCGGCAAGGTCGGTTACGGCGTGATGCCCAAGGGTCCCAAGGCGCATGCCTCGGGCACCTTCGGCGACGGGATTGGCGTTACCGCCGCCAGCGAGAAGAAGGAGGCTGCCTATCTGTTCTGCCAGTGGGCGGTATCGCCAACCATGGGTGCACGGCTGTTGCAGGCCGGCGCCGGCGTTCCGTTCCGCAAATCCGTGCTGGAGGATCCCAAGGTGCGCGAAGGCGTCACCATGCCGGCAAGCTGGCTTGATGCCGTGGTCGGCTCGGGCAATATCAGTCGGCTGGCACTGCCGGTCATCATCCCGGTCACGGAATTCCGCGACATTTATGGTGTGGCGTTGACCAACATGATTGCCGGCGCCGATCCAGCCGCGGAGCTGAAGAAGGCCACCGAACAGTTCCAGCCGGTTCTCGACAGGAGCGAGCAGGGCTGATGTCGGCCACCACCCCAGAACAGACCGGGGTGACGATGCCGGTTATCGACGGGAGCCAGACGATCCGGCTGGCTCCCAACTACTGGCCTTTCGTTGTCCCCGCACTCGTCGTCGTCGGCGCCGTCATCGTTTTCCCCTGGGCTTTCACCCTGTGGATGAGCGTCAATCGCTGGACGCTCGGCCAGTCGCGGAGCTTTGCCGGGATGGAAAACTATCTCCGCCTGGCCAGCGACCCACGTTTCTGGGAATCCCTTGTTCATACGTTGACCTACACCTTCCTCTCGGTTGCAGCGCCGATGCTGCTGGGCACTCTGGCCGCCCTGATCTTCGATGCCAGGTTTCCGCTGCGCGGCTTGCTGCGCGGCGTCTTCGTCATGCCGATGATGGCGACACCCGTTGCCGTCGCACTGGTTTGGACAATGATGTTCCATCCTCAGCTTGGCGTGCTCAACTACCTGCTGTCGCTGGTCGGCATCCCGGCCCAGGAATGGATATTCAACGCCAACACGGTCATCCCGTCGCTGGTTGCGGTCGAGACCTGGCAGTGGACGCCGCTGGTCATGCTGATCGTGCTTGGCGGGCTGGCCTCGGTGCCGCGCGAGCCCTTCGAAAGCGCCGAGATCGACGGCGCCAATGCCTGGCAGCAATTCCGCTATCTCACTCTGCCGATGATCGCGCCGTTCCTGATGATCGCGGTCATCATCCGCACCATCGATGCGCTGAAGAGCTTCGACATCATCTACGCGATGACCCAGGGCGGGCCGGGAACGGCGTCGGAGACCATCAACATCTATCTCTACAACACCGCCTTCTCCTACTACGATATCGGCTACGGCTCGGCCATGGCCGTGGTGTTCTTCATTGTCATCGTGGCCCTGTCGTTTGTCCTGCTGATGCTGCGCCAACGCTCGCAGTGGATCGATACGGAGGGCAAATAGATGAGTTCACGGCTGCTCAACCAGATCGGTCTGTTTTTCGCTGCCCTGGTTTTCGTCTCCCCGGCGATCCTGTTCTTCCTCTGGATGATCTCGCTGTCGCTGAAATTCGAGATCGACAACGGTGCCTATCCGCCGATCCTGATCCCCGAACGCTTCGCCTGGTCGAACTATGTAAAGGTGTTCGAGGAGAACAATTTCCTGCTCTATCTCTGGAATTCGGTGCTGGTGACCGGCACGGCGACCTTGCTGGCGCTGCTGATCGGCGTACCGGCCGGCTATGGCATCGCACGGCTCAAGGCTGAACGATCGGCGGTCGTCATCATGATCGCCCGAATGACACCTGGGCTATCCTATCTCATCCCGCTGTTTCTGCTGTTCCAATGGATCGGGATACTCGGCACGCTGTGGCCGCAGATCATCATCCATCTGGTGGTGACGGTGCCGATCGTGGTGTGGGTGATGATCGGTTATTTCGAGACCACGCCGATGGAACTAGAAGAGGCGGCCAACATCGACGGCGCCAGCTCCTGGCAGGTTTTCCGGCTGGTTGCCCTGCCCATCGCCAAGCCGGGCATCGTCGTCGCCTTCATCCTGTCCGTGATCTTCTCGTGGAACAATTTCGTCTTCGGCGTCGTGCTCGCCAGCCGTGAGACGCGCACACTACCGGTCGCCGTCTACAACATGCTGTCCTACGAGCAGGTCAGCTGGGGGCCGCTCGCCGCGGCGGCGCTGGTGGTGACGTTGCCAGTGCTGATCCTGACCATGTTCGCGCAAAGGCAGATCGTCGCGGGGCTGACCGCCGGCGCCGTCAAGGGCGGCTGAGGGCGCGTCCTGACATCACTCTTTTCCAGGAAAGATCCAATGGCATCGGTAACAATCAGCAACGTGCAGAAGGCCTTCGGGGCCACCAAGATCATTCACGACGTCAGCGTCGACATCGCCGACGGCGAATTCGTCATCCTGGTCGGCCCGTCGGGATGCGGAAAATCGACGCTGCTGCGCATGATCGCGGGCCTTGAAACGATCTCCGGCGGAAAGATCGCCATCGGCGAACGTATGGTCAACAATCTGCGCGCGCGGGACCGGAACATCGCCATGGTGTTCCAGAATTATGCGCTCTATCCGCATATGACCGTTGCCGACAATATGGGCTTTGCCCTCAAGATAAAGAAAGCCGACCCGACAGATACCGCTGGCCGGGTCAGGAAGGCAGCCGGCATCCTCGGCCTGGAAAAGCTGCTTGACCGCTATCCGCGCCAGCTTTCGGGCGGCCAGCGCCAGCGCGTCGCCATGGGCCGCGCGATCGTACGTGACCCGCAGGTCTTTCTGTTCGACGAGCCGCTCTCCAACCTCGACGCCAAGTTGCGCGTCCAGATGCGCGGCGAGATCAAGGCCCTGCACCAGCGGCTGGGTACCACGACGATCTATGTCACGCACGACCAGATCGAGGCCATGACGATGGCCGACAAGATCGTCGTGCTGCATGACGGCCTGGTCGAGCAGATCGGCGCGCCGCTGGACCTCTACGACCATCCGGCCAACCTCTTCGTTGCCGGTTTCATCGGCTCGCCCGCCATGAACTTCATTGCCGGCCGCATCGAGGAGGGCGTGTTCCGCAGCGCCGGCGGGTTGGTCCTGCCGTTGCCGGAAGGCGCCCAGCCCGCGGATGCCGCAGGACGCGAACTCGTCTACGGCATTCGCCCGGAACATATCCGGGCGACGGGGCAAGGCGTGCCGGGCACGATCACGCTTCTCGAGGCGACAGGCTCGGAAATCTTCGCCAGGGTCGACTGCTCCGGTGAAGAAATTTCCTGCCTTTTCCGAGAAAGGCTTGCGCTCAGGCAGGGCGAAGGGGTGCGGATCGAGATCGACCGCGCATGTGCGCATCTGTTCGACGCAGCAACCGGTCGGCGTATCTGACCCAATGGTCTGGTGAATGCGTGGTCGGCCTTAGGTCGGCAACGCGAATTCACCGGCGACTTCGATGGCGCGGCCTTCGCGGGCCGATCTCTGGGCGGGCGAGACCCATGACGACGGCCCACCAGCCGTCTTGCAAGGTCACTTCCACTTTGCCTTGTTCGCGCACCGCAGCGGTGAAGCGGGCATGCTCGAAATAGGTCGAACCGTTATGGTCGCCTGCCTCGAGCAGCCGGGGGTCGACGAGAATCTCCAGCAGTCGTGGTCCAGGCGGATTGCGCGGGCTGACGATCAACTGGGGCACTGGCGCAGGGCCGAAACGGCCTGGTCCGGGAACCAGACATTCGAACTTTCCGTCGCCGCCGACAGCGCAGAGTTGCTCCTGGTAGCGGCTGCCCTCGGCAAACATGCAGAGTTTCCAGCATGGCGCGCGCGCCGCGAGGGCGCTCTCTGCGATCATTGCTGCCACAGGATGATCCGGAAACGCTTCAAAGTGAATTTTCTCGTGGGCGGTCTTCGGCACTACGGAGATCCGCGCCGGATGTTCGCGCGCCTGAATCCGGCTGACCGACAATACGACCTGTGCTGAGGTTCAGTACGAACTACCGATCAGGGCAGATGGGATGTTCGTCCGCGTGATAGCGGCGAGGCGTGAAATCCGCGATCGTTCTGCAGTTCTGCTTTGCTGCAGAGCCGCAGCCCGACGGAGACGTTCTCGTGAACCTGTACTGCGCACCGTGCGTTTGCAGCCTTGCCGAACATCTCGCTCTTCGGGAGGCGGATACCTCCTTCGATAGCGAGCGCATCGACCGGGTGTCGAGGCAATCATGAGCCGAGCCCGCAAGATCGCAATCGCCATCGTCGCCCTTATGGTGATTCCAATGGCAGCTATTTGGAGCTGGCAATGGTTCACGCGGGGCCGGTTCGAGGAAACGACCGATAACGCCTATCTCCGCGGAGACATTACCAGCATCGCGCCGAAGCTCGCCGGTTACGTCGTCGAAGTCGACATAGACGACAATGCCAGTGTGTCAAAGGGTGCTGTCCTGTTTCGCATCGACGACAGCGACTACAAGGCCAAGGCAGAGCAGGCGAAAGCCAACGTCGCCGCCCGGCAGGCGGAAATCGCCAACATCAAGGCGATCCGTGAACTGCAGGACGCATTGATCGCGCAGGCTGAGGCGCAGAAGCAATCTGCCGCAGCCGACCTGCAATTCGCCCGCGCCAACCTGAACCGCTACGTCACGCTGCAGAAGAACGGGACCGCAAGCGATCAGAAGCTGCAGGATGCGCAGGCCGGCCATGACAAGGCAAAGGCATCGCTGGACGGTGCAGAGGCCAATCTGCTGGCTCAAAAATTGAAGCTCGGTGTCCTGGATGCACAGTTGTCCGGTGCGCAGGCAGCCCTGTCCCAGGCACAGGCAGCGCTCGACCTGGCAATGCTCGACCTGGCCAACACCGTCGTGAGGGCCCCGGTCGGCGGCATCGTCGGTAATCGCCAGATCCGTGTCGGCCGCTATGTCACCCCAGGGACAGCAGCCTTGGACATCGTTCCGGTTAACGATGTCTGGATCGTCGCCAACTTCAAGGAAACACAGCTGAAGCAGGTTGAGATCGGCCAACGGGTCCGCGTCATGGTTGATGAATATCCAGATCTGCAAATCGACGGCCTTGTCGACAGCTTCGCTCCCGGTAGCGGCGCGGCATTCAGCCTGCTGCCGCCGGACAACGCCACCGGAAACTTCATCCGCGTCGTCCAACGTGTGCCGGTCAAGATCAGGATGACGCGCAATCCGTTGCCCGGCCGCCTGGTTCCGGGACTCTCGGCTCGTGTTGCCATCACCGTCGGCACCAGGGATGCTCCGGCTGTAGCGCAGGAAATGCAGACAGGCGGGATTGCGGACGGGCGCTCAGCACAATGATGCACCTCGCCGAAACGGCGGCTGTGCAGCGCCATCCCGGTACATTGCGCGCTTGCTTGATAGCAACCGGCGTCGTGCTGGCCGCCTTCATGGACGCGGTCGCATCCACTGCACTGTCCATCGGCCGGATCGACATGCTCGGCGACACCTACGCAACGTTGGACGAACTGGCGATGATCGACGTTGTTTTCATCGCCGCCAAGCTGACGGCGTTCCTTGTCGCTCCGCTACTTGTGACGGCAGCCAGGCCGACCGCCTGCCTGCGCGCGGCGGTTGTCACCCTTCTGCTGGCATCCGCGGCCTTGACGTTGTCGGTGGACCTCACCTGGATTTGCATCTGCCGCCTTGTCCAAGGGCTGGCTGGCGGCACAGTTCTCGTCGCCGGCCAGACACTGCTGTTCTTTCGGTTCCCGCACCGGCATCAGCCGGTCGTTCAGGCGGTTTTTGCCGTAGGCGCCGTCATGGCTCCGACGACCGTCACGCCGGCCCTGCAGGGCTGGCTTGTCGACCATCTGACCTGGGAGTGGATATTCCTGAGCATCATTCCGCTCGGCATCGTCTCCCTTGTCCTGTTGGCGGCGGACGGCGATCGGACCTTTTGGCGGAAAACCAGGTTTCCTGCCGTCAGGATATTGTTGCTCGGCATCAGCGCCGCGCTTTTGACCTACGTCCTGCTGCAAGGCAGCAGGTTCAACTGGTTCGACGACACCGACATCACCTTCCTTGCCGCAACCGGTATGACGGCTGCCGGCCTCCTGGCCGTCTGGGAGACCCGCTTTCGTTCAGAAGGCTCACTGCTGGCCATCTCGCCCCTTGGCAATCCGGACTTTCGCTTTGGCCTTCTCGTCAGCTTCGTCGCCGGCTCTGCCCTTTCAGGCAGCGCCTATCTTATTCCGGCTTTTGCCCTCAACGTGCTCGATTTTACCGCGACGGGCGCAGGAGTGCTTCTGCTGCCCAGCGGAGCCATGCTCGCGCTTGGACTTCTGTTGTCCGGCTTCGTCATCCAAAGGACCGGGATGCGCCCGATCACGCTTGCGCCATTTGGCATTCTGCTCTTCGCAGGTGCCATGTGGCTGCTGTCCGCTTCGACGAGCGGTAGCGGATCACCGGACCTGACCCTTGCTCTGCTGCTGCGAGGATTCGGCCTCGGCCTTCTGTTCGTGGCACTGACGCTGGTTACGCTGCAGGGCCTTGCCGCCAATGCGTTGTCGTTTGGCATCGGGCTGTTCAACTTCGGCAAGCAGGTGGGCGGTCTGACCGGCACAGCCCTCTTGCAAACGTACATTGATCACCAGAATGTCCACAACCGGACGATACTGGCGTCCCACCTCGTCAATGGCGATCCAGCCGTAGACCAGCGCTTGAAAGCAACTGCGAACGCTCTGGCGAACAGTGTCGACAGCACTGCGGCGACAAAAGCCGCCCTGCCGCTGCTGCAGCGCGCGCTTGAGAAGCAGGTCGCCACGATCTCGTTCGACGAAGCTTTCTTCGCGCTCGTCCTGCTGTTCGCGGTCGCTGCGCCCTGTCTCATTGTCGCCAAACAATTGCTCGGCCGCCAAGCCGCTCCGCAGAACTAAAACCGCGTCCACGCCCTGTACTTTGGAACAGATGTATTGGTCGGGAGAGGCGTCCAGATTATCTCATGAGCCGTGTTAACCGGACGAGACAGGGATGACGAATGCAGAGGTTTTTCCGGTTTCACTCTGCAGCCGACGAAGAGGCAGCCGAGCGTCTTACCTGTCCGGCTCGTATTCCCAGTGGTAGGTGTTGATGCATCGATCCGCGTCGCTCCTCGCGCGAGGCCATCGTTAGGGCCCCCGCAGCGCGATAACTCCGCGCAATGCATGGATTTCCATGAGATGCAGCCGAGGCATGGCGGAACTAGATTTAGGCGGTGAGTTCGCCTGTCCAGATATTGAAAACAAGTGCTATATCAAGCGCTGACCGTCCCAAGGCTTTTTTGTCCGACAGGAGAAGCCAATGACAGCAGCGTCCAACTCACTTGACGAAATCGAGCCCGAAGCAACGCTAGCGCTGCAAATCATCGAGAGCATGCCCGGCCACGCGTGGGCAGCCGATGCCGCCGGAAGATTCACCTATGTCAGCCCAAACACGCTGGCGTTCCTCGGCAACATGCATGAGGATCTCAACACTTCCGAAGACGACGATGATTTCGGCTGGCGTCGAGCCGTCCATCCCGACGATTATGATCCCGTAGCCGCCAGATGGCGGCATTGCCTCGAAACCGGCGATCCCTATGATACCGAGCATCGCCTGCGGCGCGCCGATGGCGTCTATCGCTGGTTTCGAAGCTCAGGACGACCATTTCGCGATAGTCAGGGGCGCATCGTTCAATGGTACGGCACGACAATAGACATTGAGGACCAGAAACGGGCCGAGTCAGCATTGCGTGACCGGGAGCGGGAACTTTCGCAGCTCGTGGACATGGTCCCGAGTCACATCTGGCGGCTCGATCCCGACGGCGAGCCGATCTTCTTCAATGGGCGCATGGTCGACTTTCTCGGCCTCGATGTGGCGGATCTGGACCGACCGGGGATGAGCCGGCTGGCGGCGATGATACAGGCCGCCGTTCATCCGGACGACGCGGCAGCATTCGGCGATGCACTTCGTGGCTGCTTCGCTACCGGTGCGAGCTTCGCCATGCGCTATCGCCTGCGCCGTGCCGATGGCGTCTATCGCTGGATGTCGAGCCGGGCGGAGCCGATGCGCGATGGCGCTGGCCGCATCGTCCAGTGGTACGGCCTCTGTCACGACATAGACGATCAGATGCACGCCGAAGCGGCGTTGCGGCAGAGCGAGCAGCAACTTCAGCACATGATCGACGCCGTGCCGGTCCGCATCTGGAGTGTGATGCCGACCGGCTCGCCGGTCTACTTCAACAAGCGATACCAGGACCATTTCCGCTCCGTTATCGCGAACTTTGACGCGCTCGGCGAGCCGGGAATCGAAACGTTGCTGCACGAGGTGATTCATCCCGAAGATGCGCCCGAGGTGCAGCGCACGTTGCTGAGGTGTTTCGAAACTGGCGGCGGCTCCGCGATGCGGTTTCGCTGGCGCGAAAAAGACGGCACCTATCGCTGGGCTGAGTGCAGGATCGAGCCGCGACGCGATGACGACGGAACGGTCGTGCAGTGGTACGGGGTTTCTCTCGACATCGACGATGAGGTGCGCGCGCAGGCGGCGTTGCGCAAAAGTGAGCGGCGCCTTCAGCAGCTGATCGACACCGTGCCCGCTTTGATCTGGAGTACGACACGGGAAGGGACGCCTTCCTACGTCAACAAACGGTTCACCGATGTAACCGGGGCCACGCTCCACGACATCACCGCCCCGGACGGCTCGCCGTCGCTGAGCGTGATCCATCCAGACGATATCGACACCGCACGGCAGGCGATCCGCCATTCATTCGCAACGGGCGTGCCTTACGTTCAGAGATATCGCCAGAGGCGGGCCGACGGCCGCTATCGCTGGACCGAGACTCGCGCCGAGCCGCTGCGCGACGAAGATGGCAGCATTCTCCAATGGTACGGCGTGAGCGTCGACATCCATGACCTGGTGACCACGCAAGCCGCGTTGCACGACCGGGAACGAGAGCTCTCGCAACTCGTCAACATGGTTCCGAGCTACCTCTGGCGGCTGTCTCCCAACGGTGAGCCGAGCTTCTTCAACAAGCGCCTGATAGATTTTCTCGGCCTGGACATAGCGGACGCGGAAAAGCCGAACACGAGCCGGCTGGCGGCCTTCATTGCCACCGTCGTCCATCCCGACGATGCAGCCAGCCTGAGGGAAGCACTCGACAGCTGCTTTGCCACCGGCGAGCGATTCTTCATGAAGTATCGCCTGCGCCGTGCCGATGGCGTTTATCGTTGGATGGAGGGCCGCGCGGAGCCGCTGCGGGACCAGGGTGGACGCATCGTCCAATGGTACGGCCTTACGCACGACATCGACGATCAGCTGCGCGTCGAAGAGGCGCTGCGCGAGAGAGAACGGGCTCTCTGGCAGCTCGTTGAAACGCTGCCGGCAATGATCGATTGCGCCGCGCCGGATGGCGAACCGATATATCGCAGCCAGCAGCTCCGCGAATTCCTCGGATACAATCTTGAGGAATTGGACGAAGCGGGAAAGTCCCGGCTGGCTGGCACACTCGACGCCGGTGTTCATCCCGACGACCTGACAGGTGTCAAAGAGAGATATGCCCATTGTCTGTCCACAGGCGAGCCGTATGCGCGACGGCACCGTCTGCGGCGCTTCGATGGTGAATATCGCTGGGTCGAGACGCGCGCCGCGCCGATGCGCAACGCTGAAGGCGCCATAGTGCAGTGGAACGTTATCTGCCTCGACATCGAAAATGAGGTGCAGACACAAGAGGAGCTTCGGCTGGCACAAGAGAGACTTGCGCGTGCGAGCCAGGCGGCGAGCCTTGCCGAACTCTCCGCATCCATCGCTCATGAGGTGAACCAGCCGCTGGCCGCCATCGTCGCCAACTCCAACGCATGCCACCGTTGGCTGTCCGCCGAGCCCCCGAACGTCGAGCGCGCGAAGATCACGGCCGAGCGTATCATCCGCGATGCCAACTCGGCGGCGGATGTCGTCAGCCGCATCCGTGCCTTGTTCAGACCTTCGCTTGAAATGAGAACCAGCACGCCGATCCCCAGCGTCGTTGCCGAAGCACGTGACCTTATGGCCGAGGAAGCCATGCGGCGTCGCGTTCGCATGGACATCGACGTCGAAAGCAACCTTCCGCTGGTTGCGTTCGATCGCGTCCAGATCCAGCAGGTCCTGGTCAACCTCATTCGCAACGGCATGGAGGCGATGGACACCACGGCGGGCGACAAGGTTCTTGCAATGCGCGTGCGCCGGATAGAGGACACGATCCAGACCGAGGTTCGCGACCGAGGCCCGGGTATCGAACGTCCCAACAAGATATTCGAGCCGTTCTTTACAACGAAAGGGAACGGAATGGGCATGGGGCTCGCGATCTCCCGTTCGATCATCGAGTCTCACGGCGGACGCCTTTGGGCGGAGAATAGCGTGCCGCGTGGGGCGATATTCATCTTCACCCTCCCGGTTGAAGCGAAAGCTGCGCAATAACTGGCGGCGCTCAGTAAGCGCTTGGTTTTTCGGCTCTCGGTGAAGGGGCGCCGCCGCCCCGTGCAATGCATGGATTTCCATGAGGTGCGGTTGGGGCGTGGCGGGATTAGGGTGGCGACGTGAGTCCGTCAGCCCAGTCCAGCTATCAAGAGCAAGTGCTACACGAAGCGCCGACAATCTCCAGAGTTTGTTTGTCCGTTAGGGGCACCCGATGACGATAGCGCCCAACTCACTTGGCGAGACCGATTCCAGCGCAACGCTCGCGTTAGCGCATGACTTGAACCGATCCGGACCGGGAAGTGGCCGACCTTTCGCGACGAATGAACCGGGCCTGATTCGCGGCAACATGATCAGCGATCTTGGAAGAGGCAGGTTGTCGCGCGTCTGGTCGCACCGTCCCCAATTCCTGCATCTGGGGCTTTTTATTACGGCCTATGTCCTGGGCTGCGGCTTCGCCCAGTCGCTCGCAATCATACCTGGAACAGGGATTTCCATTTGGCCTCCGAGCGGGCTTTTCATCGCTACTCTTGTCTTCGCCTCCAGGTATAGCTGGCCGTGGTGGGTGCTGGGGGCCTGTGTGGCAGAACTGTTCAGCAACTTCTTGTGGTTCCACACTCCGCTGCCCGCGGCCTTCCTGATCTTTGCCGGCAACGCTCTTGAAGCGGTGGCCGGCGCATGGCTTGTGAACCAGACCTGCCAGCGCCCAGTTCGGCTGGAAACGTTGCGGGACGTTCTCGCATTCGTCGTACTGGCCGCTGGAATTGCGCCAGTTGCAAGCGCAACGGTGGGAAGTGCGGCGCTTGCTTGGTTTGGCATACAATCGCAAACCTTTGTGACGGCTTGGCCGCTGTGGTGGATCGGAGACGCGACGGGAGTCCTGATCGTAGCGCCACTGGCGCTGGTCGTGTTCCAGAACTGGCGCGGAAAAGCGCAGCTCTCGGCGGCGCGATGGATGGAAGCTTGCGTCCTGGGGCTGATCTTTCTTGGTATCGCCGCCCTTTCCTTGAGCGGCTATCTGCCCTTCGCCTACATCATCATGCCGCCTCTTCTTTGGGCCGCGGTGCGTTTTGAGTTCAGAGGCGCCGCCGTAGCATTGACCGTCCTCGCTCTGATCACGGCGGTATTCACGATATCCGGCGCCAGCCAATTTGCCGGCGATCCTGAGTCCCAGAAGCACAACCAGATCATGCTGCAGCTTTTTCTGGCCATCTCTGCATTTTCGGCGCTCGTCGTGGCCGCCATTTCCAGGCAGCATCAGGCGGCGGTGCTCACTTTGCGCCAAAGCGTGGAGACCTTGCGGGAGCGGGAGCGAGAACTCTCGTTGCTGGTCGAAATGATCCCCGCTCACATCGCCCGTATGGCGCCCAACGGCGAACCGACCTTCTTCAGCAAGCGCACGACAGACTATATCGGCCTCAACGACATCGCGGACTGGGACGAGCCGGGCACGAGCCGCCTGGCGACCGTGGTCGCGGCAGCCGTCCATCCCGACGATGGACCCAGGATGAGAGAATGGCTCAGCCGCTCGCTCGCCACCGGCGAACCCTATCCCATAAGGTATCGCCTGCGTCGCGCGGACGGCGTGTACCGCTGGAGGGAGGGCCGCGCCGAGCCGCTGCGGAACCAGAGTGGGGCGATCGTGCAATGGTACACGGCCAGCATCGACATCGACGATGAGGTGCGTGCGCAGGAGGCATTGCGCGACCGGGAGCGGGAACTCTCGCAGCTTGTCGACATGGTTCCGAGCCACGTTTGGCGCCTGACGCCGGACGGCGAGCCGACCTTTTTCAACAAGCGAATGGTCGACTTTCTCGGCCTTGACGTAACGGATTTGGACAAACAGGGCATCAGCCGGCTGGCGGCGATGATAGCGGCCATCGTCCATCCGGACGACGCAGCAGCATTCGGCGATACGCTCAGTCACTGCCTCGCCACCGGTGAGCGCTTCTCCATGAGGTATCGCTTGCGCCGCGCCGATGGCATCTATCACTGGATGTCGAGCCGGGCGGAGCCGATGCGCGATCACGCTGGCCTGATCGCGCAGTGGTACGGCCTCTGTCACGACATAGACGATCAGATGCAAGCCGAAGAGGCCCTGCGGCGGAGCGAATTGCAGCTTCAGCAGATGATCGACGCTGTGCCGGTCCGCATTTGGAGCGCGGTGCCGACCGGCGGGCCGGTCTATTTCAACAAGCGATACCAGGACCATTTCCGCGCCGTCATCGCCAATTTCGAAACACTCGGAGAGCCGCGCATCGAGGAATTGCTGCAAGAACTGGTTCATCCCGAAGATGCTCCCGAGGTGCTGCGCACGTTGCTGAGCTGTTTCGAAACAGGCGGCGGTTCCGCGATGCGGTTTCGCTGGCGCGAAACAGATGGCTATCGCTGGGCGGAGTGCAGGGTGGAGCCGCGGCGTGATGAAGACGGGGCGGTTGTGCAATGGTACGGGGTTTCCCTCGACATCGACGAAGAGGTGCGCGCCCAGGAAGCGCTGCGACAAGCCTCCGACAAACTCGCGCAAGCCACTCAGGCTGCAAGTCTCGCCGAGCTTTCCGCTTCGATCGCGCACGAGGTGAATCAGCCGCTGGCCGCGATCGTCGCCAATTCCCATGCATGCCACCGTTGGCTGTCCGCCGCCCCTCCGAACGTCGAACGCGCGAAGATTACGGCCGAGCGCATAATCCGGGACGCCAATTCGGCGGCGGACGTCGTCAGCCGCATCCGCGCGCTGTTCAAGCAATCCACCGAGACGAGGACCAATGCGACGCTCAGCAGTGTCATCGCAGAGGCACGCGACCTCGTGGCCGAGGAAGCGATGCGGCGGGGCGTTCGCACCAGCGTTGATGTCGGAAGCGACAGTCCGCTAGTCGCGTTCGATCGCGTCCAAATCCAGCAGGTTCTGGTCAATCTCATCCGCAACGGCATGGAGGCGATGGACTCTGGTGCGGATGACGGAGTTATCAGCATCCGCGTGCGCCATATCGGGGATGTTGTCCAGACCGAAGTCAGAGATCGCGGCCGGGGCGTCGAGTTTCCCGACCGGATATTCGAACCGTTCTTTACCACGAAAGAGCAAGGGATGGGCATGGGACTGGCGATCTGCCGTTCGATCATCGAGTCGCACAGCGGGCGTTTATGGGTCGAGAAGAACGAACCACGTGGAGCGACGTTTATCTTCACGTTGCCGATTGAAGCGAAAGCGGCGTCATGACGACGGACGGCCAAATTGTCTTCATCGTAGATGACGATGAACGCATCCGGGAGGCGCTCAGTGAGCTGCTGGCTGCACACGGCATGTGTGCCGTAGCGTTCGGATCGGCGGGCGATTATATCCGCGCTGACAAGCCGGACGTCCCTGCCTGCCTCATCCTCGATATCGAGTTGCCGGATATTAACGGCCTCGATCTGCAGCGGCAGATTGCCGAGGGCGATCATCCGCCGATCGTTTTCCTGACGGGACATGGCGATATCCCGTCCTCGGTGCGTGCGATCAAGCACGGCGCCGTGGATTTCCTGACTAAGCCCTTCAGCGATGCAGACCTCATGGCCGCAATCCATGCGGCGATTGCCCAGGATCGGGTACAGCGATCGGAGCGCGCCGAGCTGGGCGTGTTGAAGCAACGTTATCTCGAGCTGACGCCGCGCGAACGTGAGGTGCTGCCGCTGGTGGTCAGCGGCCTGCTCAACAAGCAGGCCGCCGCTGAACTGGGGATCAGCGAAGTTACGCTGGAAATTCATAGAAGGAACGTCATGCAGAAGATGGTCGCGGCGTCGCTCGCCGACCTCGTTCGCATCGCCGAGCGATTGGGAATACCGATCACGCACTCGCGCCGGGCAGGGGGGAACTGAGGGTGAGCAAGCGGAGGCCTGTCGTGGCGATTGTCGACGATGACCCAAGACTGCTCGAGTCGCTGGAGGACCTTCTGGAGTCCGCCGGCTATGTGGCCCGCAGCTTCTCGTCGGCAGGGTCGTTGCTGGTCAGCGGCCTGTCTGGATTGGACATGCTTATCACCGACATCGGGATGCCCGGCATGGACGGCTTTGAACTTCGCGACTTGGTCAAGAAGGCGCGTCCGGATCTGCCTGTGTTCCTGATCACAGGCCGCCACGAGATAGTGGATCAGCACCGCGCCAAGGGCATTGGCAGGCTTTTCCGCAAGCCGTTCGATGGCCAGGCACTGCTTGCGGCGATCGGCGACGCTTTGCGCAACCCAGAAACGGAGGCTAAACATGAGAGTTGACCAATTGCCCTTACCGAGATCGACGCCGTCATCACAGCAGCGAAGGGCTGAAGCCGAGCAGCCGCTGGTCATTATTGTCGATGATGATGCCTCTGTTCGGGAGGCGCTGTCTGAATTGATCCTGTCGGCGGGTTTCCTGCCGGTGTGCTTTACCTCAACCCGTGAATTGCTTGACGCCGACGTGTTGGAGAGCCCCGGCTGCTTGATCCTCGACGTGCGCATGCCAGGGACGAGCGGTCTCGATCTGCAGCACCATCTTGCGAAAAACGGCAACCCCAAACCCATCATCTTCCTGACCGGGCATGGCGACATCCCGATGACTGTCCAGGCGATGAAGGCCGGCGCCGTGGACTTTCTCACCAAACCGGTGCGGGATCAGACGCTGCTTGACGCTGTGATCGCCGGCATTGCGGTGGATGCCAAGCGGCGGGCGGATGCCGTGATCGTCAAGCGCAACATCGAGCGCGTCGAGACGCTGACGCCGCGCGAGCGCGAGGTCCTGCGTGAAGTGGCGCGCGGGCGCCTCAACAAGCAGATCGCCTTCGACCTCGGCATCAGTGAAGTGACGGTCAAGCTTCACCGCGGCAATGTCATGCGCAAGATGGAAGCCGCTTCCATCGGTGAGCTGATCCGGGCGTGGGAAACGCTGCCCGCGCCGATGCGCGAGGTCTAGAATTTGGCACAAGCCGATCCATGCCCCATCCAATAGGATCGCCCGGCGCGCCGGGCCATTTCAGGTGCTTTCTCAGCGCGCCCAGGCCTTCCTGCCTGTTGATACGCTCGTGCTGCTGCGGGTGATCCTGATGTACATCGGTGGTCCTGTTTGGTGTTTCGCGGCAAGGCCCGCGCCAAACATCGGTTACTACTGAGCGGCGCTCTTTGGCAGCGCCAGCCTGACCGAAAAACTCGCAACATTTCATGCAACAGCAACTGACGCCGGCCATGCCGCGTCGGTCCCCGCGCCGCTACCCAAGCCTAATTGACGTGTGTCTATAAGAGCTTGCCTTAGCCCGGCCCTATCTTCGGCGTGCCTGCCCTGCACCTTGGCATCGTATGACAGATGCCTCCGTAGAGTAGGTTCGCGGCCCGGATCGGTGCATCCTGTTCCTCGCAAGTCATCACGACCGTCGCGTTTCTACCGCTCCTCGCTCGCTCCTCCCCGAACGCGACCGCTCAGGCCGACTCGACGGTCGTGATGGTGAGCAGGATGTTCAAAGCACATGGATGGACATGATGAACAAAGACGGACTTTTCTCCGTCGGCGGATCTCGCCGCGATGTCATGTTGGCAGACCTGATCTCTACGGCAGCCGCCGGACTGCCCCGCGCTGCTTCGGCAACGAGCCGAAAACAAAACCTTCCCTCTTCCCCCTCAATCAAAGGAACCAAGACGATGAGCACCATCACGACCAAGGATGGCACCGAAATCTACTACAAGGATTGGGGCAAGGGTCCTGTCGTCACGTTTTCGCATGGCTGGCCGCTGAATTCCGACGCCTGGGACGGCCAGATGCTCTTTCTTGCCCATAACGGCTTTCGCGTCGTTGCGCATGACCGGCGCGGCCATGGCCGATCGAGCCAGGCCACGTCCGGCAACGACATGAACGGCTATGCGGATGATCTTGCAGCCGTGATTGAGGCGCTGGATCTCCGGAACGCCACGCTGGTCGGCCATTCGACCGGAGGAGGCGAGGTTGCTCGCTATATCGGACGGCACGGGACGAAGCGGGTGGCCAAGGCTGTTCTTATCGCCGCTGTTCCGCCGATCATGGTGAAGACGCCGGCCAATCCGGAAGGCCTGCCGATCGAGGTATTCGACGGCATAAGGGCTGGCCTCGTCAAGGATCGGTCACAGTACTACCGGGACCTCGCACCGTTGTTTTATGGCGCGAACAGGCCAGGCGCCAAGGTTTCCCAGGGGACTCTGGATCAGTTCTGGCTCTGGAGTATGCAGGCGGGTCTCGTGAACGCGTACGAAAGCGTCAAGGCGTTCTCCGAGACCGATTTTACCGAGGACCTCAAGAAGTTCGACGTGCCAACCCTCGTCCTGCATGGCGAAGACGACCAGATCGTCCCCGTCAAGGACTCGGCAGTCAAGTCGGCCCGATTGATCAAAGGCGCAAAGGATATCTATTACCCCGGCGCGCCCCACGGGATCACGGCCACGCACCAAGATCAGGTCAATGCTGACCTGCTCGCCTTCATCAAAGGATAGCACACCCTCAGTCACGACCGCATGTTCTCCGCAATCCTTGGAGCCGCCGATGACCACCTTTGGCAATATTTCGCGCGCCCTTAACCGCATTTCGGGTGGCGCGCCAGGTCAAACCTTGTGCGCTCGCATAGGCGAGCGGTGGCCTGAATGCCGGTTCTGTCGGCTCATGTCCCGGATTGTGGAACCGAACCACTGCGCCATCGAGTTAGAGCGCTGGCAAAGGCGCGAAACATATGCTGCGATAGGGCTGCCATTCGAGCAACTTCGCCTGTGCAGCGCGGAGGCGATCGCCGGCGTTCGACACTACGTCGCGCTGTCGGGGGTCGCCGCCGCGCGCTTGTTCTGCCTTGAAGGCCAAAGCGCTCCTCCAAAACGTCAAACTGGCTAAGCGCCGGGAGTTTATCAATCGGTAGCCGTTTGCGATTGCCGCTCATTTTGGCGGTCTCAATTCGGCGTGAAATTTTCTTGGCCAGCAGTTGCGACTATCGCAGCAGCACCGGCACTATTTTTCGAAGACAGGAACGAAATGGGCGCACTATCAGGCAAGATCGCGGTGGTCACCGGCGGAAACAGCGGGATCGGACTATCGGCTGCAAAAATCTTTGCGGCCGAGGGCGCGCAAGTCGTCATTACCGGCCGCCGGCGGCAGGCGGTCGAGGAAGCGGTCGCACAGATCGGGGCAGGCGCGCTGGGCATTCAGGGAAATGTGGCCGACGTGTCGCACCATGACGAGGTAGCGCAACAGATCCGCCAGAGGTTCGGGGCGCTCGACATCTATATGGCGAACGCCGGCATAAACACCATCACGCACTCGACCGACGTCTCCGAGGCAGAATATGATGCGCAATTTGCCGTCAATACGCGAGGCGTCTTCTTCGGCGTCCAGAAACTGATTCTGTCATGCGGAATGGCGGCGCAATCATCCTCACAGGCTCGCTGGCCAGCGAGAAGGTGCTGGACGGTCATGCTGTTTACGCGGGCTCGAAGGCGGCCATAAATGCCTTTGCGCGCGGTTGGGCGATCGAACTGAAGTCTCGCGGCATCCGGGTCAACGTGCTCAGCCCAGGTCCGGTGGATACGGCTATTCTCGATAAGCTAGGCGTACCGTTTGAGCAGCGCGGGCTGTTTGAAAAGGCGATGGCGGAGGCAATACCCTTGGGCCGGATGGGGCAGCCGGAAGAGCTGGCAAAAGCCGCCCTGTTCCTTGCCTCGGACGCGAGCAGTTTCGTAACGGGCATCAATCTGCGGGTCGACGGCGGGATGGCAGTGCTCTGAGCCACGACCGCGATGTCGTCGCGCCAATAGACTTCCGAATAAATGGCTGAGCAATCGGTCTTCCTCACGACGATTTTCCGGGAAGCTGCCGCGCGAATCCCGCCAAATAGGTCGGAGGCGAGACGTTTTGTCGACGTGGCGCAAATTGAGCCACGTAAGCAGCAAGTCGCATTGCAGGGATCGACGCGCAAGAGAGAAGTCGGCTCGCCGATACGGCGGAAGGACCGAGGTCTCGCCCCGGTCCTTCAATTTTCTGTAGGTCGGGATCAGTGACCCCAGATGCCCTGGCCATATTCATCGTTGGGAACAGTCGGCTTGCGTACGGTTTTCGGCACCCCGATATCATTGTTCATTTTTTTGATCGAGGATGTATACATGTTGTAAGACGCAGTCGCAGGCTGCTGGGATCCGTTTGATCCATAGTGGTCGCTTCCGGCAGTGGCGCTTCCTGCTGTAATAACAAGCACGGCGACAGCAAGGACTGTCATTTTCATTTCAGTAACTCCATTGATGGCTTGGATGGTATTCACCCATACAAATATAAATGTCGTGACGCAGCGACACGATCAGACGGTCCGGCTGTTTGATCCATACGAAGGCATTGGGCGATTCAGGCCGAAGGCCAGGGACTATGTCGTTGACGAGAGGAGGCTTTGCGGCGCGCCCTCAGTGTCTGTTCCGGCGACCGCCGACAATGCACACCCGGCATAGATACCTCAATTATGCTGCAGGGCACCTGATCTCCCCGGTGACCTACCCTGCACCTTGGCATTGTATGACAGACCCTTCCGCACAATAGGTTGGCGGGCTGCGTCGGCGCATTCTCCTGAGCATTGGTCACCACAGGCCACACGGGAGAAAGCAAATGCGAAACATAACTCGAGTCCTGGCCCTCACCGCAGCGCTTGCCGCGTCGGGCGGCGGGATGGCGCAGGCCGCGAATTCTCAGCCCAAGCCGACGATCGTACTGGTGCACGGCGCCTTCGCGGAATCGTCGAGCTGGGATGCAGTCATCACCAAGCTCAGCAAAGACGGTTATGTGGCGATAGCCGCAGCTAATCCGCTCCGCGGCGTTGCCAGCGATGCGAAAGCAGTCTCAGCCATCGTCCGGTCGGTTTCGGGGCCGGTCGTGCTGGTGGGGCATTCCTATGGCGGGCCCGTCATCACCGAGGCCGCCAATGGCAATCCCAATGTGAAGGCGTTGGTCTACGTGGCGGGTTTCGCGCCCGATACGGGCGAATCGAGCCTTACGTTGTCCAGCATGTTTCCCGGTAGCACCTTGGGGAGCGCGCTTGCTCCAGTCGCGTTGCCGGACGGCGGACAAGACCTCTTCATCGAGCCGGCCAAGTTCCGCGCGCAGTTCGCCGCCGACGTTTCGCAAGAGCAGACTTTGCTGATGGCTGCCACTCAACGCCCTGTTGCGCAGGCGGCTCTGGCTGAAGCCTCGGGCGTCGCCTCATGGAAGACGCTGCCGTCCTACGTGATCTATGGCTCGGATGACCGCAACATCCCGGCAGCCGTCATGAGCTTCATGGCCGAGCGTGCGCACGCGGTAAAGACCGTCGTCATCGAGGGTGCGTCCCACGCGCTCATGGTTTCGCATCCCGACGAGGTCACGTCACTCATCGAGGATGCTGCTGCATCGGTCAGTCAGTAGCAGGCCGGAAACGCCCAGCATACGATCGAGCAACGAAAATAGACACGCAACACCAGGAGACTAGACATGAAGATCGTCGTGATCGGCGGAACCGGGCTGATCGGTTCAAAGACCGTGGAGAGACTGCGAAACAAAGGCCACGACGTACTTGCGGCGTCGCCGAATTCGGGCGTCAACACCGTTACGGGAGAGGGTCTGGCGGCCGCGCTTGCCGGTGCGCAGGTCGTCGTCGACCTCGCGAACTCGCCGTCGTTCGAGGAAAAGGCTGCCCTGGAGTTCTTCTCGGCATCCGGGCGTAATCTTTTTGCCGCCGAAACGGCCGCCGGCGTCCGTCATCACGTGGCGCTGTCGGTCGTCGGTACCGACCGGCTGCAGGGCATGGGCTATTTCCGCGGCAAGTTGCTTCAGGAAAAGCTGATCAGGGAGTCCGGAATTCCCTACACCATCGTTCACGCCACTCAATTCTTCGAATTCACCGCCGCCATCGCAAACACGGGCGCCGTCGGGGATACCATTCATATGTCGCCGGCCTACTTCCAACCCATGGCGGCTGATAATGTTGCCGATGCGATGGCGGACGTCGCGCTTGCCGCGCCGTTGAACGGCATGATCGAAATTGCCGGCCCGGAGCGTGTTCGCATGAGCGAACTTGTCGAGCGCTTCCTGAAGGCCACCAACGACCCGCGTAAAGTCGTCCCGGATTCCGGCGCGCTCTACTACGGCCAAGTGGCAATCGACGATCGAACGCTGGTGCCCGGCGAGAACGCGCGCATCGGCGCCGTGCGTTTCGATGATTGGCTCAGCCGATACACACCACCGAAGTAAGTAGTCATCGGATAGGCCCGCCATTCGCACAACAAGGAGACCAGACATGATCAAAACACTTCTCTGCGCCGCGCTCACCTCCGCTTCCGTCACCGCAGCAATGGCCAATGACGCCGCCAGCGTGAAGCTTGTCTACGACCAGGCTCTGCCAAACGTGCCCGGCAAGAGCATGAAAGCCGTGCTCGTCGAGTACGCGCCTGGGGGTACGTCGCCGGCTCATACCCATCCCAAATCCGCGTTCATCTATGCCACGGTCCTGGAGGGGGCGATCCGAAGCCAGGTCAACGACGGGCCGGTGAAGACTTATCGCGCCGGCGAGAGTTTCTCGGAATTCCCTGGCGACCGTCATGCCGTCAGCGAAAACGCCAGCAAGACGGAAGGCGCTCGTCTGCTTGCTATTTTCGTCGTCGACACCAGCGAGACGGAACTGACGACGAACGCGAAATGAAATCGTAGCCCCCAGGACCATCGGGGCGTACGCGAAGGGACGGTCAGTGACATGAATTCGATCGCCATCCGCACACTTGCGGGGATTTTGGTCCCCGATACTCCGCTTGTTGGCCGAGCGATCGAACATGCCCGCGCTCGATGTGAACCCTACCTGTTCAACCACGTGGTCCGATCCTGGCTTTTCGCGGCCCGGATCGGACAGATTCAGAATATCCAGCACGACGCGGAGGTTGTTGCGGTTGCAACCCTGTTGCATGACGTCACGCTCAATGAGGACTTCGCCGGGCCGCGCCGTTTCGAAGTGGAAGGCGCCGATCTCGCCCGCGCCTTCGTTCGGGAGGGCGGCTTCGACGAGCGGCGCGCCCAATTGATCTGGGACAGCGTCGCCCTCAACTCGACGCCGTCGATCGGCCTCTACAAGGAGGCTGAGGTGGCGCTGTGCACAGCCGGCATCTGCCTCGATGTCGTCGGCTTGCAATACAGCCTCGTTTCGTCAGCCGAGATTGCAAAGATCGTTGGCGAATTTCCGCGCCTCGGGATGAAGCGGCGGATGACGCGATGCTTTTGCCATATCGCCGAGATCAGGCCCGAAACCACCTACGACAACTTTGCCCGGGACTTCGGCGAGCGCTTTGTTTCAGGCTACAAGGCGACTTCGGCAGTTGATCTTGTGATGAACGCTCCCTTTGAAGAGTGAGGGCAGTTTCGATCCAGGTTCTATCGACACCGGTCGGTTCAGCCTTGCCCTTCAAGTGACCCAAACGCTGTGCGTCTGTCGGATGCATGCGGCAAAGCGAATTGCCGAGGGCAGCGGTCAGGTGCCAATTTCCACCTCCTATACTTCGGTTTAGGCGCCCCAACCCAATCGAGTGGCAATACATATCATCGGCACGATAGCAACAGTTCGTCTCACCGGTCATCCTTACGGTGCAATGGATTGCAAACACCTCAAGGAGATAAGTAATGAATATTGCAGCGCCACCGGTCGCTCCGAAAGGAAAAGCCGTCGCCCAACGCGCGAGTTATGCGGAGCAGTCGCCGGAACTTCTGAAGAAATTTATTGAATTTCTTGGTGCGACGCGAGAGGGGTCGATCGAAGAGCCAATCCGCGACCTTGTTGCAGTCCGAGCCGCGCAGCTGAACGGGTGCACCTTCTGCCTCGATATGCACGTCAAACAGGCGAAGATCCATGGCGAGCGCGAACTGCGCCTTTACCACCTGGCAGCCTGGCGGGATTCGACCTTGTTCGTTCCTCGCGAGCGCGCAGCCTTGGCATGGACGGAAGTCTTGACCAAGCTGCCCGAGCAGGGTGTCCCCGACGAGATCTACGATCGGGTCAGGTCGCAGCTTTCCGAGAAGGAAATCTCCGATCTGACCTTCGTTGTCATGGCGGTCAACTCTTGGAACCGTCTGAACATCGGCTTCAAACCCGTCCCGGGCTCGGGCGATGCGAAGTTTGGCCTGAGCAAAGCAGCACTGAGCTAATCTTTGGAATGGGTCAGAATGGCGCTTGTTTGCGCGCCATTCTGACTGGCCGGACGAAGGCGCCGAGCTCGGCGACCAACACTGGAACCGATCCCAGCCCCGCGGCCGCGGCCGCGAGGCGCTCTCAGGAGGGCGTCATGCGAATTGACAGTCTGCATCCAGTAATATCGGCCCGTCTCATGGTGGTCGATGTCGACGCTCCACTCCGCAGTGCGGCACTCTCACTTTCCAGGCCCGCAATAGGCCTGGTCGTGGTGTGCCACGGCAGTGGGGAGGCGGCAGGCGTGCTGAGCAAGTCCGACCTTGTCCGCCATCTGGCGAATTCAGGGCCAACAGAAGCGCCGATTGCGGCATTGATGAGCCGGTCCATCGTGTCCTGTGGTCCCGATGATGATCTTCATTCAGTCTGGCAGACCATGGCCGCGCAAGGCCTGCAGAATGTGCCGGTGCTCGGGGCCGACTCGAAACCGCTAGGCGTCCTCGATATCCGTGATGCGATGAAGGCGCTCTTCAAACAAGAGGAACTGCAGGAACGGCTGCTTGCCAACTACATCAGCGGGATCGGCTATCAATAGAGCATCGTCTCGCGATTGAATATACGGAAGTATGTATCGGCCCGCGATCCGAGCATCCAAGCGGCTCCGGCGCTCGGGCCTGTAATAGCCGGCGCCAAGACGGCTTTGGAGCGGGCTGGTGGCCTTGTCCGGCAAACCATCAGCCTGGCCCGAGAGAGCCACGCGGAAATCGAATACACAAACGTAGGTGCTTGCCTGGCTGAGATCGAAACCCTCGTACGGAGCGCCTTGGATGCCAATTTCGGTCTTGAGCTTCGGGTTGGATCCGACCTGCCTTTGGTGAGATGCGATCGCTTTGGATTGCAAAATGCGGTTCTGAATCTTCTGTTCAACGCGCGCGATGCAATGCCTGACGGCGGTTTCATCTCGATCGATGCCGGCTTGGCCTCTGAAAACTCTGCCGCCGGTCAGGTAGACATCCGCGTCGCGGACAACGGTATCGGGATGACCAGCGAGACGATGGTCTGCGCCTTCGATCCGTTCTTCACCACCAAAAGCGAAGGCCTCGGCGGCGTCGGTTTGCCGATGGTGAAGCACTTTGCCGAGCAATCAGGCGGAAGCATCGACATTCAGAGCACACTTGGGGCAGGCACGACCGTCACTCTGCGGTTGCCTGCGATGCGATAGCGGCCCGCCAATCTGCCTCCGTGACAAATCTGACATACAATCGAGAGATAAAGATGGATGCACAAGTCGTCGAAAACGTCCAACAGCACCGTTTCGAGCTGCCGATCGCCGGCGATATGTTTGCGGCGGCCTATTATTGGCTCGAGGGCGGGAAGGTTGCGCTGATACACACCGAAGTCCCGTCGGAATTTTCCGGACAAGGGATCGCGTCGCAATTGGCCCAAGGAACCTTCGAACTGCTCCGCAAGACCGGCCGTAAAGCGATCTTGAAATGTCCCTTCATGAGCCGCTTTTTCGCCAAGCACCCGGACTATGCAGATGTCGTCGGCGGCTAGTCATGGGCACGAATGTTGAGGGTTTCCCAAGGATCTATCCAAATGCCTGACGAGTATGATTTGCAGAGATTCGTCAGCGCACAGGATCCGGTCTACGACGACGCGCTGGCCATTCTACGTCGAGGGATGATGTGCACTCCCTACATGGAGTTCATCTTCCCAAGGTTGGCCACAAGGCGAAGTGGTACAGCGCCTGAGCCATATGCAATCACATCGCTTGACGAAGCCAGCGCCTATCTCTCGTTTCCGATCCTCGGAGGCCGTTATCGGGAATGCGTTGGCACCCTGCAGCGGCTCTCCGGCCTAAGCGCTCGCGCTGTCTTCGGTGACGTTGATGCGAAGAAGTTGCACGCGTCCCTCACGCTGTTTTCCGAAGCAAGCAACGACGAGTTCCTGCTCGAGACAATCTTCGACGTCTGGTTCGACGGTTTGCTCGATGAGGAAACGATGAACGATCTCTACCTGATGTCGTAGTGGTCTGCCTGCGCCACCCGGCGTAAAGCTGTCGCGGCGCTGAGGTCACCATCCGCTGCCTTATCCCTCACACGCTGCCATCTGGCAGAGGCATGAGCTCGTGCTCGCCCGGCACGCCGGGGAAGCGGCGTTCGCGCCAATCCGCCTTTGCCTGCTCGATCCGTTCGGCTGAAGGGGAGACGAAGTTCCAAAAGATATGACGTGGCTCGGCCAGGGGCTCACCTCCTATCAGCATCAGTCTCGCCGCATGGAAGGCAGGCGCCTGGAGCACAATCTCAGCGCCGGGCGCCAGAGCTACTAATTCGGCCTCATGAAACGTACCGAACTGGCCGACAATTCCAACCTCACCGGCGACGATGTAGATCGCACGCTCACGGTGTTCGGGTTTCACCTGGTAGCGCGCACCGCTCGTGAGCACAATTTCGGCATAGCCCATGTCGGAGAACGTCCGGTGGCGTGCGCTCGGAATGGACGATGCCCGACCCGGCCGTCATCCAGTTGGCCTCGCCAGGCCGGATGGTCTGCACTTTACCCAAATTGTCGCGATGGACGATCTCGCCATCGATCAGGTAGGTCACGGCCGCAACGCTGATATGCGGATGCGGTTCCATATCGAAACCGCGACCTGCGTCGAATATAGCGGGGCCGAAATGGTCGAACAGGATGAAGGGCCCGATCATCAGGCGATCCGAGGACGGCAATACGCGCCTTATCTTCAGTCCGTCCGCAAAATCACGGATAGCTGGCTGGATGAGTGTATCGATGCCTGTGATACCGCTTTGGCGGATGGTCATGGATCTCTGTCCTTCTGCATGCCTTGTCAGCCAGGTGCTCGAACGCGCTTGAACGGAACGGCTCGAAAGACTGTCTGAATGGCTTTGAGGAGCGCGAATTTGGAGCTCGCGTGGTGCTGTCCCGCGATGCCGCTTTCATTAAAAGCCGACACCCTCATCGACAGGATCGCGGCAAGATCTTCGGCCATTTCGGGCCTGTCGTGCAGCAGCGGCGCAAAGCTTTCCTGGTCTATGTCGTAAACCGTGACAGGGGTCATTGCCCGCAAACTCGACATCTCGCCAATACCGGCGAGCAAGCCGGTCTCGCCGAAGAAATCGCCAGGTGCAAGCCGGGAGATCTCCTGCAGTTGATCATCGTCCTCGCCAATTTGCCGGACGATGACGCCCGTCCGAACGATCATGAGCGACGGCAGCATCTCTCCCTGTCGTGCGATGATTTCGCCCTTATGGTAGGTGCGAACCGAGGCCGCTTTGGCGAGCGAACCCTGCTCGGTATCCGTCAGCGCCGAGAATACCGGTATGGAATTGATGAGTTCGATCGGGGTGAAGCCTTGGGAGGCCGCCGTCTCGTGGCCCGGCCGGTTGGTCATGGCAATCGAGCCCGAAAATGGCTCCGCCAGCAGCATGCCGGTCGACTTTGAATGGCGATAAATGAGATCGAAGATTTCGTTCCGAGCGGCACTTCGTTGGTCGATACTTGCGACGCGAAAAAACAACTCGATCTCGATAGCTGCGGCATCCAGGCTTCTGATGGTGACCGAAGGCGAAGGGTCCTGGAGGATCGAATTGCAGCTCAGCAAGACAGTGCGCATGAGGTCTACGATGATCGCCGGCGTCTTCGTTGGCGCCACCTTGACGGTTGCGGCAAGTCCATGGCTCTCGTCCGGACCGCTTAGATTTGTTACCCCGATCTTGGCGAGAAGGCTGTTTGGCAGCGCCACGACATTGTGTGTCGGGGTCAGAAGTTGGGTTGACCGCCAATTGGTCTCGACAACGCGGCCTTCGGTTCCGTCGCCCAGAATGATCCAGTTTCCAAGCACGTAAGGGCGGCCGAGGTTAAGCGCGATCGCCGAAAATACGTCACCAAGCGTATTCTGGAGCGCCAGTCCCAGGATGACGGCAAACACGCCCGACGTGGCAATGAGCGTTCCGACCGGCACTGCAAAGACAAACGCCAGGATCGACAGGAACATTCCAGCGTAGACGACACCGACCACGACGTCCTGCAGGAGACGTGCCTCGCGCGGCTGTCGCTCGAAGACGAGATAGATACGGACAAATCCGATCAGCGCCCAGGCAAGGTGAACCCACCAGAGCAGCTTGACCGAGCCGATGAGGATCGCTCCTCCGGTTGTCTCATTGTCCCCTGCGGCCTCGTACGGCACGACGCGCAGGTGGAGAACCATGGCCGACATCGCGACGAAAAAGCCGAGTTGGACGACCAGCTTCGCATTGGCGAAGCGTCTGGGGATGAGAGACCAAACGACGATCCCGGCGAGGCCGAGCAATACGATGTAGACCAGAGGAGAGTTCCACCAGTTCATGAACGATCACCGCGATGCCCGGTTCAACGTTTGGTCTCCGGCCCGGCGATCGGGCCTCTGGCGCTGGCCTTGTCTTTTTCGAGAACTGCTTCGGTGATCGAATTCGGCAGCCGTCGCGGCTTTTCGATCAGCCCGAGCACCGGCATGGCGATGATGAAGAACGCAAAATAGTAAAGCGTCGCCAGTTGGGACATGACGACGTATGCGCCTTCCGCCGGCCGGGAGCCGAGCCAGCCGAGAAAGAGGGCATTGGCAACGAACAGCCAGAAGAGCACCCTGTACCAGGGCCGATAGACCGCCGAGCGCACCTTCGAGGTGTCGAGCCACGGCACCAGGAACAGCACGGCGATCGAGCCGAACATCGCGAGCACGCCGCCGAGCTTGGAATCGATAGGCCCGATATTGAAGGTGATGGCCCGCAGGATCGCATAAAACGGCAGGAAGTACCATTCCGGCACGATGTGAGCCGGCGTCTTCAGCGGATTGGCGATGCTGTTGTTGTCGGGATGGCCGAGATAGTTCGGCAGGTAGAAGACGAAATAGGCGAAGAAGAACAGGAACACGAGGATGCCGAAGGCATCTTTGACGGTGGCATAGGGCGTGAAGTTCACGACATCGGTTTTCGATTTGACCTCGATGCCGGTCGGATTGTTCTGGCCGACGACGTGAAGCGCCCAGATATGCAAGGTCACCACGCCCGCAAGCACGAATGGCAGCAGGTAATGCAGCGCAAAGAAGCGGTTCAGCGTCGGATTGTCGACCGCGAAGCCGCCGAGCAAAAGCTGCTGGAGCCAGTCGCCGATCAGTGGGACGGCGGTGAAGAAGCTGGTGATGACAGTAGCGCCCCAGAACGACATCTGTCCCCAAGGCAGCACGTAGCCCATGAAGGCCGTCGCCATCATCAGCAGGAGGTTGGTGCAACCGAGCACCCACAGCAGCTCACGCGGCGCCTTGTAGGAGCCGTAGTAAAGCCCGCGGCAGATGTGGATGTAGACGGCAATGAAGAAGAACGACGCGCCGTTGGAATGGAGATAGCGCAGCAGCCAGCCCGAATTCACGTCGCGCATGATCTGCTCGACCGAGTTGAAGGCCAGCCCCGTATCAGGGGCGTAATGCATCGCAAGCACGATGCCGGTCAGGATCTGTGAAACCAGCATGATCGTGAGAATACCGCCGAACGTATAGGCATAGTTCAGGTTGCGCGGGACGGGATAGACGATGAAGCTGTCATAGACCAGCCGCGGCAGCGGCAGGCGGGCGTCGAACCAACGTTCGATTCTGGTTTTGGGCGTATAGGTCGAGTGTTTGCCGCCGCTCATCGAAATGCCCCCTGCCTCAGCCGATACGGATCTTGGTGTCGGAAACGAATTGGAACACCGGTACCGCCATGTTCTCGGGTGCCGGCCCCTTCCGGACGCGGCCGGCAGTGTCGTATTGCGAACCATGGCAGGGGCAGAACCAGCCGTCGAAATCGCCTTCCTGACCATGCGGGATGCAGCCAAGATGGGTGCAGACCTGGATCATCACCACCCAGGCTTCCTTGCCCGGCATAGTTCGATTGGCGTCGGTTGCCGGCGCATCGGCCGGCAGGTTGGCGTTGCGGGCAATTGGATCCTTGAGCTCGGCGAGACTGACTGCCTGGCCGTCCTTCCTCTCTTTTTCGGTGCGGTTGCGCACGACAACCGGCTTGCCGTGCCAGTCGACGATCAGCGACGTTCCCGGCGTCAGCGAGGAGACGTCGACCTCGATCGCGGCGGGCGCCTCGACGCGCAACGTGTGCTCGGCTGTGGAGGTTTCGGAAAGGTCGGCCATGATGGCGACTCCTATTGTCGGAAGCTGCGTCATTGCGTTGGTGGCAATCGAGCAAAAGCAGACCACGGCTTTCGCGTTTCCAGTCTGCTCGTGCCGCGCGGAGTATGCCGGCCGTGGCCAGGTGTGAGCCATCGTGCCAACGGCACGTGCGTCCAATACTTTCGTTTAGGATTTCCTGAGCGAAGGACTGGCCGGGCTGGCGATGATGCCATCATGGAAGGTTCTGGATTCCTCCAGATAACCGTTGGCCGCTGAGCTGGCATACGTCCCGGCATTGCGCACGGCGATCCGAACTTCAGTCCGACCATACCTCGGCATAGGCACGTCTAGCTATCGGTGTCGTAGTCGTCGTCTCCGCCAAGTGCGAGTTTCTGGAGCGGTTGTCTCGCGTGGCGCGGGGCAGGTTTTCCGCTCGGCGACGACCAATTGCGGGATTCAATCGGGTTCAGAAAAGGGAAAAGCGGTGAAACTCTACTACAGCCCTCTCGCCTGCAGCCTGGCGGACCACATCGCTCTGGAAGAGGCCGGTGTTTCCTTCGAGCGCGAAAGTGTGAACCTCAAGACCAAACGGACAGGCTCCGGGGATGATTTCACTACCGTCACGCGCAAGGGCTATGTTCCAGCCCTCGTGCTGGATAGCGGCGAAACGCTGACGGAAAATATTGCCGTCCTCGACTGGATTGCGTCGCAATACCCGCCACTGGCAGTGGCGGGGCCGTTGGGCCGTACCCGCCTTCTCGAAGCGCTGACCTACGTCTCAACTGAAATACACCGAAGCTTCAAGCCGATGTGGCACCAAAGCAGCGATGCCGAAAAGGCCAGGGCGAGCGCGACGATTACGAGCCAACTCGAGTTCTTCGCTGACGGGCTCGAGACCGACTATCTGTTCGGCGACAAACCCAGCGTCGCGGATTTTTATCTTTTCGTGATGCTGCTTTGGGCGGCCCGCTTCCACGTCCCTGTTCCCGCGCCTTTGCAAGCCCTTCGCGTCCGAATGGCTGCCCGACCGGCCGTGCGCATCGCAATGGATCGTGAGGGCCTCGTCTGAAGCCGAGGGCGACTTCGAGCATAAGACCAGATGCAACATGTCCTCTCGCCCAAACAGAAGATCAGGAGTCATTCTCATGCTGCCGTTCCTGCGGATGCTACATCTACATCCAGCCGCTTCCAAGCGCGGGGACGGCCTAAGTCTCGAATTTCTGAGGAGGGAAATCGAGGAAACGCTGGACCTTACCGACATTCAGTCAGAGCTCGCCCCACTGCCTCCTGGCCGAGTGGTTACAGTGGTTGGTCCGCCGCCCGCAGTCACCATCGAAATAGGCAACATTTCCTGTCGGCCGATGAGGCGGGCGGGTCCGGTCGTTCCTGCTTGTTGGTCATTACAGAGGCTTCATCATGAATGCGAGTAAGGCTCCCGACACGGTCGATCATCGCCGCCGGCGCATTGTTGGTGCTGCAGCAATGACGTTCGCCGCCACCGAACTCGGCTTGAGCGAGCCGGCGGCCACTTGGACGGTCGAGGCGAGGGCATCTGCTACGCAAGCCACGCAGAAATCATTCAGCTCGCTCGGGCAGGTCAATGCCGGAAATCTGAGCGTCGGATATGCGGAGCTGGGGCCCGCCGAAGGTGCCCCAGTGATCCTGCTTCATGGCTGGCCTTATGACATTCACACCTACGCCGATGTCGCTCCCCTGCTTGCCGCAAAGGGGTACCGCGTGATTGTGCCCTACCTGCGCGGCTACGGCACTACGCGCTTCCTGTCGGACGAGACGATGCGCAACGGCCAGCAGTCGGCGCTCGCCGCGGATACGATGGCCCTGATGGATGCGCTGGGGATCGAAAAGGCCACGATCGCCGGCTGCGACTGGGGCGCTCGAACGGCCAATGTCGTTGCCGCGCTCTGGCCTGAGCGTTGCAAGGCGATCGTCTCGGTGAGCGGCTATCTCATCGGAAATCAGCAGGTCGGCATGGTGCCGCTGGCACCGGAGGCGGAGCTTCAATGGTGGTATCAGTATTACTTCGCCACGGATCGCGGCCGCGCCGGCTACGAGAAATACACGCGCGATTTCGCCAAACTCATCTGGCAACTCGCTTCGCCGCGGTGGAATTTCGACGATGACATCTTCCAGCGCAGCGCCGCAGCCCTGGACAACCCGGATCACGTCAGCATCGTCATTCACAATTACCGCTGGAGGCTCGGCCTGGCACAGGGCGAGCCGGAATATGACGTTCTGGAAAACCGGCTGGCCGAAGCTCCCGTGATCACAGTGCCGACCATAACTCTTGAGGGTGATGCCAATGGCGCACCCCATCCCGACAGCAGGTCCTACGCGAAGAAATTCTCGGGCAGATACACGCACCGGATCATCACCGGCGGTATCGGCCACAACTTGCCTCAAGAAGCCCCGCAAGCCTTTGCCCAGGCTGTCATCGACGTCGGCGAATACTGATATCCATTCTGGTTCTCGGCACAGCTTCCCGTCCGCTTAGGCGAGAACAGCTCTCCCGCCGACCCAGACCGACGCGATGTTGGCCTTGGAAGCGGAGTAGACGATCTTCTGAAGGATGCCGTCGCCATCGTCGAGTTCGTCCCACAGGTGAATTGTGCCTCTGGGCGCGGCGATGTCGACCAGGATCGCATCGAAATGGTAGCCAGGCGAGAATCGCCCCACAGGCAAGCCGAGTGCCGCGCCACCGCCTGCCGTCGCCAGGTGGAAGGACTCGCGAAAGTCGACGCGTGCTGTTCCGGCCGTGCCGCGCGTCTCGGCCGCTAGCGCCGGGTCGGTGCCGGTTTCCAGCATGCGCGACGACATGACCGTCGCGCGCATCGCATCGAACATCGAGGCGCTCGGTCCCCCGGAAATGTCGGTGCCGAGCCCGACCTTGACACCCTTCTCGAGGGCCGCCCTCAACGGGAACACGGCGCCTGCGAAGTAGGCGTTGGAGACGGCGCAGTGCGCCACGGCCGCCTTGCGCACGCGGATCGTCTCCATGTCGGCAAGCGTAATGAAATTGGCGTGCGCGAGCACGCTGCCGGCGCGCAGCAGGCCAAAGCGATCAAGGCTAGACGTGTCGCTGATCCCGTGGCGCTGCAGCACGTAGCCATGCGCCCAGTTGCTCTCCGAGCAATGCGTCTGCACATGGCAGCCGCATTCCTGCGCAAGCGTGCCGAGCCCTTTGAGGGCGGCGTCGGTACAGGAGGGGATGAAGCGCGGCGTAATGACCGGCTTTACCCGTCCCGTGGCATTGTCCGGATGCCCATGCACGTAGTCGATCAGAGCGCGCGTGCCATCGATGGCCGCGTCCGCCGAGGTATCGCGATAGTAGGCCGGGCACTCGTCGGGATTGTCCATCGCCACTTTGCCGACCAGCGCACGTTGCCCCCGTTCGAGGCAAATGTCGACGAGCAGCCTTGTCGCGTCCTGGTGGATGGTTGCGAAGTAGAGCGCTGTGGTCGTGCCATTAGCGATCAGGTCGTCGACCAGCAGGCCGTAGCTGCGCCGCGCGAAGGCGAGATCGGCGTAGCGCGCCTCCAGGGGAAACGTGTGTTTGTGGAGCCAGGCCTCGAGCGGCACGTCCAGCGCCCTGCCGAGCTGCGGATATTGCGGCGCGTGCACGTGAAGATCGACGAAGCCGGGCAGCAGATAACTCTGCGCCGGCAAGGTCGCCAGCGAACCGGTCCGGCGCGCGGCCTCCAGCGCCTCGTCATAGCCGGCATCATGCGGATGCAGCACCGAGGCGATGATGCCTGATTGATCGACTGCGATCAGGGCATGGCGCAACTCTTCCACGAGCCCGCGCTCCGGCGCGTGAAAGCCGCTGGCCAGAAGCGTCTTGCCGCTCAGGTCGCTCACCTGTCCTCCGCCGAAGAACCGCTACGCACTGCCGTCGCGAAGCGCCAGAGCGCGATTGCCCGTCCGTCGATGCCGATGACAATATCGGAAGGGCTGCCGCTCATGCGGCTTGCGCCGTCGTGCCGTAGGTGATGCCCTTCTCCTTCAGCCAGCGGCGATAGGCGATCGACGAGCCGTCGGCCCGCGTCGGGATTTCCGCGCGCGGCTCGAGCGGCAACAGAAGTGGCCGCTGGTTCTCCAGGATGATGCGGTCCTGCAGGAAGATGAGCTGCTGGAACTGCACAAGTTCGGTCGTGGTCGATACGTCGTCGATCAGGAACATGACGGGGTGCGCGCGGCAGCGGTCCGGATCGAGGGGCTGCACGAACAGACAGATCACGTCCCACCGGGTGGCCGAGTTGGGGCAGGTCTTGTAGAGCATCACCGCGAAAGGATTGGCGACCCGGTACATGTATTGGGTCATGATGCCGCCGGTCGCCGAGAGTGCTGCCTGCGGCTGGAAGAATTCGCAGTTGGTCGCCCACACCTCATCCACGTCGCGGCGGATTTCGGTTGTGTAATGCCGCACTTCCGTGTGCGGCTCGGCGCCCAATATGTCGGTATGGACGAAGGGGAAATGCGCCATGTCGAGGAAATTCTCGACGATGCGCAGGCCGGACGCCTTTACCGCGATCGCTCCGCAAACGACAGGCCGGCGGTCGTCCTCATAGGCCTCCGGGATCGACAGCACATCGCCGGCCGGCATGCCGAGCGTGATCCATAGATAGCCGTAGCGTTCCTTGGCCGGGACTTGGCTGCCGTCGCCGGCACGCGACACATTGACCGGGCCTGCCGTATCGCGGGCTACCAACAGATCGACGCCCAGAAGCCGGTTCGGCATCGTGCCGACCGGAATCTCGTTCAGCGCGTCAATGCAATACCATTGGTCGAGGGCCGCCTGCTCCGCAGCTCGCTTAATGGTCATTGTTGCGTCCTTCCTGTGCTATCTCACTGCCGATAGATGCGGTCCATCACGGCCCGGTGATCGGCCATCGCCGCCTCGACATCGAAAGAGGCGAAGTCGCCTCTCGCGATAATCTGCCGGCCGTTGATGTAGGAATAGTCGACCTTGAAGGGTCCGCAAAGCACCAGCGCGGCGAGCGGGTCGCGCTCGGTGCCGGAAAGGCCGAGTTGGCTGCGTTTGACCGCGATGAAGTCGGCGCACATGCCGGGCGCGAGATGGCCGATGTCATTGCGGCCGAGCAGGGCAGCGCCGCCGCGCGTCGCCATTTCGAGGGCCTCGCGCGCGGACAGCGCCGTCGGCGTGCCGCCGAAACCGCCGCGGCCGCCGGGCTTTTCGGAGAGGTAGTGGTGCGGCGCGACACGCTGAAGCATCAGCGCCAGCCGCGCTTCCATGAACAGGTTCGACGTGTCGTTCGAGGCCGAGCCGTCGACGCCAAGGCCGACCTTCACGCCCTTGTCGAGCATCTCTCGGATCTTCGCGATGCCCTGGCCGCAGCGCATGTTAGCCGACGGGCAATGGGCGACCCCGGTGCCGGTTTCGGCGAAGCGGTCGATCTCGTCGCTGGTCATGAAAATCGAGTGGGCGAACCAGACGTCGTCACCGAGCCAGCCGACGGATTCGGCGAACTCGACCGGCCGTTTGCCATAGATTTCGAGGCAGTACTTCTCCTCGAAAAGCTCTTCGGCAAGGTGCGAATGCAGGTTCACGCCCTTGTGGCTGCGCGCCAGCGATGCCGCATCGCGCATCAACTCCGGAGTCACCGAGAACGGCGAGCAAGGAGCCAGGATGATTCGGCTCATCGAATGCCGCGACGCGTCGTGATAGCCGCCGATCAGCCGTTCGGCATCCTTCAGGATATCCTCTTCCTTTTCGACGCAGCGATCCGGCGGCAACCCGCCCTGGCTTTCGCCGCGCGACATGGCTCCACGCGCAGCGTGGAAACGCAGACCGATATCGCGGGCCGCACCGATCGTCGCGTCGAGCGTGCAGTTGTTGGGCAAGATGTAGAGGTGATCGGAGCTGGTCGTGCAGCCCGAATGGATGAGCTCGGCCATCGCTACGCGCGCCGAGACGCCTATCGCATCGTCGTCGAGCTCGGCCCAGATCGGATAGAGCGTCTTCAGCCAGACAAGCAGCTCGTCGTTCTGAGCCATCACGCGGGTGAGGTTCTGGTACATATGATGATGCGTGTTCACCATGCCCGGCATGACGACATGGCCCGATAGGTCGAGCACCTCGTCGGCACTGGAGGCACTGAGTTCCGCGGTGGTGCCGACCGCTTCGATGACGTTGCCCTCGATCAACAAGGCGCCGTCGGAAATCTCGCGGCGCGTACCATCGAAGGTGGCGAGCAGATCGATGTTCTTGACAAGCAGGCGGGGCATGATGGTCTCAACGCATGTCGCGGAAATAGGGTTCGCCGAGAGCAGCCGGCGCGGCCATTACCCGGCGCATGCGCTGCCAGGCAAGCACCGGCACGATGATCAGGGCGATCGTGCCGAGATAGGGCAGCATCGACAGGATCGGCGCCGCGATCGGCCAGTTGCGTGCTTGGCCGACGAAGCCGAGCGAGGTGATGAGACCGAACAGCAGAGCGGCCAGCACGGCGTTGAGGGGCCGGTAGCCTGCGAAGATGACGAGAGAGACGGCAATCCAGCCGCGGCCGGCCACGACGCCTTCCGACCAGGAGGGAACGAAGGCAAGCGTGAGGTAAGCGCCGGCGCCGGCCGCCAGCGCCGAGCCCGCGGCGACATACCAGAAGCGGATGCTTTGCACCGAAATACCGGCGGCGTCGGCTGCCGCGGGGTTTTCGCCCACCGCGCGCATGTTCAGCCCGTGGCGCGTGCGGAACATGATGTAGTGCAGCACAACCGGCAGGACGATGTAGATCAGGTAGACAAGGATGTTCTGCGTGAAGATCGCGCGACCGAGCAGCGGGATGTCGCTAAGATAGGGAATAGCGATCGGCGCGAAGGTCGCCGGCGCCGGCATGCCGGAATAGGCGCGACCGATCGTTGCGGCCATGCCGGTGCCCATCAGCGTCAGCGCCAGGCCGCACAACACCTGGTTCGCTTTAACGACGACGGTGCCAAGAGCGAAGACGCAGCCAACGAGGAAACCGACGGCAAGCGCAAGGACGAAGCCGAGCATAGGGTGCGGCGTGGCGACGACGACCGCGATGCCAGTGATTGCACCGAGCGCCATAAGCCCTTCGACCCCGAGATTGACGACGCCGGCGCGCTCGGAGAGCGTCTCGCCCAGCGCCGCCAGCGCCAGCACGCCGCCGGCGAGAATGGAGGTCTGTATCAGTCCAGCGATCATGTCCATGGGTGTTTCCTCAGCTCGCGACCGGTTCGGTCCGCGTGATGCGGTAGTGAGCGAGTTCGTTGCCGATCGCCGTGAAGAACAGGATCAGTCCGGTGATGGCGAGCACGGCCGATACGGTGATGCCTTGCGTTTGCAGGATGATGCCCGAATTCAGGATGACGCCCATCAAAGCCGCGCCTGCGAGCACGCCAAGTGAGGAACCGCGCGCCAGCACCGCGACCATGATGCCGAGATAGCCGAAATTGTTGGAGATGCCGCCCTGCAGGCGATGCACCGTGCCAGCTACTTCCAGCATACCGGCGATGCCGGCGATCGCTCCCGACATCAGCAGGACGACGATCAGGCGGCGGCGGAACGGCATGCCCGCATAAAGCGCCGCGCTTGGATTCGACCCAGCGATCCTTACCTCGTAGCCCCAGCGCGTGTAGTTGAGCAGTCCTGCGATGACAAAGGTGAGCAGGATCGCCAGCGGGAAACCGTAGTGTACGATACCCCAGAATTCAGGCACGTCATGCGGCAGACGTGCGGTGGTCGCGAGCGCATGGCCGCTCGGGTCGAGCCATGGGCCGGTGGCGACGTAATAAACCATCAGCGTCGCCACAAAATTCAGAAGCAGGGTGGTGATGAGTTCGCTGACATCGGCGTAGGCGCGCGCCAGCGTCGGCACCAGTATCCAGAGCAGCCCGCCGAGCGCGCCAGCGGTGAACATAACAGGCAGGATCAGCCAGGTCGGGCCGGGAATGAACAGCGCGACCGCCGTGGCGCTGAAGGCGCCGGCATAGAATTGGCCCTCCGCGCCGATGTTCCAGGCGCCGATTCTCAGCGCTACCCAGACCGACAGGCCGGTCAGGATCAGGGGAGTGACCAGAAGTCCGACGTCTTCCAGCCCGAAGCTCGAGCCAAAAGTCGAGCTGAGCACCTCCCAGGCGAGTTCGACGGGAGCATTGCCGCGAGCGGCCAGAACCAGGCCGGCGACCCCCAGCGCCAGCACGATCGCCAGGGCACGTGCCGCAAAGGCAACGGAGGGCTGCGCGGATGGAACGCGCTGGAGCTTGATCGCCAAGGTCAGTGCTTCCCGGCAGCGGCCTGGGCGCCAGCACTGGACCGCATCTGCCCGCCCATCATCAAGCCGATTTCCTCGATGTCGGTGGAGGCAGTCTCCACCGCGCCCATGATCCTGCCATGGAACATTACGGCGATGCGATCCGACAGGTTGAACAGCTCTTCCAGCTCCTCGGAAATGAAGAGCACACCGACGCCGGCATCGCGCAATTCGACGAGATAGTGCATCATCGTGTTGATCGCGCCGACATCGAGGCCACGGCTCGGATAGGCGGCGATAAGAACCTTGCTTGCGATGCGCATCTCGCGGCGTGCGACGAGGCGCTGCTGATTACCGCCGGAAAGGTTGCGCATGGGCATGCCGAAATTGGGCACCGCAACGGATGCCGCTTCGGCGATCGTGCGCGCAAGAGCAGCCGCTAGGCGCGGTCGGAACGCGAAGCCCTTTGAAACAGGCGCCGACGCATATTCGCGGATTATGGCGTTGTCGGTGATTGAAAGCGCCGGCGCCAGGCCACTGTGCAGCCGGTCTTCGGGAATGTGGCCGACGCCGAACTTCGCGTAATCGACCGCGCCGGCGGTCGTGACGCCCTTTCCGCCGAGCAGTATCTGGCCCGAGTGGATCGGCCGCAAGCCGGTGACGACCTGGGTCAGCTCCTTCTGGCCGTTGCCGGCCACACCGGCGATGCCGAGAATCTCGCCGGCATGGATGTCGAGCGAAACCTCGTCGAGAAGGATGCCGCCCACGTCGTCACGCGCGACGACGGATTTGAGGCTGAGTACCGGCTCGGCGGAGATGCCGGCCGCGCCTGGCTGCCTGGCACGCAGATTGCTGAGCACGATCTCACGGCCAACCATCAGGCGCGCCAGCATCTTCTCGCTGCAGTCCGCGGTATTTTCGGTGGCCACCTTGCGGCCGCCGCGTAGCACGGTGATGCGGTCTGATATTTCCAGGACCTCGTCGAGCTTGTGGCTGATGAAGATCACCGCATTGCCCCGGGACACGAACTGCTTGAGCGCCTTGAAGAGCTCGCGCGCTTCCGCCGGAGTAAGCACTGCAGTCGGCTCGTCGAGGATCAGAACACGGGCATTGCGCGCGAGCACGCGTAGGATTTCCACGCGCTGCTGCTCGCCGGTCGAAAGATCGGCGACGCGCGCGGATGGCCGTACCGCGAGGTTCAGCTTCTCGGCCAGTGCGGCAGTCCGCGCCTCGAGCACCGACGAGCCAATACGCTTGGGCGTTTCGGACCAGCCGAGATGAATATTCTCGGCGACCGTGAAGGCGGTCACCAGCTTGAAATGCTGGTGGACCATGCCAATACCGGCGGAGATCGCATCGACTGGAGATGCGAAACGCTTGGCATAGCCGTCGACGACGATCTCGCCGGCATCCGGCTGATAGATGCCGGTGAGGATGTTCATCAAGGTCGATTTGCCGGCGCCATTCTCGCCGAGCAAGGCGTGGATCTCCCCCGGCATCACGTCCAGGTCGACGTCCTGGTTGGCAACGACGCCGGGGAAATATTTGCTGATGCCCTTGAGCAGCACGAGCGGCGGCGCGCCGGAGCCAGGCTCGTAACGTCCCGGGGAGGTGGACGGCACCTCCATGCCGCCGTAGCGGTGCTCGCTCGAAGCATGGTGAACTGGAACAAAATCATTCATCCCGCTTAGCTCTTTAGCTTCTGCCGCATAGTCTATCCGAAAACTCTGCAATCTTTCAGGATTACGCTTGGAGGCCGCTGACGCCTTCGATCGACCAATCCCAGTTGTAGAGTTCCTCTTCGGTCATGCGATGGCCGGCAGCCACCTTGACGTTGCCCTTGGTGTCCTTGATCTCGCCCTCGAACGGGCTCCAGCCGCCGAGAATCTTGTCGCGCACGGCATCGGCCTGCTTTGCGACCTCGGTGGGCACCGTCTCGCCCCAGGCATCGCGGTCGATACCGCCGCCCATCGGCAGGATGGTCTGCGATGGCGTCCACTTGCCTTCGAGGCGCAGGCGCACCTGGTCGACATAGAATTTCTTGAAGTCGATGGCGATCGAGGAGACGTAGGCCTTCGGCCCGTAGCGGCGGATGTCGGTATTCCACATCACGGCCTTCGCGCCGCGCTGCTCGGCCACCTGCAGATAGCCTGCTTCGTCCATGATGCCGAACAGAAGGTCGGCGCCGTTGTCGATGAGCGCGGTGCCGGCCTGGGTGGCAGCCTGCGGATCGAACCACGAGTTGATGACGATGGTCTGCATCGTGGCGTTGGGATTGACCGAACGGGCGCCCATCAGGAAGGCATTGGTGCCGGAAAAGACCGACGGAACAGGGAAGGAGGCGACGTAGCCGAGCTTGCCGCTCTTGCTCATCAGGCCCGCGGCGACACCGGTGACGTAGGTCGGGTACCAGTGGGCGAGATAGTAGGTCGAGAGATTTTCGAGCGGGTTGCGGCCATCGCATTCATAGAAGGCGACGTCCGGCGAACGCTTGGCCACGTCGTAGAGGAAGTCGCCATAGTTGGAGGTGGCAAACACCATGTTGGCACCTTCCGAGACGAACTGGCGGAAGGTGCGGGTCGCGTCGGCCGAATAGGGGATGCTTTCGACGAACAGCGTCTTCAGCTTCGGGAACGCTTCCTGCACGGCCTTCATGCCCTGGTCGTGGCTCCAGGTCCAGCCTTCATCGGTCACCGGACCGGTGTGGCCGAAGGCGATGACCGCGTTTTCCTCGGCGACGGCGGCGAGCGGCGTCTGTGCATTGGCGGGCGTGATAAGGCCGGATTTCGGCAGGAGCAGCGAGGCGCCGGCCGCGGCGCCCATGTTGAGGAAGCCTCGGCGGGAGAGATTGCGCAGGTCGATCATGCTTCGGTCCTTTGTTCCGTGTCGTGTTCAGTTCGGGAGAGACAGTTCGGTTTCCATGAGGCGGTCGATTTCTGCCGACCAGTCGGCCGACCATGCCTGCTTGATGTCGTCATCGAGCCATGCTGCGGACAGGCCAGCCAGCGCGATCCGCTTCAGTGCCGATGGCCCGAGCGCAAAATTTTCGGCGATCAGCGCGTATTCGCGGTCGAGCGTCGTGGCGAACATGGGCGGATCGTCGGAGTGGATCGTCACGGTAAGCCCGGCCTCGATCATGCGGCGGATCGCGTGGTCGGGCGCGGCGAGGTCACGCCAGACGGTGGTGGCCAGCGTCGTGCTCGGACAGCAGGTGAAGACGATGCCCATCTCCTTGCACTGCTCCATCAGCGCCGGATCGTCGACGACATGGTAGCCGTGGTCGACCCGTCTCAGGCCGAGGACGTCGACGGTATCGCGGACATAGTCCGCCGGGCCATCCTCGCCCGCATGGTTGGTGACATTGAGCCCGGCAGCCCGCGCTCGCTCGACGATGCGCGCAAACATCGGCGGCGGGTTCGGGCGTTCGTCGTAATCGAAGCCGATGCCGATCACCTCAGCCGGGCGCTCGGCCAGAACCATGTCCAGGAAGCGCTCGCCACCTGCCGCGCCGAGCGGCTTCGCATGCGCCGGTATCAGCTTTGCCATAAGCCCATAGCGCTCCTTTGCGCGGTGAAAGCCGTCGAGGATGCCTTCGAGCATAGTCGAATAGGCCACGCCATGAGCCAGATGCGCATGCGGGCTGAAGAACAGTTCGACGTAGCGCGCACCGGCTTTAGCGCAGCGCTCCAGTGCCTCGAAGGTGATGCGAGAGAAATCGTCCGCAGTCCTGATCGAGGCGCAAACCAGATCGTAAATCTTCAGGAAATCCAGCAGGTTGCCGTAGCTGTAGAGCTCCGATGTCAGTCTGCCGTCCGGCAGCGGCACCGCGTTCAGCGCCGCCAGCTCGGCGAATGTCTCCGCGGATACGGCGCCCTCGAGGTGCAAGTGCAACTCGACCTTCGGCATGAGCTGAATGAAACTTGACAACGACATCGACGCTCACTCGCCCGGATCGGCAACCCCAAAGCCGTACCTGGTTTTCTTGGGCGACGGACGGCTGCCGAGTTGTTCGATAATCGCGGCTTTTTCCAACTGTCCGATCACCTGATACGCAACAGATGTCAGGGAAACGGGGCTTGCACAAGCCAAAAAATGATGCCTAACTAGACACATTCTAAAACTGCTTAAAAAATGTGCAGGCCGGGAGAAATATAGGCATGAAGCACCTACGGGAAGCGCAGAACCCTGCGCCTCCGCCTCAAACAACGCGCCTGCGCTTCATCGGCCAACTGGTGTCGTCGAGCTTTGGCGAGTTCGCCGACAGGCGTGCCGCTCGGCTCAATCTCGATCTGCTGGTGCACGAAGCCGCGGACGATTTTTTTGTCGTCCAGGTTTCGGGCCAGCCCGATCTCATCGATGCCTTCGAGATGGCATGTAGCTTGGGGCCAATCGACTGTCTGGTGATGGACTGCGAACGGGCCGAAATTTGGGAATATTCCAGAGGGAAAGACGCAGAATGACGATACAGGCTGGATGGCACCCAGTGGCGCTGTCGGGATCGATCGAGCCGGGCAGTTTGGCCGGAATCCGCCTTGGCGGAAACGAGCTGGTGGTGTGGCGCGACAACAGTGGCGCAGCGCATGTGTGGGAGGATCGCTGCCCGCATCGCGGTATGAAGCTGAGCTTCGGTTTTGTCCGCGGCGATCATATTGCCTGTCTTTATCACGGCTGGCAGTACGATGCGGCCGGCCAGTGCCGATACATTCCGGCCCACCCCGATCTCAGGGTGCCGGCGTCCATTACCGTGTCTGCCCACAGATCGGCCGAGGCGGCTGGGATAGTCTGGACGGCACTGGATCCGGCAGCAGCATTGCCCGAACTGCCTGCCTTGCCAGAGGAGGTGGTGCCGGTCCGCAGCCTGTATCTCGACAGTCCCGCCGCAATGGTGATCGATGTCGTGAAAACCATTCCGCCTACGCCCTCCTCCGGCGGATCCGGGGTGGCTGATCTGAAGGCGCTGAGCGGGACGCTGTTCAGCCTGACGGTCGGCGAAGACACGCTGCTTCTTGGCCTGCAGGAACTGACCGACAAACGATCGGCCCTGCACGTCGTGATTGACGGACCGGCAGCCAAGTATGCCGGCAAGGGGCAGAAGCATTTCTTCGCTTGGACGAGCGAGCTGCGTCATCATCTCGAGACCGGGCGTACCGGCGCGACCTCGACGACGCGGGCTGCATGATGGCGAGGATCACGCTCTACAACTACGAGCTGGACGAAAACTGCTACAAGGTGCGGCTGGCGCTTTCCATGCTCGGCCTGGAATGGCAGACCGTTGCAGTCGATGCATTTCCAGGGTTGGAGCAGAAGACGCCGCCATTCCTGGCCATGAACCCGGCGGGCAGCCTGCCCATTCTCCGCGACGACGAGGTGACGATGTTCGGCGCCGAGTCCACCGTTGTCCATCTGGCGCGCAGCCACGATTCAACGGGTGCGTGGCTACCGGCGGATGGTGCGGATTTCGCCAAGGTGATGCAGTGGCTTTTCTTTGCTGCCGGCGATCTCGGCGTTGCCGGCGCCGCGCGCCGCCATGCCATGTTCGGTGCCGCCGGCGACGAGGCTGCGCTGCGTGCCGGTGCCGCGCAAGCGCTCCGCGCCATGGACGACCATATGACCGCGCGGGGTTTCGAGAAGAAAGAATGGTTCGCTGCGGACCGCCCGACCATCGCCGACATCGTGCTTTTTCCGGCGTTTGCGCTGAGCCGCGATTTCGGCGTCGACCATGACGAGTATCCGGCGCTGCGCCGCTGGGTGCGTCGCTTCCGCGCGGTTCCCGGCTTCATGACCATGCCGGGCATCCCCGATTACCATTGACGCCAACATTCGAGAACGAGGTAGCAACAGAATGACCTCTCTCACGCGCTTTTCCGTCCAGCCGCTCTCGTCCATGACCCGGCGACTGGCCGGTGTCGCTTCCGGGCGAGCCGATCCCGATCTGGTCATTGCCGGCGCACGCGTGTTGTCGACCTATTCGGAGCGCATTCTTCCAGGCCGCGAGATCTGGCTGTCGGGAGGACGGATCGCCGCCGTGAAGCCGGCCGGCACCTACAAGGGCGGCAGCGCCCGGATATATGACGCCAGGGGCGGCATCGTCGCGCCCGGCCTGGTCGATCCGCACATTCACATCGAATCCTCGATGGTGACGGCCTGCGCCTATGCCGAGGCGGCGCTGCTCAACGGCACCACGACCCTCTTCTGCGACAGCCACGAGATCGGCAACGTCATGGACGTTGCTGGCATCGAGGCGATGCTGGAGGACGCGCGCCTGGCGCCGTTGTCCATTTTCCTGACGGTTCCGAGCACCGTCCCGGCAACTTCGCCGTTGCTGGAAACGGCCGGTGGCGACCTGACAGCCGAGAAGATCGGCGCATTGTTCGACAAATGGCCGGAAGCCGTGGCGCTAGGCGAGAAGATGGATTTCGTGCCAGTGGCTATGGGCGACGAACGCAGCCATGCCATCCTCGCTGCGGCGCTGAGACGCGGCCGCCCGGTGTCGGGACACGTCTATGGACGCGAATTCGTGTCGGCGTATGCGGCCTCCGGCGTCACCGATACCCATGAGGCGATCGACCGCGAGATCGCCGACGACATGCTCGAGGCCGGCATCTGGCTGTTCCTGCGTGGCGGCCCGCCGACGACACCGTGGCACAGCCTGCCTGCAGCGATCAAGACGATTACGGAACTCGGAGCCTCGCATAAGCGCATCGCGGTCTGCACCGACGACCGCGATGCTGACGACCTGATGCTCTTCGGCCTGGACTGGGTGACGCGCGAGGCGATGAAGGCCGGCATGACGCCGGAGCAGGCCTGGTCTATGGGCTCACTGCATGGCGCGACGCGCTTCGGCATGGAAGGCGAAATCGGAGGCCTCGGTGGCGGCCGCCGTGCCGACCTGGTGCTGCTCGACGACGGCTTCGATCCCGTCAGCACGTGGTATGGTGGCGAGCTCGTCGTCGATGATGGCAAGATCACGCCGCTGCTCGACCAGGCCCTCTCGACCCGCTACCGCTATCCGGACGCGGCCTACTGCACAGTGAAGCTGCCGAAGCAGATCAAGCTGACGCCGGACCTGCCAACCGGCAAGGTGGTGGCGCATACCATCCGCACCGAATTGCCGGGGATCACGCTCGGCCACCAGAAGATCACGCTCGATCCGGCCAACGACTGGCAGAACCATTTCGACCGCCACGGCCTGTGCTTCGTCACCGTGGTCGAGCGCCATGGCAAGTCGGACGGCAACGTCGCCTACGGGCTGCTCAGCAATTTCACGCTGAAACGCGGCGCCGTCGCATCGTCTGTCGGCCACGACAGCCACAACATCATCATCGCCGGCCTCAACGAGGCCGACATGCAGGTGGCGCTGCGGGCGATCGAGGAAACGCAAGGCGGCGTCTGTGTCGTCGTCGACGGCAAAGTAACCGCCATGGTCGAACTGCCGATCGCCGGCCTGCTGTCCGACAAGCGCGTCACCGAGGTCGCGGAGGAGGTGAAGGTCCTCAAGCGGGAATGGCAGGCGGCCGGCTGCTGCATCCCCTATATGGGCTTCAACCTCATCCCGCTCTCGGTCATCCCCGAAATCCGCATCACCGACAAAGGTCTCGTGCTGGTGCCGGAAATGGAGATCGTCCCCGCCTTCGAGGCCGCCTGAGTGGATCCCTTCCGGCTTGGCCTGGTCTCACCGCGCATCCATTATTTCCAAATGGTCGCGCGGCTGGGCTCGGTGCGCCAGACCGCGCAGGCGCTCAACGTGGCGCCATCCTCCATCAGCCGCGTCATCAAGAGCCTGGAGGACGAACTGGGCACACCGCTCTTCGAACGCGTGCGCCAGCGACTGAAACTGACCAGCGCAGGCGAGCTTCTGCTCTACCACGCGCGTCAGAGCATCACCGAGTTGGCCCGCGCCTCGTCCGAGATCAACGATCTCAGTGGCCTCAACCGCGGCTCGTTGTCCGTGGCAGTCGTGGAGAGCGCGGCGCGCGGGCTGGTGCCGAACGCGCTGAAGGAATTCTGGAAGCGCCATCCGCGGATATCGGTCGATGTGCATGTCGCCGGGTCGCAGCGCGCCTGCGATGCGGTTGCCGACGGCGAATGCGATCTGGCGCTTGCTTTCGACGTGCGCGTGCCGCGCAACGTGCGCAAGATCGCGAGCACGCCTCTGCCGCTGGGCGTCGTCGCTCATCCGGACAGCCGCCTTGCCGGCCGCAAGCAAGTGAAGCTGTTCGATCTTGCCGGCGAACAGGTCATCGTCTCGGACAACAGCCTTGCTTTGGGCATTTCGATCGACGATGCGATCGGGCGCTCCATGATCGACATCACGCGACGGTCACGGACCAACTCGATCGGACTGATGACCGAGATGGTGCGCCTCAACCTCGGCGTGGTGCTTCGCACCAAGCTCGGCATCGAACCGGAAGTGGCTGACGGATCGCTCGTTTTCGTGCCGTTGCGCGATTCGCGCATGAACCCGCACCGGCTGATGCTGCTCGCCCGGCTGGAACGCGAAATGTCGGATGCGGCCTCCGCATTCGCCGCGCTGCTGGCCCGCATGGTCGAGGCGTTGCATGATTAGTTGTTGCATTTTGCGCATCGATAAAGAGAGTAATTTGTCCCTATCTCGAACAACTGAGCTTTGCGAGACTTCCCGGCCGAAGGGGATGTCATGAAGCAGAGTGCGGTCGACGCGGTCATTCGGGGGCTTAAGCGGGCGGGAGTGAGCATCGTCTGCTACCTGCCCGATTCGCTGTTCAAGGAGCTCTACCCGGCCCTTGATGCCGATCCGGATATTCGCACGATCCGCGTCACCAACGAGGGTGAGGGCGCGGCGATCTGTGGCGGGGTCTTCCTGTCGGGCAAGCGCGCGGCGCTGGTCATGGAAAATTCCGGCTTGCGCGCCTCGGTCGAGCCGCTGGCCCGCATGGGCCTTGGAGCCGGCATCCCGGTCATGATGCTGATGAGCTATCGCGGCGAGCTCGGCGAGAACAACTGGTGGGCAGTCCCGCATGGCATCACCATGGAGCCGGTGCTGAACGCGCTGCGCGTGCCGTACCGGATCGTCACGGAGGAGGCGAAGATCGAGCGCGCCATCCTTGACGCCTATTCCTGGTCCTATGCGTCCTATTACCATTCGGCTGTGGCGCTCGGCGGCGAGGTGGTGCGGTGAGACGCTTCGACTGCATGAAGGCGCTCGCCGCGCGGCTGAAGGATGAGCTGGTGATCCTTTCGCTCGGCGGCAGCGTCGACGAGTGGTACAACGCCGCGCCGCATATGCGCGAGGCGAGCCTGTTCCAGCAGCAACTCGGCTGCGTCACGCCGCAGGCCTTCGGGCTCGCCGCCGGCCTGCCGCACCGCCGCGTCATTTCGCTCGATACGGATGGCGGCCTGCTCTTCAACCTGGGCATTCTGGCCACGCTCGGAAACGAGCAGCCGAAGAACCTCTTCGTCGTGGTCTGGGACAATGAGTGCTACCAGTCGATCGGCGGCCCGCCGACCCATACGGCGCTGGGCCGCGTCGACCTTGCCGCGATCGCGCGCGGCGCCGGCGTCGAGAACGCCTATACGGCGCGCACGGTGGAGGAGTTCGACGCACATTGTGCAAGGGGGCTCGCCATGGAGGCACCCTATGTGGTGGTCGCCAAGGTCTCGGGAACGGTCCAGCCGGACATCAAGCGCAAACACAGCGACGGCCGCGAGGACAAGTATATCTTCGTCCGCCATGTCGAGGCGAGCGAAGGCATCGTCATCATGGGCCCGAGCGAGCACAACTGACGAGATCATGGGCACCCTCGGACCTGTCGTCCCCCGACGCGCACTGAAACGCAGCTACGATTACGTGGTGGTCGGCTCGGGTTCCGGTGGCTGTGCGGTGACGCGGCGACTGGTCGATGCCGGCGCCGACGTCCTCCTGATCGAGGCCGGCCCGACGGGTCTTGGGTTCGAAGAGATCGAGGACCCCGGCAAGTGGGTGCCGCTTGGCCGCAGCACCTATGACTGGGGCTATGATTATGCTCCGACACTGAGGGTGAATGGGCGTACCATCGGCATCCCGCGCGGGCGCCTGCTTGGCGGCTCAAGCGCCATCAACGCGATGATGTGGTATCGCGGCCATCCGCAAGATTACGATGCCTGGGAGGCTGGCGGCGCCAAGGGCTGGAGCTTCGCCGACGTGCTGCCCTATTTCCGGCGCTGCGAGGACTGGCGCGACGGTGCAAGCGAGTTTCGCGGAGCGGGCGGTCCGCTCCATATCGAGCGGCCGGCGGCGCTGCACCCGGTCGCGCAGGCGCTGATCGATGGCGCGGCCGAAATCGGCATCCCCGTAATCGACGATCCGAACGGCCCCAGCAACGAGGGGGCGGCGGCCGCGAATTTCAACATCTGCGACGGCAAGCGCTGGAGTTCGGCGACGGGCTATCTCGTGCCGATCCTGGATCACCCGATGCTGACGGTGCTGACCGGATCCGCGGCCATCGGCCTGACGGTCGAAGGCAGCCGATGCGTCGCGGTCAAGCACCTCGTCGGCGGCGAAATCTGCGAAACGCGCGCGCAAGAGAGCATCGTGCTCGCGGCCGGGGCCATCGACACGCCGCGCCTGCTGATGCTGTCGGGCATCGGCGATCCGATCGAACTGCAGCGCCTTGGCATTGCGCTCGTTCGCGCCCTGCCGGGTGTCGGCAGGAATCTTCAGGACCATCCGCTGGCGCAGGCCTGCGTCTTCCGCGCGAAACGACCGATCGGACCGATAGTGGGCAATGGCGGTGGCTCGATGGTCAACTGGAAGTCGCGGCCGGACCTGCCGCGGCCCGACCTGCATGCCTTCCCCGTCCAGGGCAACAGCGCCGAACCGGCGATCCGCGCGCGCTACGATCTATCCGGCGATGTCTTTTCCTTCGGTGCGGGCCTGATGCGCTCGAAGAGCGTCGGGCACTTGAAGTTGCTCGACGGCAAGCCCGGCGGACCGCTCGAAATCCAACCGAACTTTCTGGCGGAACCGGAAGATCTCGACGCCATGGTCACTGCGGTCGAGATGGTGATGGAGATGGCGGCTGCAAAGGCGAACGCCGGTCTCTTCAGCAACTTTGCCGCACCTGACCGCCGACTGACCCGCACCGAGACCATCGCCTTCGTCCGCGAGGCGTGCACGACGTTCTTCCACACCTGCGGAACAGCCAAGATGGGCGAGGGCGCGATGGCCGTCGTCGACAGCCGTCTCGCCGTGCACGGGCTGGACGGCCTGCATGTTGCCGATGCTTCGGTGATCCCAACGATCCCGACCTGCAACACCCACGCGCCCGCCACGATGATCGGCGAGCGCGCCGCCGATTTCCTGCTCGCGGCGGCTGCTTGAGGATGTCATGACCGATGGACCGCACACGGAGTACCCGCGATGACCCAGGGCCTCATCCTCGCTGCCGACACGCTGCTCACCATGGATGAAGATAACCACGTGTTGCCTGATGGCGCCGTGCTGGTCGAGGATGGTCGTATCGCCGCGGTCAGCGCACTCGCAGCATTGCGCGCCTGGTATCCGGCCGCGGCCGTGAAGAAGCTCGACAATGCGGTGCTTTTGCCCGGGCTGGTCAATGCGCATGCGCATTCCGGTTTTCTGCGCGGCACGGCGGAGCACCTGCCGGTTTGGGACTGGCTGACGCACCATATCAATCCGATGCATCGCGTGCTGCAGCCGCACGAGGCCGAGGCGGCATCGTGGCTCTGCTACGCGGAATCCGCGCTCGGCGGCACGACCACCGTCGTCGACATGTGGCGGTTCATGGAAGGCAGCGCCAGGGCGGCCGAGGCGATCGGCAACCGCCTGGTCGCCGTGCCTTACGTCGGCGAGCATCCCGACTACAACTACTTCGACACGCTCGACATGAACGAGGCGATGATCGAGGGCTGGCATCGCAAGGCGGGCGGCCGTATCAATGTGTGGGTCGGGCTGGAGCATCTGTTTTACGCCGACGAAACCGGCCAACGCCGGGCGATCGAACTCGCAAGGAAACACGACACCGGCTTCCACACGCATTGCAGCGAGGCCGAGATCGAGATCGCGGAATTTAAGCGGCGCTACGGCAAACGCCCGATGTTCGCTCTGGACGACCTTGGCTTCTTCGAAACGCCGCGCGCCATGATCGCCCACGCCGTCTGGCTCGATCGAGAAGAGATCGAGCTTATTTCCAAGCGCCGCGTTTCGGTGGCCCACAATCCTGTTTCCAACATGAAGCTGGCAAGCGGCATCGCGTTGGTGGCCGAGATGCTGAAGGCCGGCGTGCCCGTCGGGATCGGCACCGACGGCGAGAAGGAGAACAACAATTTCGATATGTTCGAAGAGATGAAGGTGACTTCGCTGCTGGGCAAGCTGAAGGACTTCGACGCCGCCGCCATGGATAGCTGGCAGGTGCTGCGCATGGCCACCATTCTCGGCGCCAGGGCGATCGGCCTCGACCACGAGATCGGCTCGATTGAAGTCGGCAAGCGCGCCGACATCATCGCGGTCCGCACCGATACGCCGCGCATGACGCCGGTCTTCCGCGACGGACCTTATTTCAACTTCCATCACAATCTTGTCCATGCCGTGCGCGGCAGCGACGTGTCTTTGACGATGGTCGATGGCGAGATCCTGGCCGAGGACGGCGCGCTGCGCACCGGCGACCTGCGCGAGATCATCGCCGAAATCCATCGCGTCGCGCCTGGCCTGTTCGCCCGGCGCGCCGCTTTCCTTGCCCAGAATTCCGGCGGCAGCCTGCAATGGACTCAATAGGACGGGCCTCGGTGATGAAGACGACGGACAGGGCGGCACTGGACGATTGGTACGCGGTGGAGACGGTCGCCGACCTGGATGGCGCGCCGAGCCATACGCGGCTGCTCGGCCAGGACATCGAACTTGTCCGTGACATCACGGGCGAAATCACGGTTCGGGAGGTCCTGGACGACGGCAACCGCGGCCCCGCGCTGCCCGTCCGGCAGCGCTATGGCTGCGTCTGGACGACGCTGGGCCTGCCCGGGAAGGAAATCTTCGAGATCGCCGAGGCATCGGAACCCGACCGCCGCTACGTGCCCTGCGGCTGGGTGACGATGCGGGCGTCGGGTTTGCGTGTCGTAGAGAACTTCCTCGACATGGCGCATTTCCCCTTCGTGCATACCGACATTCTCGGCTCGGAGCCGCACACGGAAGTACCGGCCTATCTGAGCGAGATACGTCGCGAAGTAGACGAGGTCTGGGCGACCAACTGCACGTTCTTCCAGCCGCGCATTGCCGCAACGGAAAGCTCCGGCGCGTTTGTGCATCTGACCTATCGTGTGCCGAGCCCATTCGTTGTCATGCTGTACCGTATATGTCCCGGAGCGCCCGGTCGGCTCGATGCGATCGCCCTGTTCATCCATCCCATCGAGGAAGACCTCTGCCGCGCCCAGCCGGTCATGTATCTCGTCGACTCGGCTTCGACGCAGACGGCGTTGCTCAACTTCGAACAGGTCATCTTCCTGCAAGACCGGATCATCGTGGAGAACCAGCGGCCGCTGCGCCTTCCACTCGAGCCGCGGATGGAAATCCCGACCCGCGCCGACGGGTCCTCCATCGCCTACCGCCGCTGGCTGAAGGAAAAAGGCATCCGTTTCGGCACGACCGCGAGAGCCACATGACCGAGTCGGGTCTCCAGGTGCTTCGCCCGACCTCCGTTGCCGAGGCGCTGTCATTGGCAGGCGAGGGCGCGTCGCAACTGGTCGCCGGGGGCACGGCGCTGCAGCTCGGCTGGGCGAAGGGCCTGCCAAAGCCGCGGCGCCTCATCGACATCAGCTGTATCGCTGGCCTGAAGGGGATCCAACTGGCCGGCGACGGGTTTCGGATCGGCGCACTGACGACCCTGGGTGCCTTGGAGCGTGACCGGGCGATAGGCGAGACTTTGCCTCTGCTCGCACCCGCAGTCCGCGCCACGGCGGGACCCGCCGTCCGCAATCTCGCAACGCTGGGCGGCAACGTCGCGGGGGGCACGGGTTGCCTTCTGCCGGCCCTGCTCGCGATCGATGCGAAGCTGGAGATCGTCTCACCGGCTGGGCGCGCCGTCGTGCCGCTCGCGCAATGGTTGGCCGACGCACCGTCAGCGGGCCTCATTGAGACGGTCATCGTTCCACCGCAGCCAACTGCCGCTCGCTGGACCCATCGCAAAGTCGGCCTGCGCGCCGCCTTCACCCCAAGCGTGGCCGGTGTCGCCGGGTTGATCGAAACGGCGGACGATCGTGTCACGATCGCGCGGCTCGCGGCCAGCGGCGGCGGGGAAGCAGCCCGTCTCGGTCACGCCGAAGCGCTGCTCATCGGCCGGCGCCTCCAAGAGATCGATTGGGCCGAGCTGCACGCCGCAATTCTCGAAGAGGCGCCGGCGATCGATGATGCATGGCGGTCCGACCGCTATCGGCGCAGTGTCGTGGCGAATGCGCTGGTCTTCGGGCTCGGCGGAAAGTTGTCCCAAGGAGCACATTCGCCGCGCCGGCGGACCGTGCCGTCCGGAAATCCACCTGCCGAAATTCTCGTGTCGCGATCGGAGATCGGCGCACGCTGGCACCAGCGGCCGGACGTTGCGCCGAAAATCGCAGGCAGGCTCGAATACCTGACCGACCGTCGCGAGCCCGCCATGCTGGTCGGGCGCATTCGGCGTGCCGGCATTCCCCATGCAAGGATCGTTTCCATCGATACGAGCGCGGCCGAGGCGCTGCCAGGAGTCGCGGCGGTTGTAACGCACCGCGACATTGCCGGCAGCAATGCCTTCGGCATTGTCGTGCAGGATCAGCCTGCACTGTGCTTCGACAAGGTCCGCTATTTCGGCGACGCTGTTGCTGCCGTTGCCGCTGTTGACACACGGACGGCCGAACGCGCGCTTGCTCTCGTCAGCGTCGAATACGAGCCGCTGCCAATTGTGAGCGATCCCCAACAGGCACTCGCCGCTGGGGCCGAGCCGGTCCACGCCTCAGGCAATCTGCAGTGCAGCTTCGAGTTCACGCGTGGCGATGCCGCCGCGACTTTTGCCAACGCAGCTCATATCGTCGAGGCTGTCTACGAAACGCCGAGCCAGATGCACGGCTTTATGGAGACGGAGGGCGGCTACGCTTTCGTCGGCACGGATGGTACCCTGAACGTCTTTGCCGGTGGGCAGCATGGCCGCCGCGACCGCATGCAGCTCTCGCGCATCCTCGGTATGCCGCAAGAGCGGATACGGGTGGTCACCAGCCCGACTGGCGGCGCTTTCGGCGGCAAGGACGAGCTGACCGTGCAGCCGGCCCTGGCCCTGCTGGCGCTGAAGACCGGACGCGCCGTGCGGCTGCATCTCGACCGGGCGGAATCCGTCATCGCGGGTACCAAGCGCAATGCAATGCACATCCATATGCGCACCGCCTGCGACGCCGAGGGTCGTCTGCTCGCCCAACAGGTGGATGTGATCACGGATGCCGGCGCCTACGCGTCGCTCGGTCCGGGCGTGCTTGAGACGGCGCTCGAACACGCCTGCGGGCCATATGTCGTTCCCAACGTCCTCAGCTCGGGCAGGCTCGCCTACACCAATAACGGCGTCTGCGGCGCGTTTCGTGGCTTCGGTGCCAACCAGATGGCCTTCGCGGTAGAGTGCCAGCTGGACCGGCTGGCCGAAGCCGCCGGCATCGACATTATCGAGATACGGCGCCGCAATTTGCGCGAGCCTGGCACGCGAGGCCATCTCGGCCAGCAGGTCGCGCCGTCCGAACGTTTGGCCGAGATGCTGCAAGCCGCCGCTGCTGACCCAATCTGGGCCAAGCCGCGTGGTCCGTCGTTCGACGGCTCTGAGACGATCGGTGTCGGGATGGCGATGAACTATCAAGGCAACGGACTAGGCACGCTGCCGCCGGACCCGGCCGGAGGCGCGTTGCGCCTGGCTCCGGATGGCATGATCGAAGCGCTCTATGGCCTGGACGAGATGGGACAAGGCCTGCTCACCTCGGTGAAGGCCGCGGTCGCCGGAGCGCTCGGCTGCGGCCGCGACGATGTCCGGCCGGTCACCGGTGATACGGCGGCGACGCCCGAATCCGGCTCCTCCACCGCCTCGCGCGGCACTCACGTGGTTTGGCGGGTCGCAGCAGTCGCCGCACCACCTTTTACGCGCGACCTGCTGGCAGCAGCGGGCCAGCTGCTTTGCCGCGAAGCCAGGACGCTGGCGCTGGCACCCGGCGGTATCGTCGAGCGACATTCCAACAGCGGCTCACTGCTCATGAGTTTCGCCGAGCTTGCCGAGGCGTTGCCTTCCGACCGGCTGCCAGCTGCTGCCGTCAACTTCGAGTTTCCGAAATCGGACTATCTGGAAGGCAATGCACGCCTGATCTTCGCCTTCGGCGCGACACTGGCGCGCGTTGCCGTGAGCCGCATCACTGGGCAGGTACGCGTGCTCGACCTCCATCAGCACACCGCGGCCGGACCGATGCTCGATGCTGCCGCCTATCTTGGCCAGATCGAAGGCGGCGGCGTCCAGGGGCTGGGCTTCACCCTCGCTGAGGACGCGGCTATGCGGGATGGCCGGTATCTTGCCGGCAACCTCGATTTCTACATGCTGCCAGGCATTGCCGACACGCCGGAAAGCTTCGCGACGTTCGCGTTGGAGGATCTGGACGAGGACGACCCGTTCGGCCCGCGCGGAGTTGGTGAGCTTGGCATTGGCGCCGTGACGCCAGCCGTCGTCAACGCGATTGCGGACGCCACAGGGGCTTGGCCCGAGCGCCTCCCGGTCGATCCTGAATGGGTACTCGACGCCCTGCAGAGGAGTGCAGCGTGAGTGCCGAGATCGCGATTACCTTTAACCTAAACGGCTGCCGCCAGGCGCTGGCCGTGCCCGCCGAGTTGCGCCTGATCGACCTGCTGCGCGATCATTTCGGCATGACTGCCGCCAAGATGGCTTGCGGCATCGGCCGCTGCGGCGCTTGTTCCGTGCTGATGGACGATCGCGCGGTCAATGGCTGTCTGCTCATGTCGTGGCAACTCGACGGGGCCACCATCATCACGCCGGAGGGTTTCGACGACCTTCCCGAAGCCATTGTCCTGCGCCAGGCTCTGGCGGCCGAAAACGCCTTCCAGTGCGGCTACTGCGCACCCGGCATCACTGTTGCGCTGACCGCTCTGCTGCTGGAGAATCCGGCTCCAGACGAGTCTCAGATCCGCACTGCGCTCGAAGGCAATATCTGCCGCTGTACCGGCTATCATTCCATCATCCGCGGTGCCCTCGCGGCGGTCGAGGCGTTCGCTTGCGGGGTACGGACATGACGGTCATCATTCGAAACGGTGCAGCCAGGCACGCAGGCGTCGAGGCGTTCCTGGCCAAACCCAGAATGCGGCACCTGATCGGCGGCGGCTGGTGCGACGCCAGCGATGGCGCAACCTTGCCCGCGACCGATCCTGCGAATGGCGACACGCTCGCGCTGCTGGCGCAAGGCACAGCCGATGACGCCGGGCGCGCCGTTGCTGCGGCGCGTGCTGCTTTCGAAGGCGAGAGCTGGCGCGACATGACACCGTCGGCACGCGGCAAGCTGCTATGGCGCATCGCCGACCTGATTGAACGCCATGCCGATGAGCTTGCAGAACTCGAGACGCTTGACCAAGGAAAGTCGCTGAAGACCTCGCGCTTCGCCGAGATTCCCGCCTCGGCCGAGCAGTTCCGCTATTTTGCCGGTTTTGCCACGAAAATCCTCGGCACGACCATCCCCACCTCCATCAGCTACCAACCGGTGGGCAGCAAGATTTTCGCCTACACGGTGCGAGAGCCGATCGGTGTCGTGGCTGCCATAACGCCATGGAATTCGCCGCTGCTTATGGCCTCGATGAAGCTCGCCCCGGCGCTTGCCGCCGGCTGTACGATCGTGCTCAAGCCAGCTGAGGAAACGTCGCTCACCGCGCTCAGGCTCGGCGAACTGATGATCGAAGCCGGCTTGCCGGACGGCGTCGTCAATATCGTGACCGGTCTCGGTGAAACCGTGGGCGCAGCATTGGCTGCAGATCCCGATGTCGATAAGGTCGCCTTCACCGGCTCGACGGAAGTCGGAAAGATGATCGTCTCCGCAGCGCGCGGCAATCTGAAGAAGCTGACGCTCGAGCTGGGCGGCAAGTCGCCGGCCATCATCATGCCCGATGCGGACATGGGGCTCGCAATCCCCGGAGTGGCTCGGGGGATCTTCGCCAATGCCGGCCAGGTCTGCGTCGCCGGCTCGCGTGTCTATGCGCATCGCTCGATCTACGACCGTCTGGCGGAGGGGCTGGCGGAAGAGGCGCGAAAGCTGCGTCTCGGACACGGGCTTGACCCGGATACCGACCTTGGTCCGCTGGTCAACGGAACCCAGGCTGCGCGCGTCGCCTTCTACGTCGGCGATGGTGCTTCCAGCGGCGCCGAGATCATCGCCGGCGGCCGGCGCTTCGACAACTTCTTCGAGCCGACCGTGGTTACCGGCGTGCGCCCGGACATGCGCATGATGCGCGAGGAAATCTTCGGCCCGGTCGTTGCCGTGACACCGTTCGACGATGTCGCGGAGGCGATAAGCCTTGCGAACGACTCGCCCTACGGCCTCGCCGCAAGCGTCTGGACCCGCGACCTATCCACTGCGCATCGCCTTGCCGCACGTATCCGGTCGGGCACCGTCTGGATCAATTGCCATTCCTACTTCTCGCCGGAACTGCCGAAGGGCGGCCACAAGCAATCCGGTTGGGGCTATGAGAACGGCGCACCGGGCCTGGAGAACTATCTCGAGACGAAAACGGTCTGCGCGGTGATTTAGCCGCGCCTTTTCCGCGATGTTCGCGGATCGGAGGCTGACAGCCCTTCCATCGGCGGACAAGGATTGATCGAAAATTGCTCGGATCCTCCTGAGGACCAGTTCCTTGGCGGCGCTGGTCCACATCGACGTTGCACTTGACTCGTCCATATTATCCGTAATAAATCATACATATTGCCATCGAAAAAAGGCGGCAGGTCTGGGAGGACCGATGAAAATCACGGCCATCAAGGCGCGCGTCTGCAATGCGGAAATGCGCAACTGGGTCTTCGTCCGGGTCGAAACAGACGAGCCCGGGCTGTTTGGCTGGGGTGAGGCAACGCTGGAATGGAAGACCCGAGCCGTCGTTGGGGCGCTTCAGGACCTTGAGGCCCTGCTCATCGGGCAGGATCCGCGCAACGTGGAGCAGTGCTACCAGATACTTACGCGCCACGGATTTTGGCGTCTTGGCGTCGAGGGAATGTCTGCCGTCAGCGGCATTGAGATCGCGCTCTGGGACATCCTGGGCAAGTCATTGGGAGTCCCCGTCTGGCGCCTTCTGGGCGGACAGGTTCGCGACTATCTGCGCACCTACACGCATCTCGGCCTCGGAGACATGAAGGCGGTCTATGAGACCGGATCCGCGGACGCGATCGTGGAACGCGGACGCATCGTGACGCAGGCAGGCTACGACGCTGTCAAGATCGTCTGCATTCCCTACACCCACTACCTATCGCCTGCGAAAGCCGTTGATTCTGTCGCCAACATGGTTGGCTCACTTCGCGAGGCCATAGGTCCGGACATCGACATCATGGTCGATTTCCATGGACGCCCTGCATCCGTTAACGCGGCGATGGATTACCTCAGAGCAATCGAGCCGGCCCGCATCATGTTCGCAGAAGAGCCCGTTCCACCCGAAGATGTTGCCGGACTGGCGCATATCACGGCGCGATCGGCCGTGCCGATCGCTTCCGGCGAGCGGCTGATCGGGCGTCGCGAATTCACGCACTCGATCGCAGCCCGTGCCTTCAACATTGCCCAGCCTGATATTTGCCACACTGGCGGTCTGCTCGAGACAAAGAAGATCGCGGCCATGGCGGAAACGGCAGGCATCGGCCTTGCGCCGCACAACCCGCTCGGTCCGATCGCTGGCGTCGCTGCTCTTCACTTCGGCATATCGACGCCAAACGTCGTCATTCAGGAGGAGATGTCCGGTGCCGTCGCCTGGTACGACGACGTCGTTACCTGGCCAATTCGGCGTAAACCAGGCCGCTGGGACCTGCCCGATCTGCCGGGCCTTGGCGTCACCGTCAATGAGGACGTCATCGCGCGTCACCCCTTCAAGCAGGAAGTGCTGCATGCCCGCAATGCCGTCATGCCGGACGGCACCGTGGTTGACTGGTGAATGCAATGGCAGGCCGGCTGCAAGGAAAGATCGCAATCGTCACGGGCGCCGGCCAAGGCATAGGTGCCGCCATCGCCCGCGCCTTTGCAACACATAGGGCAAAGACCGTCATTGCCGAACTGAATGCGGCAAGCGGCCAAGCGGTCGCCGACGAATTGCGTGCCCAGGGCGCGGACGCCCTGTTCATCGAGACGGACGTCACCGACGCATCGGCGGTCGCGGACATGGTCGCCCGCACGATCACGGCCTATGGCGGCGTCGACATTCTGGTCAACAATGCCGGTGCCAACGTCTTCTACGAACCATTGATGATGCCGGATGAGGAATGGGAGCGCTGCCTCAAGCTCGACCTCCAGGCCGCGTGGTTCTGCGCCAAGGCGGTTTTGCCGACGATGCTGGCGAAGGGCTCGGGGTCCATCGTCAACATAGCGAGCTGTCACGCCTTCCAGATCATTCCCCATACGTTCCCGTATCCGGTCGCCAAGCATGCACTTTTGGGCCTGACCCGTTCGCTGGCCATCGAATATGCCGCACGCGGTATCCGGGTGAACGCGATAGCACCCGGCTATATCGAGACGCCGATCGCGGAAGCCTACTGGAACACATTCCCGAACCCCGCCGAGGAGAAGCGGCGAGCCTACGACCTCCATCCGCCCAAGCGAATTGGCCGGCCGGACGAGGTTGCAATGACGGCGGTTTTCCTCGCTTCGGACGAAGCGCCGTTCATAAATGCCGAGACGATCACCATCGATGGTGGGCGCTCGGTTCTCTACCACGACTAGCAACCACCATTGAGCTCAGGGAGGATCTTCATGAAAACCACAACAAAGGCTTTGGCGACATTTGCGGTACTGGCTGCCGGACTGATGAGTGGCGCAGCAAGCGCAGACGACATCAAGATCGGCTACATCAACAAGATGGGAGACCACCCATGGTTCGTCGCCGAAGTCGGCGGCGCCAAGAAAGCGGCTGAGGCGGCAGGGGCCGCGTTCGTGTCGCAGGACGTTCAGTTCGACGCCAATTTGACGATCACGACCTTCGATACGATGGTCGGCGATGGCGTGAAAGGCATCGCCATCGTTGTCCCCGACAAGGCACTGGGACCGGTCATCGCGGAGAAAGCAAAGGCCGCAAAAATTCCCTTGGTGGCGGTGGACGACGATATCTACTACCAGGATGGCACCCAGGTCCCCTATGTCGGCATGAATGCTTACAATATCGGTGCGCGGGTGGGCGAAGAGCTTGCCAAGCTCTACAAGGCTGAAGGCTGGGCGGGCAAAGAGGTGCGCATCGCCTCGATCGAGGACCGCAAGGCCGATACCTGCATGCAGCGCAACAAGGGCGCGGAAGAAGCGTTCCTGAAGGCGGTGCCCGATTTCAAGCCGGGCAACATCGTTCGCGTCCCCTACGACAACACGATGGTCAACGCCATCGACGTGATGACCACCACACTGACGGCCAATCCCAGCGTCACGAACTGGATATTCTATTCATGCAACGATGACGGCGTGCTGGGTGGTGCGCGAGCACTGGAGAATGCCGGCTATTCCGCAGACCAGGGCATGGGGATCGGCATCGACGGTAGCCGCGCCTGCGATGCCTTCGGATCCGGAAAGCCCTCGGCGTTCCGTGGTACGATGTGGCTCAATTCGGAAAATCATGGCGCGCTGGCGGTGAAGATTCTCTTAGCCTCCATCAAGGACGGAACGAAGCTTCCCGTTCAATCCTTCACTGACCCGGAATACATCACCGCCGACAATTTTGCGTCGGACTACAAAGCCAAGCTCTGCCACTGAACCAGATATGCGTCATGCGCCGCAGTGCGCATGACGCTCTTTGGGCGGGCAGTTCGTCGACGGGCACACGGATCGGTCCTCGGGAGTGAGCTTTTGATGCAATCGGATTTCTTCTCGCTCGACAGGATATCGAAGCGCTTCGGCGTCGTGCAGGCGCTCGACAATGTCTCGATTGCCTTTCGGCCAGGAGAGGTGCTTGCCCTGGTTGGCGAGAATGGCGCCGGCAAGTCGACAATGATGCGAATTCTCGAGGGCGTGTTCGCACCGGACACCGGCACCGTGCTGCATGGCTCCACGCCGATCGTTTTCAGCGAACCGCGCGACAGCCACAGAGCCGGAATACGCGTCATCCATCAGGAGCCGGAGATCGTTCCGAACCTGACCGTGGCCGAGAACATTTTCGTCGGCGAACTGCCGCGGCTGGCAGGCGTCCTGCTCGATTGGCACAGGCTCGAGGAGCAGACCGATAAGGTGCTTGCGACCTTCGGCATGCAGCAGGATATGCTGCCGCGTCAACTCTGCAGCACGCTCGGTCCGGCACAGCGCCAGATGATCGAAATCATGCGCGCCATACGTGCCGGCGGCCGGCTGATCGCATTCGATGAGCCGACCTCGTCACTGACCGACGACGAAGCGCGCCGTCTTTTTTCAGTAATTCGCCGGCTGCGCGGCGAGGGCACTTCGATCGTCTACATCTCTCACAGGCTGAACGAGGTCATCGACCTTGCGGATCGCATTGTCGTCTTGCGGGACGGCCGGCTGGTCGATGATTCCCCCGCTGCCGGTGCCAGCGAGCAGACCATAGCCAAGCTCATGGTCGGCCGCGACATAGCCGATCTGTTTACGCGCGAGACGTGGCAATCGGGGCAACCGTTGCTGGAGGTGACGGGCCTGACCACCGACCACGTCACCGATGTGAGCCTCAAGGTCCGCCGTGGCGAGGTGCTCGGCATTGCCGGCCTTATGGGTGCGGGTCGATCCGAACTGGCAAAGGCGATTGTCGGCTATGATCGGCGCCTCGACGGAACCATAACGATGAATGGTGTGCCCGTTGGCCCTAACAGTCCGCATGCAGCGATCGTGGCGGGCATCGGCTTTGCCCCGGAAGACCGCAAGCACGAGGCGCTGCTGTTGTTCCGAAGCATTCTTGATAACGCCTCGCTTTGCGTGCCCGACAGAACGTCGACCTTCGGCTTCTTCAACCGGCGCAAGGCACTGGAGATCGTCTCACCGCTTGCAGCAAAGATGTCGATCAAGGCGCCTAACCTCGACGAACAGGTTTCGAAATTATCGGGTGGCAACCAACAGAAGGTCGTTCTCGCGCGCTGGCTTGCGCGGCAGCCGATGCTTCTCATCCTCGACGAGCCGACCCGCGGCATCGACATCGGCGCCAAGGCGGAAATCTATCGCCTGATCGACGAACTCGCCGCCAGCGGCATCGGCATAATCCTGATTTCCTCGGAAATGCCGGAACTGATCGGGCTGGCCGACAGGGTGCTTGTTATGGCTGGAGGCCGGATCACGGCCGAACTTTCCCGCCCTGACATCGACGAGGCCACGATCCTGAGACATGCCATGCCTCAATCTGCAGCATCGCTTGGAGGACAAATTCAGTGAACAGCCTTGAGCTCAGGACAGCAACAACGCAAACCGGCAAAAGGCGCGCTTCCTTGCGCATCGCAGAGCGCATCGGCATTCACAACATAAGCCTTCTTGTTGCTCTCGCCATTCTCGTGCTCATTTTCGGCACCCTGAGAGGCGACGTGTTCTTCTCCAGCCGAAACCTGCTGAACATCGGTCTAGGCATTACCATCCTGGGCGTTCTGGCGATGAGCCAGACCGTGGTTATTGTCGCCGGAGGGCTCGATATTGCCGTCGGCGCAATTGTCGGTCTGACCACAGTATCGACGGCAATGGCCATCCAGGCCACCGGATCACCCGCCGCGGGCATTCTTGCCGGCCTGGTCCTGGGCGGTCTTGCCGGCCTCGTGAACGGCATCATCATCACCTATGGGCGGGTCAACGCTGTCATCGCGACTCTCGGTACGATGGCGATCTTCCGCGGCATCGCGTTCATCATGTCCGACGGGCAATCGATCGCGATTTTCAGCGAGACTTTCCGCTTCATCGGGATCGGACGAATCCTCGGCCTGCCTCTGCTGATCTGGATTCTCTTGCTGACCGCGATCGTGTTCCATCTCTTCCTTGCCCGCTCGATCGTTGGCCGCAACATCTATGCCCTGGGCGGCAATCCCGTTGTCGCACGCTTCTCCGGCATCGACATCAACCGCTACCGCGTCGGCATCTACATCATGAGTGGAGTGGCGGCCGGATTGGCCGGGATTCTGTTGGCTGCCCGTACCGGCTCCGGGCAGCCCGTATCCGGATCCCAAGGCCTGGAACTCGAGGCCATCACAGCGGCCGTTCTTGGTGGCTGCGCCTTGCAGGGCGGCAAGGGCACGATCGTCGGCGCACTGCTGGGCGTCGCCATCATTGGCGTCCTCAACAACGGAATGATACTGACGTCCGTGCCAACCTTCTATCAGTTGCTTGCCAAGGGCTCGCTGCTGATACTTGCTGTGGTAATTGCCGAGTACCACTTGAACAGGACATGACGATGGACGCGGCGATCGCTTCGACTGGCCAAGGCAAGCAGGACATTCCTGCCGCAGATGGCACCACGTCATCGCTCAAGGATCGCATCGCACGCGATCTCGGACAGCGCATCCTCGCCGGTTCCTACGCCCAGCACTCCGTCCTGCCGACGGAAGCCGAGCTTTGCGTTATCTACGGGGCGAGCCGCACCGCGCTTCGCGATGCTCTTCTGACGCTTTCGGCGAAAGGATTGATCGAGGCGCGCAAGCGGGCCGGGACGCGTGTGCGCGTGTCGAGCGAATGGAACAGGCTGGATGCACAGGTTCTGGAATGGATGCGCGATATCGAGCCCGATCTCGATTTCGTCCGAGGATTGATCGAGGCGCGGCTGGTCATTGAACCCGCTGCCGCCCAACTTGCGGCCAAGATGGCGACGTCAGGCGATCTCGCGGTCATCGAAGCGGCCTATGAAGCCATGCGCATTGCTCCGCAGGATGATCTCGCTGCGTGTCTCGATGCCGACGTCAGGTTTCATACGGCCATCCTGCGTGCCAGCCGCAACCCGGTGTTCGCCAATCTCGGCAATATGCTTGCGGCCGCCCTCAGCTTCTCCTTCCGCTTGACCACATCGGCCACCGCTAATTACCAGCAGACGCTGAGCGCGCATGGCGACGTGCTGGAGGCAATCAGGATGCGGAGGGCCGACGATGCACACGATCAGATGAAGGCGCTCATCGGGATCGCGTCGAACGACCTTCTTGCAGTGGCTCGCAAAGGCCGCCATCAACAGCCGATCGCCGCTGCCAAGGCCAATACCGTCTGAAGCGGATGGTCGGGACGATCAAGATCAGAAGCGGAGACCTGTCTGCTGAAATCGTCCCATCGCTTGGGGCAGGTCTTGCGAGACTGGACCATGGACGCGTGCCGCTCTTCAGGCCTTGGCCGAACGGCGGGAGCAGCAACCCGTTCGACCTTGCCTGCAACCTGCTTTTGCCATGGTCAAATCGCATCTCGGGCGGCGGGTTCACATTCGACTGCAAATTCCACGAACTGCCTGCCAATGTTGCACGCGAGCCCTTTCCCATTCACGGCAATGGATTTTCGAGCGAGTGGGACGTCGACAGCGTAACGCAGGACAACGCAAAGCTGTCGCTCATCAGCAACGGGCCCGGCCCATACCGATATCGCGCCGAGGTGAGCTACGCGCTGGCCGGACAGGGGCTCGAGCTGAAACTTCGCATCGTCAATCGGGCATCGATCAGATTGCCGTTCGGGCTTGGCATCCATCCATGGTTCCCGAGAACAGCGTTGACCACGCTTCACGCCGCGGCATCACAGGTTTGCCTCGAACGGCCCAACCATCTCCCTGAACGATGTGTGGATGTCAAAACCCGTCCCGATTGGAATTTCGGCGCCCCGGCCGCCTTGCCGAGCGGATGGATAAACAATGTGTTCGCTGGCTGGGATGGTGTCGCCTCCATATCTTGGCCAGAGCACAGTTGCAGCCTGCGGATTGAAGCTTCATCGCCCTTGAATTTGTACCTGGTCTATTCGCCATCGGACGAGAGCGACTTCTTCTGTTTTGAACCGGTCAGTCATGTTGTCGATGCTCATAATCGGGGTTCGATCGACAAATGGAATGGACTGTCGGTGCTTGGGCCCGGCGAGAGCCTGGCAGCCCGTTGCAGCTTTGCCGTCAGTTAGGCGGACCTCTGCGGCGCCCTCGAATTGGCGGATGTCGGCCTGCATGTCCGGTGACAACGAAGCCGTCTTTTCGTCCAAACGGAGCTTGAGAAGAGGGAACTCCGGCGACCGGGAACCCGCGAGCCAGTTCGACGTTTGCCGGATGTCGCTGCGCAGCTCGTCTGCTTGACGGCCCACCAAATGTGCCTGGCAGGATTGGATCAATGACGGATGTTGAACCAAAAGAATTCGTGCTCGCGGGCATCGTCATGAAGCGACTGGTCTCCGGCGAACAGACGGGAGGCTTGTTGAGTCTCTTCGAAAACAGAAGCGACGGGCACACCAAAACGCCAATCCATGTTCATGCGAATGACGACGAGACGGTCTACGTCATCGAAGGGCACCTGACCGCAATTGTGGACGGTGTGGTCCGAACGCTCTCGCCCGGCGAGAGCATGTTTTTGAAGCGGGGCATCCCGCACCAGCTTATGAATCCCGGCAATCAGCTCGTTCGCTATATCCTGATAGACACGCCAAGTGTGTTCGAGCAGTTTCTCGCCGAAGGTGGCCATGAACGCAGCAAGGGAGAGGTGGTCGGGCCGCCGACGCCTGCCGATATCGAGCGGCTCAAATTAGCCGCGCCGAAGTTTGGGATTACGCTCCTGCAGGACTGGCCGGCAAGAGAGTAGATGGCTTCGTGATGGCGGCTTGGACCGCCGCTAAAGCCGGCCCTTGCCCGAGGAACCGGTATTGGCTAGCCGTCGGCAATCCAATCCGAGAGGCTTCGCGAAAAACTTCGCGGCACGATGAGTTCGCACGCGGTCTCGCCGGTGCGCAGGAAGAGCACGGGCACGTGATGGAAGGATGTTTGCACGGCGCGGCCCGGAGCGGCGGTCGGCGCGTGCCAGTTGACGGCAATGCAGCCGGACAGAAGCCTTGCGATACCAGGGCCGGCCATTTTCAAACGAACACGACCTTCCCCAAGGGGCACGGAACAGCCGAGATCGGGGTCGACGACAAGGGCTGGCGCTTCTGCGCCTTCGTCGAGAGCCAGCCAAAGGCGGCGAGGTGCAACGCGGATGGTCAAAAGGCCCTTGTGGCGAACCGTCTCTCCCACCGAAGCGGGAAGTTTCGTGTTGAGCGACGCCGAGACGCTCTTTTCGAATTGTCTCAGTGTCGCGTCCCAGCCCTCGATCTGGATAAGCGGACAATCCGCCACGGACAGACTGAAATCCCGAGAAGAGGTCAAGCTAGCCATGCAGCCGTTCTCCCTGCGGATCGATGAATACCGGCGAGACAACGCGGGCGCGAACCGTTTCGGCCTTCATCGGATAGACCGCCACGACCTCGCTTCCTTCTGCCGCGACATCACCGGCAAGCAGGGCCAATCCGACATAGCGGTCGAGTTCTGGGCTAAAGGTGATCGAGGTCACCCGGCCGCGGCCATGGCCCTCGATCTTGTCGTCCGGCAGGAACAGGATCGCCCCGCCGCGGAGGCGCTTGCCGTCTTCGGCGCATTCCAGTCCGACCAGCCGCTGGCGCTCAGGCGCCTGATACGCCTGGCGGCGGCGCAGTACATCGCCGACGAAGCCGCTGCGCTTGCCGGCCATGCGGCCGAGGCCGAGATCGTCGAGCGTCGTGCGCCCATCGATCTCCGGTCCGGCGACATGGCCCTTTTCGACCCGCAGCGCGCCGAGCGCCTCGACACCGTAAGGCTTCAGGTCGAAGGGTCTGCCGGCTTCGAGCAAGCGGCTCCAGAGCTGTTCACCGGCAGTGGCGCCGACATAGACTTCGTAAGCGCGCTCGCCGGAATAACTGAGGCGCAGGATGCGGAGCCCACGGACCTGCCACTCGCTTTCGAGTAGCCCCATATGCGGAAGCGCCGCGTCGGAAACGTCGAGACCAGGAAAAGCAACACCGAGGATTGCGCGGCTGTTGGGCCCGGCAACCGACATCGCCGCCCATTCATCGCTGACCGAGGTAACGGCCACGCGCAAATCCGGCCAGGCCGTGTCGAGCAGGAATTCGAGACGCGACAGCACATCGGCGGCCTTGGCGGTCGAAGTGGTCATGAAGAACCGGTTTTCCGCTAGCCGCGTCGTGGTGCCGTCGTCGAAGACGATGCCGTCGTCGCGCAGCATGACGCCGTAGCGGGCGCGGCCTATCGCCAGTTTGGCAAAGCCGTTGGCATAGACGCGGTCGAGGAAGATTGCCGCATCCGGGCCCTGGACATCGATCTTGCCGAGCGTGGAGATGTCCATCAGCCCCGCGGCCTGACGCACGGTACGCATTTCGGCAACATAGGCCTCGTTCACGTCGCGGCCCGACTGCCGGTAGAAATAGGGCCGCATCCAGAGCCCGACCTCGAGCATCTCGGCGCCATTCGCCATGTGCCAGTCGTGCATCGGCGTGCGGCGGATCGGCTTGAAATGATGGCCGACGGCGCGTCCGGCAAGCGCGCCGATCGCCACCGGCGTATAGGGCGGGCGGAAGGTCGTGGTGCCGGTCTCGGGAATCGTTGCGCCGCGCAGCGCTGCCATGGCGGCAAGTGCGGGAAAATTGCTGGTCTTGCCCTGATCGGTGCCCATGCCGAGCGTGGTGTAGCGCTTCAGATGCTCGACCGATTCATAGCCCTCACGATGGGCGAGCTCGATATCCCCGGTCGTCACGTCCATCTGGAAATCGACGAAGGCCTTTCCGCGTCCAGCGGGCAGGGCTTCACGAAGCACGGTCGAGGCGGTCTCACCGAGATCGAGTTTCGATGGAGCGGGCACCGGCGCCGACTTGCCGCAGGAGGCTGCCGCTTCGATGCCGGCGCGATGGCCGTGCTCGACGGCAGCGGCGGTCGCATAAGCTCCTATCATTGCGCCGGCGCCGAACTGGCTGGCTGAAAAGACGCCCGGCACGAAGCCGTCAATGTCGTCGCGATAGACAGGTTTGACACCGAGGTGGGAGGTGAGATGCACGGTTGGCGACCAGCCGCCGGAGATGCAGACCACGTCACAGGCGGCCGAGGATTGTCCCTCCGGTCCATTGAGCGTTACGCGCCTGACGGTATGGCCGCCGTGCAGGTCGACGATGCGCGTTGCGGCCCGCACCACCACGCCGAGCCGTGCGGCTTCAGCGGCAAGTGCTGCGGGCGGGACGGCGCGCAGATCGGCAACCGTCACCTCCGCGCCGGCTGCGGCGTAATCGAAGGCGGTGCGCCAGGCACCGTCATTGCTGGTGGCGACGATGATTTTCCTGCCCGGCAGGACGGCGAAACGGTTGAGGTAGGTCCGCGCGGCCGAGGCGAGCATGACGCCGGGCCGGTCGTTGTTCGAGAACACCATTGGTCGCTCGATGGCGCCGGTGGCGAAAACGATGGCGCGGGCGCGCAGCATGGTGACCGTTTGGCGTGTCTCGCCATTCGGCTGCGGATCGGTTGGATCGCGCTGTTCGACCAGTCCAAGCACATTGCCGTCATAGTTGCCGAAAGCGGTCGTCCGCTTCATCAGCGCGACGGTTTCGAAGCCCTCCAACTCGGCCTCGGCCTGCCTCAGCCATGCGGCCGCTGCGCTGTCGGACGGTTCCGCCAGAAGCTGGCCGCCAAGCAGGAAATCCTGCTCGATCAGCGCGACCCGCGCGCCGGCCGCGGCGGCCGCCCGCGCCGCCGACAATCCCGCCGGGCCGCCGCCGACGATGGCGACATCGGCGAAGGCATGATGAACCTCGTAGCGGTCGGGATCGGGGCCGGTGCCGGCTCTGCCCAGGCCGGCCGCCTTGCGGATGAAATGTTCGTAGAACATCCAGGCGCGGCGCGTCGGGCCCATGAAGGTCTTGTAGTAGAAGCCGGCGGACAGAAACGGCGCGAAAAGGCCGTTGACGCTTTGCACGTCGAAGGCAAGCGACGGCCAGCGGTTCTGACTCTCCACGACCATGCCGTCGGCGAGTTCCAGCGTCGTCGCCGGCAGGTTCGGCTCGCGCCTGCCGGCGCTCCCGAGCGTAACCAGCGCATTCGGCTCTTCGGGCCCGGCGGAAAAAATGCCGCGCGGGCGATGATATTTGAAGCTGCGCCCGACCAGGGTGACGCCATTGGCGAGCAGCGCGGAGGCGAGCGTGTCGCCGCGATACCCAATCAGCTTGCGGCCATCGAAGGTGAAGTCTACCGGCACCTCGCGACTGATGCGGCCACCCGCTGGCAGGCGTTTGCGGTTCGAACTCATGCCGGTTGTTTCCTGACAGTCGATTTCCTGGCGAAGTCGACGGATGCGATCGCGTGGTTGCGGGTGTCGCGTTCGACCACCAGCCATTGCCGGCAGCCGGTCACGTGCTGCCAGAATTCACGGTGCGGGCCGGCCAGGTTTGTCCTGATATAGACGTAGCGGTACCAGGCCTCCGGATCGGCATCGTCATGGGTTGGACGCGTGACCGAGGCATCGCCGCCATAGCGGAACTCGTCATGGTCGCGCGGGCCGCAGCAGGGGCATTCGATGCGCAGCATTTTGTCCCGCCTCCTATTGCAGCCAGGCGGAAGGGCCGACGCCGGCCTCATCGAGCGTGTGGCCGGTGCGGAAACGATCGAGCCCGTAGGCCGCGATCAAGGGATGCGGCTTGCCGGTGGCGATCGTGTGGGCGAAGCACCAGCCGGAAGCCGGCGTCGCCTTGAAGCCGCCATAGCACCAGCCGCCATTGAGATAGAGGCCGTCGATCGGCGTCGGGCAGATGATCGGGCTGGCATCGGGAGTCATGTCCATGACGCCGCCCCAGTGGCGCAGCAGACGGACGCGCGAAATGCACGGCATCAAAGCAATCGCCGCCTCCGCCACCTCGCGCACGACGCCGAGATTGCCGCGCTGGGCGTATGAATTGTAGCCGTCGAGATTGCCGCCGAAGACCAGTCCGCCCTTGTCGGACTGGCTGACGTAGAAATGATCGGCGCCGTAAGCGACGACGTGATCTACCAACGGCTTCAGCGGTTCGGTGACAAAAGCTTGCAGCACATGGCTTTCGATCGGCAGTTCAAGGCCGGCCTTGGCACCGAGCACGGACGTGTGGCCAGCGACCGCGAGGCCGACCTTGCCGGCGCCGATCCGGCCTTTCGTCGTTTCGACGCCGAGGATCCTGTCGCCGTCGCGGAGGAAGCCTGTCATTTCGCAGTTCTGGATGATGTCGACGCCATGGCCGTCGGCGGCGCGCGCATAGCCCCAGGCGACGGCGTCGTGGCGCGCCGTGCCCGCCCGGCCCTGGAAGATGGCACCATGGATCGGAAAGCGGGCGGTGTCGGAAAAATCGAGATAGGGCACGAGACGGCGCACCTCGTCGCGGTCGAGGATATCGGCATCAATGCCATTCAGCCGCATGACATTGGCGCGGTGGCTGAAGCCGTCGAGCTGATCGGCCGAATGCGCTGTGACGAGCTGGCCGCGCTGCGAGAACATGACGTTGAAGTTCAGCGCCCGCGACATGCCCTCCCAGAGCTTCATCGAGAATTCGTAGAACTGGGTGTTGCCGTCGAGCAGGTAGTTGGAGCGGATGACGGTGGTGTTGCGGCCGACATTGCCGCCGCCGACATAGCCCTTTTCGAGTACGGCGACGTTACGGATGCCGTGGTTCTCGGCGAGGTAGAAGGCGGTGGCGAGGCCGTGTCCGCCGCCGCCGATGACGATCACATCATAAGACGGTTTTGGCTCCGCCGCACGCCAGGCGCGCTGCCAATTCTTCTGGCGGGCGAGCGCGTTGCGGAAAATCGAGAGTGCCGAGTAGCGCGCCATGCGTGCGGGCCTATCGAACGATCGGGCCGGCCGGCGTGCGGGTGAGCACTTCGGCGCCCGCGTCGGTCAAAAGCACCGTGTTGGAGACGAAGTCATTGCCGCGACCCGTTCCCATCAGCCATGACAGGATGTGGAAGCTCATCCCCGTTTCGATCTCGAGGTCGGAATCGTGTCGCAAGCCGGTCACCGAATTGCCGCCGGTCCATGACGGCGGCTGGCCGGCGCCGACAAGGTAGCCGCAGTGATGGCGGCGATAGTGGGAAAGGCCGGCCTCGTCGGCGACGGCCTGCCAGGCGGCGTAGACATCGCGCGCCTTGGCGCCCGGCCGCAGCGCCTCGACGACCGCGTTGAAGGCCTTGGCGGTCACCTCCGCCATTGCGGCGTCTTCATCGCTGATGTGGCCGATGCGAACGAGCCGGCCGAGCGGGGCGTGGTAGCGCGAGATGCACCCGGACAGTTCGACAAAGACCGGCTCGCCCTTGCGGTAGATTCCGTCGCCCCAGGTCGTGTGCTCTTCACCCAGGCGCGCGGCCGGGCGGATGAACGGTCCGAAGCCCGGCGCATGACCGCCGGCGCGGATCATTGCCGAAACACATTGGGCGGCGACCTCGTGTTCGGAAGCGCCATCGGAGATCGCGGCGATCGCGGCACCGGCGGCGGCGTCCGTCACCTTTGCGGCACGCCGCATCAGCGCCTGTTCTTCGGCGCTCTTCACCCGCCGCATCTCGTCGATCAGACCGGAGACATCGCTCCACGTTGCATCGGCTTGCGTCTGGAGCGCCACGGCAAGTCCATGGCTAAGGCCGGCCGTCCAGTATTCGAGGCCGATCCGCTTGCCCGACAGGCCGAGCTCCGCAAGCACCCGCGCGGCAAGGTCGGCCGCCGTTTCGCTGTCGGAGTGGCCGCGGAATTCCGCTGCCTTCACCTGCTTCTCGATCGTCACCTTCTCCATCGAGCGGGTGACCAGGACGGGGTTTCCCTGGAGTGGAACGATCAGCAGGTGAGGGGCAAAATACCCCCAGTGATCAAGCCCGGTGAGATAGAAGACGTTCTCCGGCGAGGCAAACACCGCCGCGTCGAGCTCCCGCTCGATCAGTGCAGTACGGACCTTTGCCAGGCGGCCGGCGATTTCGGCTTCGGAAAACGGATTGCGGTCCATCGGGCGTCCTCGTGCTTGTTGCCGGCTTGCTGGCGGGCATGGTCTTTTCGGCAGCCGGTTTCCTGGCCGCCATGTCAGTCGATGACGATGAGTTCGCGCGCCACGTCGCAGAGGCGTTCGCCGCCGCGTTCCGTGACGACGAACGACTCCGAGATGGCGATGCCGAAATCGTCGAGCCAGACGCCGGCCATGAAATGGAAGCACATCCCGGACTGCATCTCGGTAGTATCGCCGGGACGAAGGCTTGCAGTGCGTTCACCCCAATCGGGCGGGTAGGCGAGCCCGACCGGATAGCCGACCCGGCTTTCCTTCTTCAGCCCGTTCCGTCGCAGGACTGCCTGCCAGGCGGCTTCCACCTGTTCGGCGGTGTAGCCGGGGCGCGCCTTCTCGAGGCCGGCGTCGACACCCTCGACGATTGCCTTGGCCATGTCGAGGATGGCTAGCGGCGGCTTGCCGAAATGTATGGTCCGCGTCAGCGCCGCGTGATAGCGGCGCCTCACGCCGGCAATCTCCAGAATGGCGGGGCCGCTGTCCGGCAGCGGCGCGTCGGACCACGTCAGATGCGGCGTGCTGGTGCCCTCGCCAACGGGCATCAGCGGACAGATCGCGGCATAGTCGCCGCCCGCTCCGGGCACCCCCGTGATCTGCGCGTGATAGATTTCCGCAATGACATGGTTCTGAGGCACACCGGGCCGCATTTTCCCGATGGCGCGGTTCATGGCATGCGTGCAGATCGCACCCGCCTCGCGGATCAGCACCAGCTCGGCTTCGGATTTGACCAGCCGCGCCCAGTTAACGAGATCGTGGTTGTTGGCGAAATGCGCGTCGGGCAGCCCCTCGACAAGATGGGCGTGGCAGCGCGCAGTGTAATAATGCGCGTCCATCTCGACGCCGATACGGGCCTTTCCCCAGCCGCGCGACCGGATCAGTTGGGCGAGTTCGTCATAAGGGTGTTCGACGGGCTGCTGCACCAGCCGTTCCGAGAACGGCACGATGTTTGTCTCGGGCAGGCCGGTGGTCAGGCGTGCGCTCTTGGCATCCTGCGCTCTGCCGAACCAGATCGGCCGGTCCTCCTCCAGATGGACGAGCACGCACTGCGGAACGTAGAACGACCATCCGTCATAGCCGGTCAGCCAGCACATGTTGGCTGGATCCTGACAGACGATGAGATCGAAGCCGGCTTGTTGCATGCGTGTCTTCACGCCGGCGAGGCGCTGCCCATACTCCGCTTGCGTGAATGTCCCGAAGCCCTTCGCGGTCGCCACCGAAATCCTGCCTTCCAGTACGCCGCTTGCCCTTTGATAAAATATGGGCAAGCAGGCCCAAATTGTGCACAACTCGACGTCAATTTGTTGGCTAACTACGAATTATCGCCGAATTTACATGGTTTCTATATCTCTGCTTGCGAAATGTCTAGGGCAGTTGTATACGTCTGATCAAGCAGGCGCCGACCTCGAAGAAGGCCGCGCCCTGGGAACCATCCACAGTTGTCCAATGGGAGAAAAGCATGTTCAATTCATCGATATCGCGCCGCATGGTCGTGAAAGCGGCTGCCTGCATCGCGCTCGCCGCGACGTCATTGACCTCGCTGTCCGCTCACGCGGAAACCACCCTCGAACGGGCCAAGAAGGACGGCTACATCCGCGTCGGTTTCGCCAACGAGGCGCCGTTCGGTTACGCCACGCCAGACGGCAAGCTGACCGGCGAGGCGCCGGAAGTCGCCAAGGCGGTGCTCGCCAAGATGGGCATACCGCAGGTCGACGGTGTTTTGACCGAATTCGGCTCGCTCATTCCAGGTCTCAAGGCCGGCCGCTTCGATATCATCGCCGCCGGCATGTTCATCACCCCGAAGCGCTGCGCCGAGATCAACTACTCCGAGCCGTCCTACGGCATCGGCGAGGCTATGCTGGTGGCAAAAGGCAATCCGAAAGGCATCAAGGATTTTTCCAGCATCAAGGATAATCCGGATCTCAAGCTTGCCGTGATGGCCGGCGCCGTCGAAGGCGGCTTCGCCAAAGAAGCGGGCGTTGCCGATGGGCAGATCGTCTCCTTGCCCGACCAGTCCAGCCTGGTCGCCGCCGTCCAGTCGGGCCGCGCCGATGCTGCCGCGCTTACCGCCCTTTCGATCGCCGACATGGCCAAGAAGGCCGACGGTGTCGAATCGACCAAGCCCTTCGGCGAGGTCGCCGGCAAGTCGGTGAAAGGCCATGGCGGCTTCGGCTTCCGCAAGGAAGACACCGACCTGCAGCAGGCTTTCAACGCCGAGCTGAAGAAGTTCATCGGTTCGCCGGAGCATATCGCGCTGGTCGAGCCACTCGGCTTCGGCAAGGATTATCTGCCCAACAAGACCACCGCAGAGCTCTGCGCTGGCAAATAGGTTCCCAACTGCTGGCGGCGCGAAAGCGCCGCCCTTTTTTCCCGGGGGAATCGCATGGGAATCCGTACGCTCATTGCCATGCTGGTCATCGCGCTAGTCGTGATCGGCGCGTTGGCAACGCAGGACAGCTATAGAGTGTTCATGCCGGGCCTGCTGCAAGGCGCGGTCCTGACGGTCGAGATCGCCGTCCTCGGCAGCCTGCTGGCAATTATCATGGGCGTGCTTGCAGCACTTGCAAGGATGTACGGCCCGACGCCGCTCAGATGGCTGGCCACGGTTTACGTCGAGATCTTCCGCGGAACGTCGGCACTGGTGCAATTGTTCTGGCTGTTTTTCGTGCTCCCGCAATTCGGCGTCACGATCAACGCATTCGTTGTGGCAGTGCTGGCGCTCGGCCTGAATGTCGGCGCCTACGGATCGGAGTGCGTGCGCGGCGCAATCCTGTCCGTCGCCCGCGGGCAGTGGGAAGCGTGTACGGCATTGAACATGAGCCGCCCACAGATGTTGCGCCGGATCATCCTGCCGCAGGCCTTTGTCGCGATGATCCCGCCCTGGGGCAATCTGTTCATCGAGCTTCTGAAATCGACGGCGCTGGTCTCGCTGATCACGCTTTCGGATCTCGCCTTCAAGGCGCAGCAAATGAACCAGAACACGTTCAAGACCATTCCGATCTTCACCCTCGTTCTTTTGATGTACCTGGCAATGTCGCTGGTTGTGACCATCGGCATGCGGCTTCTCGAAAGGCGGGCGTCGCTCGGACTGGCGCGGGGGAAGGCGGCATGATCTGGGATTGGGGATTTGCCCTGGAAATCCTGCCGGTGCTTGCTCGCGCCGCTGTCATTTCCATCGAAGCGACGCTGATCGGCTTTGCGCTTGCCGCCTCGCTCGGCCTGGTGCTAGCCGTTGTCCGCATCGCCGTGCCATGGACCAGCTGGACGATTTCGGTGCTGGTTGAGCTGATCCGCTCGACCCCGCTGCTCATCCAGATATTCTTTCTCTATTTCGTCTTTCCGAAATTCGGTGTCGTGCTCGACGCTTTCACCGCCGGGGTGCTGGCCATCGGCATTCACTACGCCGCCTATTGCTCCGAGGTCTATCGCGCCGGTTTCGACAACATCCATCGCGGCCAGTGGGAAGCTTCGATCGCGCTCAATCTCTCGTCCTGGACGACGTTCCGCGACATCATCATTCCGCAGGCGATCCCGCCGATCGTTCCGGCGCTCGGCAATTATCTGGTGGCCTTGTTCAAGGAAACGCCGTTGCTTTCCGCAATCGCCGTGATGGAACTGATGCAGACCGCCAAGATCATCGGCTCCGAAACGTTCCGCTACACCGAGCCGATCACGCTGGTCGGCCTGTTTTTCCTTGCCATGAGCCTGGTTTCGGCGGCGCTCATCCGCTCCCTCGAAGGGCTGCTCAACAGGAGGACCACGCGATGACTGAACAACCGATGGTCCGCTTCGACAATGTATCGAAACGCTACGGCACGTTAACCGTTCTCGACGGGCTCAATCTCGAAATAGCGCGCGGCGAAAAAGTCTCCGTCATCGGTCCGTCGGGTTCGGGCAAGACGACGGTGCTGCGCATGCTGATGACGCTGGAGACGATCAATGACGGCGTCATCTGGGTCGAAGGCGAGCCGCTGACCCATATGGAGAGGAACGGCAAGCTTGTTCCCGCCGATCTCGCCCACATCCGCAAGATCCGCGCCAAGATCGGCATGGTGTTCCAGTCGTTCAACCTGTTTCCGCATATGACGGCGATGCAGAACTGCATCGAGGCGCCGATAACGGTGCTCGGCATGAAGCGGGCGGACGCCGAGGCACGAGCGGCCGAGCTGCTGGAGCTGGTCGGTCTGGCCCAGAAGAAGGACCACTATCCGTCACAGCTTTCCGGCGGCCAGCAGCAGCGCGTCGCCATCGCCAGGGCGCTGGCAATGCGGCCCAAGATCATGCTGTTCGACGAGGTGACGTCGGCGCTCGACCCGGAGCTTGTCGGCGAAGTGCTGCAGGTGATAAGGCAAATCGGGCGCGAGCATGATCTCACCATGCTGATGGTCACCCATCAGATGGGCTTCGCCAAGGAGTTTTCCGACCGCGTTTGTTTCTTCTATCAAGGCAAGATCTGCGAGCAGGGACCACCAAGCGAACTGTTTGGTGCTCCCAAGAACGAGCGGACACGGCAATTCCTGCACGCTGTCCTGGAGGCTGGGTGACGATCGAGACAGAGGCCAAGCCGCCCACGACGGTGACCGCCGCGCCGCCGCGCCCGCTCTCCGCGCGGGAGCGGTTCGAGCGCATCTACCGGATATTGCGCGACCGCATCTGCCTGCTCGATTATGCGCCGGGAAGCCACCTGTCCGAGGAAGAACTTGCCCAGGAATTCGAGATCAGCCGCACGCCGGTCCGGCGCGTCCTGGCGCGCCTTGAATCCGAGGGTCTGGTTCAATCCGTCCACGGCGTCGGCACGATCGTCACCGACGTCGACATCGAGGAATTGCAGCAGGTCTATCATCTGCGCCTGGAACTGGCGCTCCTCGTCGGCAAGCTTTCGCCGATTCCGCGCACGGCGGACGATCTTGACCGGATACGGGCGCTCATCGCGCGCTGCGATGCCGATATACTCAATCCCGACCAGCGCGCTTTCCTGCGCCTCAACATGGATTTTTTCTACGAGCTCACGGCGATGACCGGCAACCAGCCACTGCGCGAGATCAGCGAGCGCCTGTATTTTCAGGTCGCGCGCGTCGTCCTGAAGCTGATGCCGCAATTGGGCCTCGTCGAGGAATTCACCGCATTCCGCCGCGAAATGGAAGAGGTCCTTGCCGCCGCCGAGATCGGCGACTGGGAGTCCATCGGCCATATAAGGCGGGCGCATATCTCAATGAGCTTCCGCCGCATGATGCGCCATGCAGGCGAGGCGAATCTGGATAGAGCTACATAATCAGCCCCCGTAAGATTATGCTGGTGGACTGCCGTCGAACTGGCTTCGTTTGCCAGGGAAAGCAGGCCGCCCGCCCCGATCCCGATAGAATTTTGCCAGCACCGGGAATGACCGGAACGGCCCGATCCTACAGGGCCATACCTGCCCTCAGAGAGCGTCCTCATTCGGTATGTTGGCGGGGTTCCAGACGACCTCCCACAGGTGTCCGTTCGGATCGCGGAAGTATCCGGCATATCCGCCAAAGAACGTGTCCCGGGCAGGCTTGATGATCTCGGCTCCGGCGCGAGCGGCCTCATCCATCACTTGATCGACTTCTTCGCGGCGCACAACGTTGTGTCCGACTGTGAACGAGGTCGAGCTGATCGGCGCCTTGGGCAGGCCAGTGTCGTAGGCGAGGTCGTCCTGCGCCCAGATCGCGAGCTTCAACCCGCCGGACAGCGTGAAGAACGCGACGGCGCCATGCTCGAACTCGCGGCCGATGATCCCTTCCGTCGGCAAGCCGAGACCGTCGCGGTAGAACGCCAGAGAACTCTCGAGGTTGGCGACAGCGATAGTCAAAACCGAAATGCGCGGTTTCATGGCGATCTCCTCTGGTTGTCGGAGACACCAGGATAAAGTCGGGCGACAGTGACGAATTGAACAAAACGGCCAATGAAGAGCGCGACGTGGTTTCACCCGTTCTGCAGCAGGTGATGAATCTGTCGCGGGGTGCTTCCCGTCAGGCGTCGGCTCTCGCGGACAAGATGCGCCTGATCGGAATAGCCCGCCTCGGCTGCCAGGATGGCCGTGGCGCTGTTTGATTGGCTCGAAAGCCGCAGAAAGCGCTGGTAGCGGAGGATACGCAAGCGTCTTGGGGCCATAGCCGAAGCTCTCGTCGAAGCGCCGGCGCAACGTCCTTTCGCTCATCTCGAGTGCGCGCATCAACCAAGGGACGAGCGGCGCGTCGGGTGGCGGCCCGCGCTCGATCAGGCGATATGCCGCCTGCATGGGAACGTCTGGCGCGCGGGAGGCCGCCTCCTCGGCGACGACCTGTTCGAGCGAACAGGCCAGATCCTCGAGATTGTCGCCTGCGCGCACGCGGCTGGCGAGGCGCCGGGCTCGCGCGCCCCATAAATCGTCGAGCAACAGCCTCTGGCCGACAAGCTCGATTTGTGGCACGCCGAGCCATGCCGCCGCCGTGGCAGGATGAAAGCGCAAGCCGATCACGATCTCGCCTGCCGCCAGGACCTCGGTCTGCGGCTCCTTGTCGGGGCCGGCAATTCGGAAGCTGCCTCCGATCCATTGCAGGTCGATCGTTGCATCGGGCATGACGACGATTGGCGGTGCGCCCGCCGGGTCCATTCGATGCGCCCACACCGAAGCAAAGCTCCCGTGAAGCCGCGCCGACGCTGGACGTTGCTGAAATGAACCCGTTGCCTGCGCTGGGACGGGATCGCTCATCTCGCTCCTCTTCGGATTACCGGCGGTGAACCTACGACGCAGTGGCTGCGCCCGCCGTCGCTCGAGACAACAATCTGCACGACCGACAACGTCTGCCAATCGAAAACGGTTGCAAGAATCGGTTGTTTCTTCCGGCCGGAAGGAAGAGGGCAGGTGAATAATCATGTCAGATGCATCGCCTCGGCGGCGGCGTGTGAAGCCATACGTCGATGGCCGTTTTGTTCAATCCGGCAGGCGAGATGCGTGCTTATCTTTCGCCGTCGTACATCACACGAGAGGTATGCATCATGAGCAACAACAACGATCAACGGATCGACTACGTCGAATTCAACGTGAAAGACATTCAGCGGTCACGCGACTTCTACGGAAAGGCCTTCGGCTGGACCTTCACTGACTACGGCACGCAATATTGCGAGTTCAACGACGGGCGCTTGTCAGGTGGCTTCGCCGCTGGCCCAGCGAGGTCCGGAGGAGGCCCGCTCGTCATTCTCTATGCCGATGATTTGCCGGCAACGGTCAAGCGGGTCGAGGAAGCGGGAGGCACGATCGTCAGGCCGATTTATGGGTTCCCCGGCGGCCGGCGCTTTCATTTCGCGGATCCGGATGGTTACGAGCTAGCGGTTTACACCGAGGACGGCAGCAAGGAATGATCGCGTTCCTCCACCACCTTGGATTGGTTTTGCTCGGCGGCATCTTTATCTGGACGGGCGCCGAGCATTTCCTCAGGTTCCGGGCAGTTACAGCGTCCCTGGCCGAGCGGGGCTTTCCTGCTCCCAGGCCTCTTCTCGCGGCCGGATCGGTGCTGGAGATCGCAGGCGGCTTTTGCCTAGCAGCGGGCCTTGGTGGACCCTTTCCCGCCGCGACCTTGGCCGTATTCACCATTGCGGCGTCGTTCATGGCGCTCAACTTCTGGCGCTACAGCGGCGATGAACACGAAGCGCTTCGTACCGGCTTCACCATCAATGTCGCCGTCTTGGGCGGGTTGATTGTCGCCGCGACCACTAGCCTGTGATCATCGTTTCGAGGCGGCGGGCCACTGGACCACGACAGAGCCATTCCACGACGCTGCGCTGCTTGGGCATTTCGTTGATGGCTTCCGCAAGGCCGATCTTCCGGCGTGACCTCCTAAACGGCCAGCTTTGAACGCGGCGCTCTGTACAAAGCCTGCGTCAGGATCGCGACGATGAATCCCATCCCCTGCGATCCTCCTCTAAGGTCCGGCGCCTTGGCTGTCACGGGTCGCCTTAGGCGCTCACGAATGCCCATGGGGCAATGTGGATGAAGGCAGCGCACCTTGTAAGCATGCAAGTTCACATTTTAGCGGCGTGAGCAGGCGGCCTGTGAAAATCCATGTTCTGATGTCGTTGCCTCCTCGGCACCGTTCGTGCGACCTATTCCTCAAAGCGACCCGTGGCGTCACGATCGCGCTCGTATCGTCTGGTGAGTGGAAACGGCGGCAACCAGGACTCGCGTCGGATGATCCAGCTTTCGTAGGTTGGCATCAGCTGGTCAGGCGCATCCAGCGACCCCAGGTTTACTTCGATTTCGTCTGCGGTGCGTCCGAAAACGGAGGAGCCGCAGCGGGGACAGAAAAACCGTCCGGCGTAGTCGCGTGTTTCGCCGTCGATCGTCACCGCATCCTCAGGAAAAATCGCGGAAGCGTGAAAAAGGGCGCCATGATGCTTGCGGCAGTCAAGACAGTGACAAAGGCCGACCCGGTATGGGCGCCCCGACGCGATAATTCGAACGTTGCCGCACAGGCAACCGCCGGTGAATCGGTCCATGCTGCGTCTCCTCCAATATCAAGCGGCCGGAATGGTTACAACGACCGGCACTGTTGTTGCAATCGCCGCGCCGCGGGCGGGGACGCGTCGTTCTTCCGTGGCGATGACATTGCAGCCGCCTCTCTATGCCTTGCGCGAGCTTGCCGCCGAAAATAGGCTTTGGTTTGTCATACGGAACGAAACGGCGCGTTCCATTGAGCCGCCAACTCGGCGGCCGAGGCGATCTTGACGCCGCAGTCGGCGAGTATGCGTGCGACGGTCGCTACCAGTTCGGCGTTGGACGAGGCTATGCTGCCGTCCGGAAGGAAAAGATTGTTTTCGAAGCCGACCCGGACATGGCCGCCAAGCAACGCGGCGGCGGTCACGCACGCCGCTTCGTTGCGGCCGAAGGCGCAGACGCTCCAATGGTCGAAGCGCGGCATGTTCGCCGCAAGAAATGGCAAGAGATCGGCAGGAACGGACGCCTGTCCCGGCGTGTAGCGGCCCAGCACGTAGAGAACCGGTATGCTTGCCCAGGGGATCAGTCCGCGCTGCTGCATGTCCGAAAGCCTGACGGCCTCCTCGGGCGAATAGAGGATGATCTGCGGCGCAACCTCCTCGGTGTGCAGCCAGGCCATGAAGCGCACACAGGCGAGTTCCGATCCGGCATCAGGAACGATTTCGCGAAGCGCCAGCGAGACAGCTTGCGGCTTCACATCTTGTACGACGGCCATCTGTTGGGCCGGCGAATAGATACCGAGCGCTTCGGAGGTGATCTGAATTATCAAGCGGTCGCCGGCAGCACCGCGGATGGCGGCGATCGTCTGGCGGTAGGCGTCGGGGTCGAGCAGATGATTGCCGCTTCTGTCGCGGACATGGACGTGGATCATAGCCGCACCGGCATCGGCGCATTCCGCGGCCGTCCTCGCAAGTTCGGCTGGTGTCAGCGGAATCGCCGGATGGTCGGCCTTGCTGCGACGTCCCCCGTTCGGGGCGACGGCTATGGCGATGCGGTCGAGACCATGGGCCGGCTTCATGGGGACGTTCTGTGAGCGACAAGATTCATATGAATCAATCTTTGATCACACTGAAACAGACGTTGCAATCGCTGGGCTGGCGAGCTAGCAATATCCATGGACCAGGGAGAGCTTGCTGGACAGATCGTCACTGCCTTCGACGGCATGTCGGCGCAGCTTCGGTCCGCTGCGCGCTATGTCCTTGACAAGCCGTATGATGTCGCGCTGTTGTCCATGCGCGAGCAGGCCCGGCACGCAGGAGTGCAGCCGGCGACGATGACGCGGCTGGCCCAGCATCTCGGCCTTGATGGCTACGAGGCGGTACGCGATATCTACGCCGCCGCGATCCGGGACGGCGAAATCGGTTTCGCTGGCAAGGCGGGCCTTCAGGTGGCCAGCCAAAAGCTCAAGGGCGACCACGCGCTGGCGGCCGATATTCTGGATTCGATTTCCAGCCAGCTTGCCCATCTGGCCGAAAGCAGGTCGATCGACCGTCTGGTCGACACGGCCAGGGCGCTGAGTGCGGCAAGGCGCGTCTATTGCCTCGGCCTGCGCTCGAGCCATGCGGTGGCCTGGCATCTGCATTACATCCTGTCGCTGATCGGCGAGAAGTCGGTGCTGTTGCACGGCATCGGCGGAACCGATGGTGACGCTCTGGCCCATGCGACCAAGGACGACGTGCTGATCGCCGCCAGCGTCCTGCCCTACACGCGCTTCACAATCGAGCTTGTCGAGTACGCTGCCGGCCGCGGCGTACCGGTCATTGCGATCACCGACAGCGGGGTAGCGCCCTTGGCGCTGCTTGCCGATCACCTAGTCGTCGTGCCGACCGGCAGCCCGTCCTTTTTCCACACCATGACGCCAGCTTTCATCGTTGCTGAGATCCTCGGTGCTCTTGTCGCAGGACAGGCAGGCGAGGGCGCCGTCGAATCGCTGCGACGCTTCGATGAGCAGGGCGCCGCCCTCAAGACCCACCTGAACCAGCGTGCGCCGAAGAAAATGCCCCTGAGGGACCGTCGATGACACACATTCTTCATCGAACCATCCACTCGACGCTGCCGGTCGCCGCTCGCGGCCAAGGCATCGAACTGTTCGATGCCAAGGGCAAGTCCTATATCGATGCGTCGGGCGGCGCCGCGGTGTCCTGTCTCGGCCACGGTCATCCCGACGTGATTGCCGCGCTGCACACCCAGCTTGACCGCATCGCCTACGCCCACACCAGCTTCTTCACCACCGAGGTGGCGGAGCGCTTGGCGGATCGGCTGGTCGAGGACGCGCCGAAAGGGTTGGACCACGTCTATCTGGTCAGCGGCGGCTCGGAGGCGGTCGAGGCCGCACTCAAGATGGCCAGGCAATATTTTGTCGAGAAAGGCGAGCCGCAACGGCGCCATCTCATCGCACGCCGGCAGAGCTATCACGGCAATACGCTCGGCGCTCTCGCCACCGGCGGCAACGAATGGCGGCGCGCCCAGTTCAGGCCGTTGCTGATCGAGACCCACCATATCGACCCCTGTTACGCCTATCGCTATCAAAGGCATGGCGAAAGCGACGAAGCCTATGCGGCGCGCGCCGCCCAGCAGCTCGAAGACAAGATCCTCGAACTCGGCCCGGACGAGGTCATCGCCTTTGTCGCCGAGCCGGTGGTGGGTGCGACGCTCGGCGCAGTGCCGCCGGTCGCGGATTACTTCAAGCACATTCGCGCGATTTGCGACCGCTACGGCGTGCTGCTCATTCTCGACGAGGTGATGTGCGGCATGGGCCGTACCGGCACGCTGCATGCGTGCGAACAGGACGGCATCGCCCCCGACCTGCTGACCATCGCCAAGGGACTCGGCGGTGGCTACCAGCCGATTGGCGCGGTGCTGCTCGGCCGGCATATCTTCGATGCCTTTGCCCAAGGCTCGGGCTTCTTCCAGCATGGGCATACCTATATGGGCCATCCAATGGCAGCGGCGGCCGGCCTTGCTGTGCAGGAGGTCATCCGACGTGACGGTCTACTCGACAACGTCAGCGCAATGGGCGCGCAGCTGGACGAACGCCTGCACCAACGCTTCGATAACCACCATCACGTCGGCGACATTCGCGGGCGGGGTCTGTTCAGGGGAATCGAGCTGGTGGTTGATCGCGCCAGCAAGGAGCCGTTCGATCAGAGGCTTGAACTCAACGCCCGCATCAAGCGCGAAGCAATGGCCCGCGGCCTGATGATTTATCCGATGGCCGGGACGATTGACGGTGTGCGGGGCGTTCATGTGCTTGTGGCGCCGCCTTTCATCATTTCCAAACAGGATATCGATCGGATCGTCGAACGGCTCGGTGAGGCAATCGACGCTGCGATTGCTTCAGCGGCCTGACCCGCACGACGCGGACCGCCTCAAACCAGTTCCAACGCGTCATCGGCGATGGGCCGGGACACCCACCAGAGAGGTAGCAACCATGTACAGTTCGATGAAAACCCTGATCGGCGCGGCGGCCTGCATGCTGCTGGCGCTGCCATCCGTCGCTGCCGAGCAGCGCTTCGTCACGGTCGGCACCGGCGGGGTCACCGGCGTCTACTATGCCGTCGGCGGCGCCATTTGCCGACTGATGAACAAGGACCGGCAGAAAACCGGCATCCGATGCTCGACGGAGTCGACCGGCGGTTCGGTCTTCAACGTCAACTCCATCCAGACCGGCGACCTCGATTTCGGCTTGACCCAATCGGACGTCCAGTACCAGGCCTATGAGGGGACCGGAAATTTCGACGGCAAGCCGTTCAAGGATCTGCGGGCCGTGTTCTCTGTCCATCCCGAGCCGTTTACCGTGCTGGCGCGGCCAGACGCCGGCGTCACCAAATTCGAGGACTTCAAAGGCAAACGCTTCAACGTCGGCAATCCCGGGTCAGGCACCCGCTCGTCCATGGAGGAGTTGCTCAAGCAGATGGGCTGGACGCTCGGCGATTTCTCGCTTGCCGCGGAGCTGAAGGCGGACGAGCAGGGCAGCGCGCTGTGCGACAACAAGATCGACGGTTTCTTCTACGGCGTTGGCCATCCTTCCGCCGCGATCCAGGATCCGACCACGGCCTGTGGCGCCAAACTCATCCCGCTGACCGGTCCGGCAGTGGACGCGCTGTTGGCAGCTCATCCGTACTATTCAGTCGCCACCATCAAGGGCGGCATGTACGCCAACAATCCGGACGACGTGACGACATTCGGCGTCCGCGCGACAGTGGTGACGAATGCCAGCACGCCCGATGAGGTGGTCTACGAACTGGTGAAGTCGGTCTTCGAAAATTTCGACGACTTCAAGAAACTGCATCCGGCTTTCGCCAATCTCGATCCCAAGGAGATGATCAAGACCGGTCTGTCGGCGCCAATGCATCCGGGCGCGGAGCGCTATTACAAGGAGAAGGGCTGGCTCTGAGGCCTTCAATGCGAGGCGCCACAGGCGCCTCGCATCGCAAATAATTGTGGGGAACGATGACAGATCAAAGCCAGCGGGCGGCAGGGCCTGACCAACCCATTATCGACATTGACAAGCTTAGCGAGATCGTCGCCGAGGCCGACACCGGTGGGCGCAAGCCGACCGGCCGCACCGCGAAGCTGATCCTCGGCGTATCGCTGGCATGGTCGCTGTTCCAGCTCTGGTATGCCTCGCCCCTTCCGTTCATGCTCAATTTTGGTGTCATCAGCGATGGCATCGCCCGCTCCATCCATCTGGCCTTCGCCCTGTTTCTGGCGATGCTGACGTTTCCGGCCTTCAAGACCTCGTCGCGCAGCCGGGTGCCGCTGCCCGACTGGGTGCTAGGCATCGCCGGGGCGGCGTCCGCCCTCTATCTGTTGGTCTTTTACAGCGATATCGCCCATCGGCCGGGCCTTCCTACTACGGCTGACCTGGTCGTCTCGATCGCCGGCGTCCTCATCCTGCTCGAGGCCGCCCGTCGCGCCGTCGGGCCTGCCATCACCGTCATCGCGGCGATCATGCTGATCTATATCTTCGCCGGGCCTCACCTACCTGGCCTGCTCGGCCACAAAGGCGCGACGTTATCGCGCGCAGCCTCGCAGATGTGGCTGACGTCGGAGGGGGTCTTCGGTGTTGCCCTTGGTGTGTCCACCAACGTCGTCTTCATGTTCGTTCTGTTCGGAACATTGCTGGAGCGCGCCGGCGCCGGCGGCTTTTTCATCCAGCTTGCCTTCTCGCTGCTCGGCAAATACCGCGGCGGTCCGGCCAAGGCCGGTGTTGTGGCTTCCGGCCTGACCGGCATGATTTCCGGGTCGTCGATCGCTAATGTCGTGACCACCGGAACCTTCACCATCCCGCTGATGCGCCGGGTCGGATATTCTGCGGTGAAGGCGGGCGCCATCGAATGCGCGGCCGGCGTCAATGGTCAGCTGATGCCTCCGGTGATGGGCGCCGCCGCGTTCTTGATCGCGGAATATGTCGGCATTTCCTATGCCGAGGTGGTCAAGCACGCCTTCTATCCGGCGCTGCTGACCTACGGCTCGTTGTTCTACATCGTCGATATCGAGGCGATGAAGACGGGGATGAAGGGCCTGCCGTCACGCAGCACGCACTCCGCATTTCAGGGCGCGCTGCGCGGGCTGATTGGCATATGCGGTTTCATCATCCTCGCAGGGCTTGTCTATTACGGCATTGGCTGGACGAAGATCGTTTTCGGCGCGGCCGCGACCTGGATGATCACTGCCGCGCTGATCGCCGTTTACATCGGCCTTGTCGCCTACCGGGCGCGTTATCCCGACCTGCCGCTGGAGGATCTGGAGGGCGAGATCGTCAGGATTCCCCACTTCGGCGAGACGGCACGCACCGGCCTGCATTTTCTGCTGCCTGTGATCCTGTTGATCTGGTGCCTGATGGTGGAGGAGTTGTCGCCCGGCCTGTCGGCATTCTGGGGCGCTGTCGCCCTTATGGCGCTGATCGTCACGCAGCGGCCGCTCACCGCCTTTTTCCGCAAGGACCGCGCGCTGGCGCAGCATTGGCTTCACGGTTTCGACGATCTGGTCGGTGGGCTGTCCGCCGCCGCACGCAACATGACGACGGTCGGCATTGCCACTGCGACGGCCGGCATCATCGTCGGCACGGTTCTGCTCACGGGCATCGGGCTGGTAATGACCGAGCTGGTCGAATTCATCTCGGGCGGCAGCTTCATCGTCATGCTTTTGTTCACCGCGGTGATCTGCATCATTCTCGGCATGGGCATGCCGACCACTGCAAGCTATGTCGTCGTCGCCACCTTGATGGCGCCGGTCATCGTCGATTTGGCGGCGCAGAACGATCTTGCCGTGCCGCTGGTCGCCGTCCACATGTTCGTTTTCTATTTCGGGCTGATGGCGGATGTGACGCCGCCAGTGGGTCTGGCAGCTTATGCTGCTGCGGCAATTTCCGGCGCCGATCCGGTGAAGACCGGCATTCAGGGCTTCAAGTACGAGATCCGTACCGGCCTGCTGCCGTTCATCTTCATCTTCAACACCGGACTGCTGATGATCGATCTCGAAGGTCCGTTCGATTCCGTCGCGATGGTGGTGACATCGACGCTGGCCATGGTCTCGTTTGTAGCAGCGACGCAGAATTGGATGCTCGTGCGCAACCGCTGGTACGAGACGATTGCGTTGCTTGTGGCCTGTTTCATCTTGTTCAGGCCGGGATTGTTGCTCGATCAGGTGAGTGAACCGTATCGGGCAGTACCCGCCACCGAACTCAGCCGTATCGTCGACGAGACGGCCGAGGGAGGCGCGGTTCGCTTGCGCCTGACGACACTGAACCTCAACGGCGATGAGATATCGAAGCTGGTTCGGCTGCAGCTCGGGCCTGCAAATTCATCGGCCGAACGCCTCAAGGCTGCGGGCCTGGACGTCAGTGCGCTTGGCGATAGCGTGACGGTCGGCGTCGTGCGACTGGGCAGCCAGGCGGCCAAATTCGGCCTGCAGCCCGGCGACGAAATCAACCGGGTGCTAGTCCCTGCGGAACGGCCATCGCGCTATTGGTTTACCATCCCGGCCCTGTTGTTGGTCGGTCTCGTCTTCTGGGTTCAGAAGCGGCGAAGGAGGACAATCGGTCCGTAAGCGTCTTGTGAGCGGAAGAGTCTTGGCCAGCATGTCAGTAACAAGAGAACCAAACGGCGCCGCGGAACCGACTAATGCGGAAATGCGCATGACGACGCGCGACCGCCCCTTCGAACCCGTCGACTACGGGCTTTACGCGCTGACGGTCATTGCCTGGAGCGCATCGTGGTTCGCGATCGAACTTCAGGTCGGCAGCGGCGTGTCGAACGAGGTCAATCTGGTCTGGCGCTTCGCCATCGCCACGCTGCTGATGTTTGCCTGGGCGGGCTTTTCCGGTCGGCGGCTCCGCTTTCCGATCACCGATCATTTGCGCTTTGCTGTGCTCGGCATCCTCATCTTCTCGTCGAACTTCCTGTTTTTCTATTATGGCGCCGGCTATCTCGTCAGCGGCTTGCTCTCAGTCGTCTTCTCGCTCGCTTCGGTCATCAACATGCTGCTCGCTGCCTTGGTCATCGGCGAGCGCCCGGCGCCGCGCATTCTCGCCGGCGGCATCATCGGCTTCGCCGGAATAGCGCTGATGTTCTTTCCCGAAATCGCCGCCAACGGGCTTTCCGGCGGCACGTTGGTGGGCCTTCTTCTGTGCCTCTGCGGCACGCTGAGCTTCTGCGCCGGCAATCTCGTCTCCGTCGCCAACCAGCGCCGCGGACTGCCGCTCGTTTCAACGAGCGCCTGGGGCATGCTTTATGGCACTTTGTGGTCGGCGTTGTTGGCCTTCCTGCTTGGTGAGCCGTTCGTGTTCGCGACGACCGCCTCTTATATCGGCTCGCTGGTCTTCCTCGCCGTCATATCGACCGTCGTGGCTTTCGCCGCCTACCTGACGCTGCTCGGACGCATTGGCGGCGCCCGCGCCGGCTATGCGACCGTCATATTTCCCGTCTTTGCGCTTTTGATCTCCACGGCGCTGGAAGGCTATGCCTGGACTGCGTACGCGATCATCGGGCTCGTCCTCGTCGCCGCCGGGAACGTCCTGGTCATTCGCGGGGGACGGCGCTGACGCATGGAATGCTTGCGCAATGCCGCCGCGTTCCGGTTGTGCGGGTCGCGGTTCTATCGAGCTTGACTCTCCGCATCCTCTGTCTAAGCTGCGGTCAATGGGTCAGACCAATGTACCAGGGTTGGCCCGGGAGGGAACTAGACGCGCATGCCGATCCAGGCCGTTGAACCACGCCGGCTTTACCGACAGGTAGCCGATCAGCTCAGGCAGCTGATCGATGCCGGCGAGTTTTCCGTCGGCGACCGCCTGCCGACCGAGCGGGATCTGGCCGACCAGCTCGGAATTTCCCGCCCGACAGTCCGTGAAGCGCTGATAGCGCTGGAGGTTGAAGGCCGCATACGCATCCGCGTCGGCTCGGGTATCTACGTCACCGATCCGCCGAGCGCCGCCGCCTCCGAACCCGAAGTCGAGGAAGGCCCGTTCGAGCTGTTGCGCGCGCGCGAATTCGTCGAAGGCGCGATCGCCGCCGAAGCGGCCCTCCATGTCCGGCCTGCAGATATCGAACGGCTCGACGACGTGCTGCGCCGGATGGAGGCCATGCGTCACCCCAACAAGATGACCATTGCGCTCGACCGGGAATTCCACACCGCTGTCGCCGGCATTCTCGAGAACGCGGTGCTGGTGCGCTTCATCGGCGAGCTTTTCGACCAGCGCATGAACCCGTACTTCGAACGCCTGTCAATCTATTTCGAGACCAGCGATTCCTGGCAGGTCGCGGCAAAGGAACATCTTGCCGTGCGTGATGCAATTGCCGCGCGCGACCCCGAGCGGGCCAAGGCCGCCATGCAGCAGCATCTGCGCCAGTCGCAAATCAGATTCTCACGCAATTTCGATGAGAGAGCCGCAGCCAAGGAGGTTGCGGAATAGCAGTTGGCCGGGGGGAGATCCGGCCGTCAAGTTCAACCAGGGAGGAATTAGATGCTGAGAAAATACGCAGTTCTGCTCGGTGCGATCGCCGCAATTGCCATACCCATGGCGTCGGCCTCGGCGGAAACGGTCCTGAAATGGGCGCATGTCTACGAGACGACGGAGCCCTTCCACACCGAATCCGTGTGGGCGGCCGACGAAATCAAGAAGCGCACCCAGGGCCGCTACGCCATCGACGTCTATCCGGCCTCGCAGCTTGGCAAGGAAGCAGACATCAACCAGGGCCTGATGCTCGGTACCGTCGATATCATCATTTCCGGATCGAGCTTCGCGGCGCGCGAATATCCACCGATCGGCGTCACCTATTTCCCATACACTTTCCGCGATGCCGACCATTTGCTGAAATACACCAAGAGCGACGTCTACAAGGCCCTGACCAAGGGCTATGAGGACAAGACCGGCAATCACATCGCCGCCACCACCTATTACGGGACGCGGCAGACCACCTCGAACCGTCCGATCGCCAAGTGCTCCGACATGCAGGGCCTGAAGATGCGGGTTCCCGACGTGCCGGCCTATCTGGCCATGCCGCGTGCCTGCGGCGCCAACACCGCGCCGATTGCCTTCGCCGAGGTGTATCTGGCCCTGCAGAACGGCACGGTCGAGGCCCAGGAGAATCCGCTGACCACCATCGAGGCGAAGAAATTCTACGAGGTGCAGAAGAACATCGTGCTCACTGGCCATATCGTCGATCATCTCAACACCATCATATCGGCGTCGCGCTGGGCCTCGCTTTCCGACGAGGACAAGAAGATCTTCACCGAGGTGATGCAGGAGGCTGCCGCCCGCGCCACGGCAAAGATCGTCGCCCGCGAAAAGGAACTGGTGCAGGTATTCAAGGACCGCGGCATCAGCGTAACCGATGTCGACCGTGCCGACTTCGAGAAGAATGTGCTGGAGAAGGTCACCTTCGAGGAGTTCGGCTACAACAAGTCCGATTGGGAAGCGATCCGCGCCATCAAGTAGGGCACCGGGAAATCAGATGCTTGATCAAGAAGACAGAGCGGCAATCGGATTTGCTGCTTTAACCTGCCCTTCCGTCCGGCTCCAAATTGCGCCGGACGGCCTTTTCAATCCTTGACGACCCACCAGCTTCGGGAGCCCGCGCCGATGGCCGAGGAACACCACACCGAGATCACCGTCGAAGAGATCGCGCACGCCTTCGAGGAGGTGCCGGTACACGTCGACCTGTCGGACCACGGCATCGAGGACTGGATTACGCTTGCCGTTTTCTGGGGCATGGTCGTGTGTGTCTTCCTGCAGTTCTTCACCCGCTATGCGCTGAACAACAGCCTTGCGTGGACCGAAGAGATCGCCATCAACGCGCTCGTCGTCGTCGTTTTTCTCGGCGCCGCCATGTGCGTGCGCCTTTCGCGCCATATCCATGTCGACGTGCTTTACCACTATCTGCCGGAGCGCGTCGGCCGCTGGCTGGCGCTCGCCGTCGATGTTATCCGCATCGCATTCTTCGCCTACGGATCCTGGCTGATGTGGCGCTACGTCACGATCGTGGCGCATGAGCGCATGGTCACCGTCAACCTGCCGCGGCGCTGGTTTTTCTACGCCGTACTGGCCGGGTTCGTGCTGATGCTACTGCGCTCGATCCAGGTCTTCATCGGCAATTACAGGCGCGGCTATTCGGTGCTCGAGCGTCCTGGCGCGTTCGAGACGGCGGGGGTCTGAGCGATGCTGCTTCTGGTCGGGGGCTTTCTTGTCCTGATGCTCATCGGCGTGCCGGTCGCCGTTTCGATGGCGGCCGCGTCGATCCTTTACCTCGTCATCTACGGCGTCGCGCCCGATATCATCGCGGCCCAGCGCATGATCGCCGGGGTGGAGAGCTTTCCGCTGCTCGCCGTTCCGTTCTTCATCCTGGCCGGCAACCTCATGAACATCGCCGGCGTGACCGGGCGCATCTATTCCTTCGCCCTTGCCCTGGTCGGCTGGATGAAAGGCGGCCTGGCGCAGGTCAACATCATCGGATCGGTGATCTTTTCCGGCATGTCGGGCACCGCGCTCGCCGACGCCGCCGGCATCGGCACCATCGAGATCAAGGCGATGAAGGACCACGGCTATCCGATCGACGCCGCGGTCGGGGTTACCGCCGCTTCAGCCACGCTCGGGCCGATCTTCCCGCCTTCGCTGCCCTTCGTCATCTACGGCATGATGGCCAATGTCTCTATTGGCGCGCTGTTCATGGCCGGCATCCTGCCCGGCGTGGTCATGACCGTGCTGATGATGATCACGGTCGCCATCTTCGCCTACAGGCGCGGCTGGGGCTCCGACACATCCTTCGAGCTTCGGCGGCTGGCCGAAGCGGCGGGCGAGGTGCTGGTGGTGGCTGCCTTTCCGATTGGCTGCTATGTGCTGGTGCAGCTTGGCCTGTCGATCAATATCGCGGTCGGCATAGCGCTGCTGGTGCTGATCGTGGCGGACTGGTATTTCGATTTCTCCGCGGTCATGGCCCTGATGACGCCGGTCATCCTGATCGGTGGCATGACGATGGGCTGGTTCACGCCGACCGAAGCGGCGATGGCGGCTGTGATCTGGTCGCTTTTCCTCGGGCTGGTGCGCTACCGCACGATGACGCTGCGTTTGCTTGCCAAGGCCAGCTTCGACACGATCGAAACGACCGCCTCGGTGCTCTTCATCGTTACCGCCGCATCGATCTTCGCCTGGCTGCTCACCGTCAGCCAGGCAGCACAGCTGTTTTCGAACTTCATCTTCGCGCTCACCGAAAACAAGTGGGTCTTCCTGATCCTGGTCAACATCCTGATGCTGGTGGTCGGCTGCTTCCTCGATACGATCGCCGCGATCACGATTCTGGTGCCGATCCTGCTGCCGGTCGCTGCCGTCTACGGCATCAACCCTGTGCATTTCGGGCTGATCATGACGCTCAACCTGATGATCGGGCTTTTGCACCCGCCGCTCGGCATGGTGCTGTTCGTGCTGTCGCGCGTCGCCAAGCTCTCGGTTGAGCGCACCACCATGGCGATCCTGCCGTGGCTGGTGCCGCTTATCGTGGCGCTGCTTCTGATCACCTTCATACCCGCCATCACGCTTTGGCTGCCGACCGAGATGGGCTTGATCCGGTGAGTGGCCAGGTGATTGCCGCGACGCTGTTCGGCCCGCAGGACCTGCGCGTCGTGGAGCGTCCGCTTGAACCGCTGGCACCAGGCATGGTGCGGGTGCGCTTTGGGGCAGGGGGCATCTGCGGCTCCGACCTGCATTATTTCCGCCATGCCCGGACCGGCGACTTCGTTGTGACCTCGCCGCTTGTCCTCGGCCACGAGATCTCGGGCGAAATCGTCGAGATCAACGGCGCGGCACCCGGCCTGGGTGTCGGCGACCATGTCGCGGTCAATCCGTCGCGCTGGTGCGGGCATTGCGCGCGATGCCTGGAAGGCCGCGCCAATCTCTGCGAGAACATCTATTTCATGGGCTCGGCATCGAAGACGCCGCATATGCAGGGCGGCTTCGCCAGCCTGTTCGACGCCACGCCCGCGCAATGTTTCAAGGTTCCATCTGACGTGGCCTACCAGGCGGCCGCACTTGCCGAGCCGCTGGCGGTCAGCCTGCACGCTGCCACGCGGGCGGGCGACATCAGGGGCCGCAATGTCATCCTGTTCGGTGCCGGCCCCATCGGTCTCTTGACCATGCTCGCGGCCAGGCTTGCGGGCTGCGCTGAACTGACCGTCGCCGACATCGCCGCCGCGCCGCTCGCCTTCGCCCGCAGTTTGGGCGCCGACAGGACGATCGACCTTTCCGGCGGCGACGCCGAACTCCAGGCGCTTGCTGCCGGCGGTTCGCTTGATGTGGCGTTCGAGATTTCAGGCACTGCCGCCGGCCTTGCCGCGGCGATCGCTAGTGTCCGGCGCGGCGGCACGGTGGTCCAGGTCGGCAATCTTCCCGGTGGCCAGATCCCGCTGCCTGCCAATGCAGTGATGGCCAAGGAGATCGACCTCAAAGGCACATTCCGCTTCGGCACGGAGTTCGGCCGGGCGGTCGATCTCATCGTGTCGGGGGAGGTGGACGTCCTGAAGCTGATGACAGCGGAGCGCACGCTTTCTTGCGCCCCCGATGCCTTCCGACTTGCCGCCGACCGTTCACAGAGTGTCAAGGTCGTGCTGACCGCGGACTGAATCGTGGTTTTTGCCAGATCGTTGGCGGCTATAACTCATTGCGAACGGACGAAACTCAGAACGTGCTCGACGTATATGCTCCCACCCAGGTCTCCGGTTAAACTCGGGAGCAATACCCGGCAGCTTGCTGTCAAAATTGTTGGCAGCAAATCCGCTCGCGCTTAAAGCCCTTCGTCGCGAGATTTCGTTCAGTTCGGCCATGCCTCGTCCTGCCAATCGCGCGCTGCGTGGATCACCCGCAAAATTGAAATGCTTTGTCGGGCGCCCTTGGCGGTCACGGCATAAGCGATGATGTAGGGCAGGCGACTCAAAGGCTTTTTATAGGTGCCGGATACACGGCCGGGTCGCCCGGTTGCCATTTCCCCAAGCGCGGCCCCTGCGTCCAGAATCCGGTCTGCTGCCAGGCGCGCAGCGCGCGGATTATCCTGCGAGATATAGGCGATCTGTTCCTTGATGTCGTCCAGCTTACCGCGAGACCACTGAACGGCTCGCGTCACACCTTGCGGCCCGTGCCGGCATCAATCGCGGCATAAATTTCTGCCATAGCCTTATCATGAGACACGATGCGCCCAGCTTCGACATCAGCAAGGCCGCGCTTGATACCTTCAATGATTTCAAGCTCGCGATCGACATACGCTGCGACGGCTTCACCTGCGAGGAACGACTTGCTACGCCGGGTGTCGGTTGCGATCCGGTCGAGCTTTTCCTTTACATCGGGACTGACGCGAATTGTCATAGTGGTGCTAGCGGCCATAGCGGTGTCCTGTGTTGATCGGTGTACACCTTAGCACAGAGCGCCGCGCTGGTTCATTATCCCCTGACCGCCGAGCCGACGATCGAATCCACAAAGAAGCGCTGCAGCAAGACGAAGAGCACCAGTGGCGGGAGCACGGCAAGCGTGGCGCCAGCCATCACCAGTCCCGTGTTTAGAGCGCCTCTGTTGTAGCTGAGCAGGCGACTAAGGCCGATGACGATCGGATATTCGTGTGCATTGCCCTGTAGAACGGTCAGCGGCCAGAGATAGCTATTCCAGTGATAGACGAAGGCAAACAGCGCCAGTGCCGCGATTGCCGGCGCCAGACTGAATCGAGGATGCGCAAAGTCCCTGTTTTTTGCGAGGCAATCGGCGCTTCACTGTGCAGGTACAAATAGAATGTGCGACCGTGCTGGCTTCCCAGCATCAGGATAGAGCATACGCCTGGAACCTTCATAGCCCGATGCCGCGCTTCTTTCCCAGGTTCCAATCCACGCCCCCCATATCCGAGCACACGACCCCGATGACTTGATTACCCAATCGCTTTTCGAGCGACGGCGACCAGGGCACGAGCTTGAATTCGAGTCCATTGTCGATCATCGCGAGCCGGCCTGAAGCCAGCGAGAAACGCCGCCGGTAAATCCCAGCCACATGATCGCCGTTGGCAGCCTTCGTGAACGAGAGGCCCGTCTGGGCGGCGAGGCGGGCACCGAGCGATTCCACCTCATGATCGTGTAAAGTATCGATCAGATTGCGCACAAGAATGACGCGCTGTCCCTCGCGCTTGGCCAGATCGCGGCTGACAAGGTGGTCGACCCGATCTTGCAGTGCCTGTCTTACGTCCCTACCAAAGCCGCCGTCACCGAATTCGGCAGGCTCGCGTGCAACGAGTTGGCGATCGAGCCAAGTCGCGCCGGAAGCATGGACCTGCTGTTCGATTGACAGGTCGGAGCGGACCGCGAGCGTGACCCGGCCACCGCCATTTGCACTCGCATCGCGGCACAACTCCACGACCGAGCCCGGGTCGGAGTCTCCGGCCGCATCAGGGTCATGGAAGCGAATGTGGTGCGTGCGTCCATCAATGCCATCGACGATGGCATAGGCCGCGCCGCGCCGTTCGTCATAAAGGCCGCGTTCGAGCAGTCGGCCGATCACGGGCGCATCAATCCTTTCGGCGGCTAGCACATAGTCGGCCGTCCCTTTTTCTAGCCCATGCACAGTGAGGCTGCGGTGCATGCGCTTGATGATGTCGCCGCGTTCACCGAGGGCGCGCAAAGTGGGCTCGGCCTGTTCGACCACTATCCACTGGCCGGGACGGATCTCGTTCGCGAGGCCCAGGCTTTCCAGTTGCCGCAGCCGGCCGACTTTGAGCCCCAGGAACTCGTCGGGCCGGCGATCAGGATGTGGCGCGAGATCAATGATACCATGACGGTCGGCGTCACGAACAAGCTGGCGATCGAGCTGCGTCCAGCGCTCAGTGTCGACCTGGCGCTCGATGGCCCGGCGGATGTCGAGGTCCATGCGGAGCCCAAGCGTCTGGGTGAGAATGTCGCTCGCCCGATCGCGCATGCCCTGGCGGATGTAGTCCCGCGAGATGACAAGGCTCTCGCCATCGTCGGCAACGCCGCGAACGAGGATGTGAACGTGCGGATGTTCGGTGTTCCAGTGATCGACGGCTATCCAGTCGAGCCTCGTGCCGAGGTCGCGCGCCATGTCGGCCATCAGGTCACAAGCGAAGTTCTTGAGGTCGCCGAGCTCCATTGCATCGTCTGGCGAAACGATGAAACGGAAGTGATGCCGATCATCCTTGCAGCGGTCGCAGAAGGCGTCATGATCTGCATCTTTGGTGTCGGGACCGAACATCCTCGCCTTCTCACCATCACGTGTAACACCTTCGCGGCGAAGATATTTGAGATGGGTGGCGAGTGGCCCAGACCCTCTGAACTGCCGTACCACACGGGTCTTGACGACGGCGCCGCGTGACCGGTCAGAGATGAGGCGACTGGCGCGGATGCTCGCTGACCTGCCGCGGCCAAACGTTGAAGCTCGCGGGGAGGTGATCCGACCCTCGCGTGTAAGGTGACCGCCGGCGCGCTGTGTGGCCGCAAGAGCCTGGAAGATGAAGGGTCGTGCGCGCTGGCCGGCGCGGGAGCGGATGCGACCAGGGCGGACGCGAAAGCTATCGTCACGCTTCATGCTAGACGGCCACGAGGTGCGGTTTCCATTGAAACACTGAAAAATTGGGAATAGCGCACATCGCTGATTGTGCCAGCACATTGCGAAATGAGACGAAAATTGTAAGGAAAACAATCGGCCGAACCGAGCCGCACCTCGCGGCCCTTTATCCTGCCAATCTCTCTGTTCTCATCCACAGCCAACTCTTCCGCCGCAATTTCCGCGACGGAACAGGCCGGAATGCAATTGAGGACGAACGTGGCGATCATCGCGATATGGCTAAAGAGTGCTGAGCGAATAGGCCGGAAACAGCGTGGTTCGATTGGAAATCGGTTTCACCCGGCTGTGGCTCGATCGCGGTCAGGTCCGCAGCAGGATCGCCCATTGGCGACCGCATTGCGGACGAATAAATCGCCGCAAAGATCGTCTCGGCATAACCATTGCCATCCGATGCAGCGGCGTTCCGAATGTCATGGGGATGCGGAAAGATCGTTGCACCTTGCCGCGCGCGCCGCGGAGTGAGAACTGCACCATCGAGCAGCGGCGCAAGTTTCCTGACGTAGTCGACCGTCTCGCGTGGCAGCGGACGGCCGGTTAAGAGATGTTCCGTGTACCGACCAGGACCGGCATTGTAAGCGGCAAGAAAGCCGCTGCGCCCGAAGCTGTCGAGCATTTCGCGAAGATATGCTGCACCTGCAAGAATGTTGTCACGCGGTTGATAGGGATCGTCACCAAGACGGTATTTGATGCGCAGTTCCTGCCACGTCGCCGGCATGATCTGCATCAAGCCCATTGCGCCCTTGCTTGAAAGCGCACGAACATCGCCGACGCTCTCAACATGCATAACGCCGCGCAGCAACTGCTCTGGAATGGCGAAGCGTTTTGACGCTTCCCGGATATGCCGCGACCACGGGCCAGCCGACAAGATCGTCGACTCGGAGTGCGCCGGCCGTTCACCAGCACAGGAAGCCGCTGCACCAGTTTCGGGCGCCACGAAGCCGAGCATGACACATGCGGCAAACGTCGTCATGCCTCTGTGGGCTGCGTCCCGCAGACCGCAGAACCGATGCGCTGCCAGGCTGCGACGGTGTTCGCTTCCGTTAAGGGCAGGGGCTCGCCAATCGAACCGGCTTTGCCAAAACGGTGATGAAATCGGTGTCCGCAGCCACAAGCAAGTGTCCGGCCCCCTCTTGGCTGCCTCGCGGGCGGTCGGGTCGAAGGTTTTCACCGGCGCGCAATGGATCAAAAGGGTTGGCGAGAAAGATTCGTCGAAGGGCTCCAGAAGCATCTGTTCAGCCTCGCCCGTCGCGCTTCGAAGATCGCTTCCAGTGCAGGCTCCAGACGCTGTTCTCTGCATCGGACCGGAACAGCTTGGCGCGGATCGGCTGCGTAAAGGACGGGTCGTCTATTGAGACGGAGAGGTAATCCCCAGCCTTGTCTCCGGCGCGGTCCCAAGCCGCACCGACCGCCATCCCTTCGCAATAGATCAGATGGTCGGGCGCGTTTTCGGTTTTGGATTTCTCGGCAGGCAGGATGGCAATCTTCGCCTCGATTGTTAGCGTGGAGAGATTGCCGAAGAAGCCGTCATCATTGCGCGTGAAGGTTCCGATCTGGGTCATTGCAGTGCTCCTTTCTGAGTGTTGGTGCGCGTCGAGCCGAGCCCTCACGGCTCGCTAGCGAGGGATCGTTGGTGATATCCAGTACCGGAGTGGTGCGCTCCGTGGTCCAGACGGGAACCGCGCGGCCAACTATCGATGAGAGCGGGAGCGGGCCGAAATAGCGGCTGTCAAAACTGTCGGCTGCACCCGGGTTCATAAGGAAGACGTCGGCCTCGGCAATGTCGCGGCAGCCCTGCCAGATGGGCAGGGATCGACCACGACTGTCACGCTCGCGCGCATGTCCATACGTCTTGCCGTTGACGATGATCATTGTGCCTTGGCGACAGACGGTTGCGCCCCCGAGTGCCAAAACACGCTTCAGGAGCGGCACTTTTTTCGGCAGATAGCCGCGTCTTGCCATGAAGGCCGCCAATGGCTCGGGCGGTATGATGACGGCGATATTGGCAATACCGATTTTGTCGGCCGGCTGGACGCGATAGAGCCCGACGGGGATGCTCGCCGATGCGTTCCAGATGGACAGCGGCGGATGGCTAATCCATGCCGGCGCCGCGGCGAGCACTGCGCCGCCAACCATGGTGGCGATGATCTTTGTGCGTCTGCTCATGACTCGATCCCGGGGCGCAGCAGGAAAGCTTTACGACGCTTGCCGGCGTATGGACTCGGCTGCTCGCGTGCGGCTATCCGGCTGTGGACGTGCCGCCGTTGACGCGGCGACATGAAGGTCAGGATTTGCTGCTGTTTCGCCGCTACCAAGCGGCGCGGTTGCAATCTCCTGGCTTGCGCGTGGATGGTTTGCGACGCAGCCCAGACCAGGATGGCAGCGTTCCAAATCGTTGCCATGCCGTGCACACTTGCCGCCTCAACGCAGGTCGGTTCTTCGCCCGCATGAGGGTGGATCGGTGTCAGGTGGCGGGATTTCACCAATAAGACGAGCTGCCGCGCCACGACGTCCCGCGTGCCGCGTGGAGGGAAGCCGGTTGAGGGGATATAAGACAGCGCAAATTGCTGCTGAACGGTCTCGCGATACTGCATTTTTTCGGTGCGCCACAGATCAGGTGCTGCGGTCGCGCCGGCCGACATAGGCGGGCGCGCGAGCTGCATGGGGTTTTGCCGGCGGAACATAGGTCGCATTGGCATCGCTGGTGGAGGTGCGTGCGCCCAGCTCTATCCAGGCGTGCAGGTCGTTGATGTCGTAGAGAACGCGCCCGCCGACCTTCCGGTATTTTGGGCCGGTGCCGTAGGTCCGGTGCTTTTCGAGTGTGCGGGCGCAGAGCCCGACGATGGGTGCTGCCTCCTTCGTGCGCAAATACTTTTGGGGCGCGTCCGCGGGACCCTTCGACATCGCTCGATCTCCATTCGGTTCTGCTGTCGTCCTGGCCTGCCGGGACGCGCGAAGTGGACCATGATCGAAATGAGGAAAGGCGAGGGAGGGCAAAGATTGGGGGGCGCGTTTTTGCTACCCCTTTGCTACCCCGAAGAAGGACTTCGGCGGCCGGACTTTTCGCTGCGGTTGTGGGGGTAGAAGAGAAGATCGCGATAGCCGCCGGCGACTAAAAAAGCTGCACGGCGTAAGATAGCTCGGACCTTGTGGCGGAGATGATGATCACGCCAATCTCGCGGCACAATCGGCTCTTGCGAAAACAGCACCTCCGCGAGCTGACGATACGTTGCACCCGTGCGGTGACCATCATGTGCGCGTAAATTGAGGATATGCCTGGTCTTGGTCTGTTGCGGCAGCGCGCCGTAAGATGAACTTCCTGCCCGGCCGTTCAGTGCGCGCCAGAACCGGCGCGCTGCATCGAGCCGCGTCTCGAATGCAGCGTCGAGCGGCAGAAGGATAGCGTTGAATTCACCGGCGCGGTCATCAGCGACGAGATGACTTTTCCCAATTAAGGTAGACCAAGTAATGTGAAGGCCTTCGTCCTGCGGCCAAACGCTGGCTCCGGCAAGGCTGGAAGGTCGAACTGTTTGATGGGATGCGGATACCTGCATGACCCGGAGCACGCGCGGCGAGGCCTGTTCCGTCCAGATGATATTGTCCGCTTTCGGAACTCCGGCACCGGCAGTTTTGAAATCGCGCGCCCCAACGGGCGGCGAGATCGGGCTGACCGGCAGGTTCTCCAGAACCAGCGAGTTGCGATGCAAGCTGGCTGCACTCTGCCACGAATTCGTCATTCCGGATCAGATACTCGGCAGCGAACTCCGTAGCCTGGTAGCTGCACATGTGTGCATACGCCGCCGGATCGGTCCAATCGCCTTGCACTGTTCCTGTCCTCTCCGCGTACCCGGATGTGAGGCGTCGGCGTCAACATTCCCGGCGGATAAGGAAGTTGAATAGTTGGAGAGTCGACAAACCATTATGCCGACTCAGCAAAGTGGAGCGCCGGCCGCGTCAGTGCGGAGCGCCGCCAGCGAGAAGATATCGGTAGCCGCTGGTCGTTATCCATCGCGCGCGGGCAAGATGGGTTTCCCAGGACCGGAACGCTCGTTCCGGCTCCTGCTCCGGGTCTATATGCAAGACGATCCTGGCCACCTCTCGCCAATCGGCATCTTCCGCCGCCGCGTCAAGCAGGCGAATGTAGGTGAGCAGACGCTCCTCGTCATAGCCGGTCAGGACCGAGGCATCCGGCGCAATGTCGGCGACATCAGGATCGAGCAGCGGTTTAAGCATGGTATTTGACCGTTCATATTTCGATCGCGATCTCGAAGGAGCCGTCCTTTAGATCGAGCACCAATCATAGCGAATAGGAACGATCATTCCTAGAACGATAGTTCCCTTTCTGGTCCCTAATCCGCCATGAATCTCAAGGAGATCATGGCGGCCAACATGCGTCGTCTGCGCCATGACCAGAACGTGACGCAGGAGGAACTGGCCGCCCGCTCTGGACTGAGCATGCGTTACGTCGGATCGATCGAGCGCGCTCGGGTCTCGGCCAGCATCAGTGTTCTCGGGAGGATCGCAACTGCGCTGAATGTGGACCCATGCGAGTTGATCAGAAAATCGGCACCGTGAGTTGACGCGGGAAACACCTCGAATTTTCGATGATCGGCGAGGCGACATGCAGGAATGAAGTCTCCAGTCGCGAACACGACAGGTAGTCGCCCCGAAGTCCGACGGAGCTCGTTGCGCAGCGACTGCGCTCATCTTGTCGTGAAAAGGAGGACGGCCCCGCCCTGTTCGTCCGGGCGGAGCCTTGGTCGGGGCTTTACTCCGCGTTGCGACGGCCGTTGGGGCGGGACCAGATGAGGCTGTAGTCTTCGCCTTGCTCATCGTTGAAGAGGTTGGCGTAGATCGGAGCGGTGAAGCTCGGATCGTCCAGCTTCAGGCCGAGAAAGTCGCGGCCTTCATTGGAGCGCTTGGACCAGGCGGCGCCGATCTCGACCCGCCCGACGAAGACACGGTGGCTGGGGGCGTTGTCGCCAGAGCGGTTGGCCTCGGGGATGATGCGGACGTTCTTGGCCTGGAGCGAGAGGGTGACGATTTCGCCGGTGAACTCGTTGTTGCCGGTCCTCTTGAAGCTTCCGATTATCGCCATGAGTTTTCTCCTTGAACTCTGTTTCGAGCCCGCACCATTGCGGCCTCGATGGCGATCGGCGGGCCGCAGGCGATCGACGCCGCATCGCTTGCGACCGCAGCGCCAGCGGAGGATGGCAGCCAAGCGACTTTGTTGTTTGGCGAGGAATGACGGCGCAGCCGGCAGGGGAAGAAAGTCGATTGGCGCCATTGCGGCTTAGGCGATCGAGGCGCAGCCGACCTTCGGCCAGATCAGCCCATTAAAGAGGCCGTTTGGAGCGGCCCACCAGATAGAGACATCAATGGAGAACCTGGCGATACCGTCGCTGGCGAAATCCTGGCTACGACGGTCACCGGCGTCGATGCTCCTCTGTACAGGCATCGCGAAGTCGCAAGCTGTTGTCAGCAACGCGAATAAGACACGCACGTGATGGTTCAAGTCACGGCTGACGTGCACCACCGGATATGCGCTATCTTTAGAACGGGTCGGAACGCCGTGGTGGATTCGAACTGTGCGTCGCGCGATGCCGTGTCAGCGACGACGCTAACAATGCGACGGCCAAAAAAAGCATCCTGCCCACGCCGGTTGTTCGGTGAGTTCGCCCAGATCCAGGCCCTGTTCGGTTGAACGGGCGTCGTTTATTCGCAGCTGTGATGCTAGCTGCGACGCAGCTGAAACGTTGACGGCAAGCGTGACGGCGTCGCGCGCCTTTGCTAGGGCGCGGACTTGAGCATCGCAAAAAGACGGACGGCGCTGGAGCCGGAGATCCGGCATCCCGGGCCAAGCACTCCAGCGAGCTGCAAATACAGTACGCGCTGCCCGATCGCGGCCGTATCGCACAATCGAAAAAAGGGTAGGGGCGGGCAGCGCTTACGTGCCGCCTCCCTTGGGGCGGAAGTCGAGGACTGGGATGCCGAGCTTCTTTGCCTTGTCTGCAAGATTGTCCTGAATTCCGGTCCCGGGAAAGACGATGACGCCTATCGGCAGCGCCTCCAGCATTGCGTCATTGCGCTTGAACGGGGCGGCTTTGGCATGCTTTGTCCAATCAGGGGCAAAGCCGATTTGGGGTACCTTGCGACGGTCTGCCCAACAGGAGGCGATCCTTTCGCCACCCTTCGCCGATTTCCCGTGCATCAATACCATGTCGGGATGCCTGGCGTGGACCTGGTCGAGCTTGGCCCAGATCAGCTGGTGGTCATTGAAGTCGAGCCCAGCGGTGAAGGCGATTTTCGGGCCAGGTGGCAGAAGGACTTCCTGCGAGGCGCGTTTCTTGGCGCTGAGAAAATCGCGGCTGTCGATCAGCGCAGAGGTCATGTTGCGATGGTTGACCATCGATCCGCTGCGCGGTCGCCAACTCGATCCGGTGTGGCGCTCGTAGTGCTCCGCGGCCTGATCACGCATCAGTTCGAAGGCGCTTTGGCGTTCGATCAGCGTCTGCCCTTCGGCCGTCAGGCGTTCCAGCTCGACGGATTTCACTTCGCTGCCGTCCTGCTCACGCTGGCTGCGGCGTTGCGCCTGCTCGTTGTGATCGAGTTCGCGCTCGATCCGATCTGCGGCGCGGTGAAAGATGTTGACGGTCGACCACAGAAGATCGTCGAGATCGGGCTCGAGGCGAGTGTCTTGCAGTGCCACGATGAGGGCGTCGAAGATGTCGGCGATCGCGCCGGCGACGCAGTGGCCCTCTGGAAGCGGTCGAGGATCAGGCTCATCCACGAAGGGACGGTAGCCATAGAGCTGGAGTTCGGTGAGGACGTGGTCGATGGGTGAAGACGAGTGCTGTGGTTCGTAGTCGTCATGCTCGCTCATTGGATGCTCCGCCGGTTGGACCGCGACCCTCGCGGCCTTCATGGCGACGGAAGCCGGCGAACGGGACGGACCTGCACCCGCAGCGAAGCGAAGGGCCGGAGTGTCAGCGGAGGAGGGTGAAGGCCGGCTATTTTGCTTCGCGATGGAAAGCGCTCCGTTGGGGAGCGCGCCGGAAAATAGTCGGCCGGAGACATTGCGGGTCCGGGTCGTTTGCTGGCCGATCGCCCTCTCGAAGGCCCGCAGGCGCGGTTCTCTCCGACTTCAGGAGCATCCAGTGATGCAAGCGACAGCGGACAGGCTGTTCGTTCCGAGTTATCCCGCCACTGCCATGAAACGGGCGATGTCCTGCGGGGCGAGCTGAACACGGACTGCTGCTCGAACGGCATCCACGCCTAGCGTACAGAGATCTTCGTTGAGGTCCCCAAGTGCCGGCGAGAGCACGACCGGCTCGATCCCGGCAGCATTCGCTCTTTCGATCAAGGTGTCACGCGCGCCATTACCGGCTGGATCGGCGTCGCGCACGATGTAGAGCCGTCTCAGCGTGAGGGGGAACAGCATGGCAGCAAGATGAGCGGCCGAGAGTGCCGCTGCCATAGCCATATCGGGCAGGATGCACCGAAGCGACAAGACGGTCTCGATGCCTTCGCCGCCCGCCATGACGTCGCCCGGCAGGCCAAAGCGAACCGCGTGACCAAGAAGATCGCCCATTGCGCGCCTCGGCGTACCGACCGGTGCCTTGCCCCAGCCGGAAGGATCAAGCCATGTGCGATGTGCGCCAGTCAAATGGCCGTCGAGATCGGTGACTGAAGCGATCATCGCCGGCCAGGTCTCAGTCGGCGCTTGTTCGTTGGGCCGGTAGTAGCAGCGCGGGTGAAAACGCAGGCTTCCGGTCCCGTGCAAAGCGGTAATACTGCGGTTGCGCAGATACGCCTCTACGACCGTACCCGCAATCGGCTGCGACATCGCAAACAGCCGACGCGCTGCTTCCGATGATCCGGATCGCGTGTCTACCGATTTCGGCCGGGGAGAAATCTGCTCTGGTTCGGGATGCGGCAAGCCGAGAAAAGTCATTGCTTCATTCGCAACGTCCTTGAAGTTGCTGAAGCCGCGGCTTTCGCGGATGACGTCTAGAAGGTCGCCATGCTCGCCAGTCGCCGCATCGGCCCATTTGCCGGCTGCTCCTTTTCCGTTTGCTGACCCGACGAGCCGCACGAACATTGAGCGGCCCGGCGTGTTTTGCGCATCGCCGACAAGCCAGTAGCGGCCCTCGCGATGCCCGTTCGAAAGATAGTAGCGACAAACCGCCTCAGCCTGCCGGCTGAGCCGGTGCGCCAGTTCTGACGCATCGTGGCGGGCCATCACGCATCCTCCCGCGTGTCGATGCGCTGGACTGGATAACCCTTCAGCAGCTTGCCCAGAATTGCGGGTCCAGATGCGTCGGCCGGCACGAACATGCGCAGCTTCCAGGAGATGATCTCTCGGAAGAGGCCGTAAGCCGAAAGACGGTCACGCATAGTGTCGTTGAAGCCCGTCAGCTCGATTCGGCTGACGCCCATGACGCGGCTGCGCCGAAGCTGCAGACCATCGGCGAGGTCCAGGATCGTTCGACCGCCCAGAAGCGCAACGAAAGCGTCACTGGCTGTGATGGAAGACGAGCTTGTTGCCTGTGCGCCCGCGATCCATGCTGGCGGGACCTGACGACCGATGATGCGCTCGCCATCGTCAGTCTGGAGCCGGTACACACGTGAGAATTCCCTGGGCAGACGCTTCCAGATCGGCAGCAGCATGCCGGCAACGACATGGATAGTGCTGTCCGTGAATTCGGGCACGTCAGCCGTCTCGACACCCCAGGCGTCAGCGAATGCAGCCTGCTCAGCCTCAACCCAGTGGCTCTCCGCCATCATCTTCAGTGAGGCCTGATGGTGCTCCATCGGCCGGATCAGCCGGACGCGCCATTCGATCTCGCCGTTGTCGAGCATGAGTGCGGGCGCTGGCACCTGTACGGCGGCGCGGCCGGATCGGTTGTTGACCAGGAGCTTCGCGCGGGGATCGTGAAGCTGGGCAAGGGCATCGGCAAGTGAAACGGGTCGATTGCGCTTGCGCTGGGCGATGGTCAGCAGTCGCGTTTCCGCACCGGTGGCGGCATGGACATGGATGACGCGTCGCTCGGTGACGACGACGCTCTCCGCACGCAGTGTTTCCAAGCCGATGTCGTAGGCACCGGAGGCGATGGCGCCCTCGATTTTCGCATTTAGCAATTGTTCGAAGGCCGTAAACAGGGCGGTTTGAAGCGCAATGGTAAGCGCCAGCAGCCGATTGAGGAAGGTCGTGATCGGCGGCAGTTCGTCCTTGATGCCGGTGGAATCCGTCAGTGTGAGGCCGGTCGCTTCCTCGAACATCTGGAGTGAGCAGCCGTCCACCTTGCCGCGAACCAGCAGCAGGTAAAGCTGCCGCAACGCGTCGCGGGCATAGTGCGACTCCAGATTGTCCTCAGGGCGAAATAGGCCTTGGCCGCCGGTCTGGCGCTGGCCGCGCGTAATGGCGCCCAATGTGTCGAGCCGCCGGGCTATCGTCGAGAGAAAGCGCTTCTCAGCCTTCACATCGGTCGCAACCGGCCGGAACAGCGGCGGCTGCGCCTGGTTCGTGCGGTTGGTGCGCCCTAAGCCCTGGATGGCGGCATCGGCCCTCCAGCCCGGCTCGAGCAGATAGTGAACTCGAAGGCGGCGGTTCTTCGCAGTGAGATCAGCGTGATAGCTGCGGCCAGTGCCACCGGCGTCGGAAAACACCAATATGCGCTTACAGTCATCCATGAATGCCTGTGCCTCGGCGAGATTGGCCGATCCGGCGCGATTTTCGACGACAAGGCGATCGATGCCTCGAGTGCTGGTCTTGCGCACGATTCGGCGCGACCGGCCTGTCACTTCCGCTACGAGGTCGGTGCCGAAGCGCTGTACGATCTGATCGAGTGCCCCCGGGACGGGGGCCAGCGAAGCGAGTTGCTCGATGAGGCGATCGCGGCGGGCGACCGCTTCGCGGCTCTCCACGGGCTGGCCGTCGCGATAGACCGGACGTGACGACAAATTGCCTTCGCTGTCGGTGAACGGCTCGTAGAGTTGCACCGGGAACGAATGCTGCAGATACGAGAGGACATATTCGCGCGGCGTGATATCGACGCGAACGTCGTTCCATTCCTCGGTTGGAATTTCCGCGAGACGCCGTTCCATCAGTGCCTCGCCGGTCGAGACGATCTGGATGACGGCGGCATGGCCCTGATGGAGATCGCGCTCGATCGAGCGTATCAGGGTCGGCGTCTTCATGCCGGTGAGCAAATGCCCGAAGAAGCGCTGTTTCGTGCTCTCGAATGCCGAACGTGCAGCCGACTTTGCCTGACGGTTCAGTGTCCCGGTCTCGCCTGTGACGTTGGCGGCCCGCATCGCGGCGTCGAGATTGTTATGAATGACGCTGAACGCTCCGGCATAGGCGTCGTAGATGCGGGTCTGCTCGGGGGTAAGCTGGTGCTCGACCAGCTCGTATTCGACACCATCGTACGAGAGCGATCGGGCCGTATAGAGACCGAGTGCGCGAAGGTCTCGGGCGAGCACTTCCATGGCGGCAACGCCGCCAGCCTCGATCGTCTCGACGAATTCGGCCCTGGTCGCGAAGGGCAAATCCTCACCACCCCATAGGCCCAAACGCTGCGCGTAGGCGAGGTTGTGGACGGTGGTTGCGCCCGTCGCCGAGACGTAGACGACGCGGGCGTTCGGCAGGGCGTTTTGGAGGCGGAGCCCGGCGCGTCCCTGCTGTGAGGCGGCGACGTCGCCGCGTTCTCCCTTGCCGCCTGCGGCGTTCTGCATGGCATGGCTCTCGTCGAAAATGATCACTCCGTCGAAGTCGGTGCCCAACCATTCGACGATCTGCCGCACGCGCGAGACCTTCTCACCGCGTTCGTCGGAGCGCAGCGTGGCGTAGGTGGTGAATAGGACCCCTTGATCGAGGCGGATGGCCTTGCCCTGCGGGAACCGCGACAGCGGCGTGACCAGCAGGCGCTCCATGCCGAGAGCAGACCAGTCGCGCTGGGCGTCTTCGATCAGCTTGTCGGATTTGGAGATCCACACTGCCTTGCGGCGGCCCTGCATCCAACTATCCAGGATGATGCCGGCCGACTGGCGGCCCTTGCCGGCGCCCGTCCCGTCGCCGAGCATGAAGCCCCGGCGGAATCGCACGACGTGCGCGGCATCGTCGCGCGCGGCAGAGACAAGATCGAAGGTGTCGTCCACCGTCCAGGAACCGGCGAGGAACTCCGAATGGGCCTCGCCGGCATAGATGACTGTTTCTAGCTGCGCGTCGGACAAGAGGCCGTCGCTGACAACCTTGGCAGGAAGAATCGGCCGGTAGCTCGGCTTCGGCGGAGCAACGGATGCCATGGACGCCGATTGAACCAGCTTGGTCGGATGCGGATGGGCGCCCGGAATGCGGATCGCCTGCAACCCGTACTCCTCATAGATGCCATCGGTGATGTGCCTACTTTCGGCAGGCCTCCAGTCCACAGTCTCGTAGGCAAGCTCGGCGCCTTCCGGCTCGGCGAGGCTGCGCACCGGAGAGGAAGCGGTGGATCTGGCGAGATCACCGCGCACCGTGCGCGCTGTGGGCCCCAGTGCCTTGACGGCGGGCGCAAAAGCCGAAGCGCTGACCGGCAGCCGTGCGGGAACGTGCTCGCCAATCCTGGCGATCAGTGTCGCGACATCGGGCGCCGTGCCGGCTGATGCTGGAAAGATGCCTGGATTGTCGGCCGGCAGTTTGTCGATGACGGTCAGCCGGGTCTCGACGGTGGTGCCATGCCTGGCGTAGACGGCGCCGTCGATCGCGGCGGTGAACACCACGCGACCGCGCTCCTGGAGCCTGACGAAGGACTCGCGCCAGATGCGCAGCTCTGGGGAAAAATTTGCCCCAGTGATTGCGACAAGCCGCCCCCCCTCGGCGAGCCGGGCCAACGCAGAGGCGACGTGGCGGTAGGCGGCGTCGGGCATGCGGCCGCTGACGTTAGCAAGCGCCGAGAACGGCGGGTTCATCAGCACGACGCTTGGTGCAATGCCGGGATCGAGATAATCATCGATCTGCGCTGCGTTGAAGCGAGTGACGGGGATGGCCGGAAAGAGCAACGAGAGAAGCCCGGCGCGGGCCTCGGCCAGTTCGTTGAGCAGCAGTGTGCTGCCGCTGATCTCGGCCAGAATAGCAAGTAACCCGGTGCCGGCGGAGGGCTCCAGCACGCGGTCGGCAGGGGTGATTGCCGCGGCAGTCACGGCCGCCAGACCGAGCGGAATGGGGGTGCTGAACTGCTGAAGCGCTTCGGTCTCTTCGGAGCGGCGCGTGTGCGTTGGGAACAGGCCGGCGATCTTGCCCAGCATCGGAAGTGCGGCGGCCGGAGAACCGGCTTTGCGGAAAAGCGACTTTCCGTATTTGCGCAGGAACAGCACCGTCGCGACTTCGCAAGCGTCATAGGCTGATTTCCAGTCCCATGCGCCGGACGCATCGGAGGCAGCGAAGGCAGCTTCCATGGCGGAGCGAAGGCTCGAGACGTCGACGCGCTGACCGCGTTCGAGATGGGGCAGAAGAAACTGCGCCGCGCTGTGGATGGCGGCAGCTGGTTCGACAGCCGGGGATGAGACAAGCGGAAGCGGCACTGCCGGAGCGGCAGTCTTCGAAGAAACATCAACCATGGAGAAAACCTCGAGGAGAGCGGAACGGGAATGAACCGGGCGGCCCTCTCTCTCGACCAATCCGGCTCAAATCCGCCCTGGCCGGCCTCTCCCCTCCGGACTGCGGTCTTGCCGATGACAATCCTTCTTCGATCCGGGCCTACCCTCCGTCAGCGCAACGACAGCGGCAACGCGGTTGGCAGCCCGGGGGCGATATCTTGGCACGCAGTGGGAACGGCGGGGCAGCAGCCGCCGAGCGAGAAGGACGCGGCAGAAGCGGCCAATTGGCTTTGCCCGTGTGAGAAAGTGAGCATCCGATAGGGTAGGACAGGGCGCGGGGCGGCCCCAGCCCCGCCCCCCGCGGGGGTGTATTAAGCGGCCCAGGTGGGGTAGCAGGGTTGAATATTCGCCTAGTAGTGGTAGAGGAATTCGGGCAGCTCTTCCCCACAGCCGTCGGCGCCGGCGCCGCTATCAGCGCCAGCACTGCCGTCGAGGTCGACCAGGCGCAGCGGCTCGGGCAGCCAGCCAGTATCGGTCAGCAAGCGCTCGGCCTCCTTCGCCATATCTCCCTTTTTCAGGTGCTCAATCAGCTGCGCGGCCTGTTCGCCCCTCGCCTCCCGCACCGCCTCGAGAATGCGAGACTTGGTGATGCGGCCGAGATAGTTTTCGACTGTCGGTGTCCAGCCGGCGTCGACCATATCGAGACCGACCGCGCGTGCCAGTCGATCAGCTTGCGCGATCCGCTGACGAACTCCGTGTGCCGATATAGCGCCGCCATAGCGGTCGCCTTTCTCCTGGAGCGCGTTCACGCCGTAGCTGACGCAATGGGCGAGCAACGCCGCGCGGCTGGTCTCATCAAGTGAGGCGATCCAGTCCCAAAGTGCATCGTCCTCGGTCGGCAGGTCCGATTTCCAGGCCTCATGGCGTTCGGCCACCGATTTCGCCGAGGGGCTGTCCTTCAGGTCACCTGCCTGCAGAGGGAAGAAGACGTGACGGATCGACGCCTCCAGGCACCCGTTCGTGGTGCGGTGCTGGAACGTGTCAGTGACCAGCTTGTGCAAGAGTGCTGTCAGGGCGACGTGAGGGTTGCCGGCAACCGCGTCGCGCAACGCCAGCGTCCGGTGTGCGCTCAACTCTGTCACCAGTCGGTCCGGCAGGGGCTTGACCGCGTCGTCCTCGTCTTCCTCGCACTCGACTGCCTGGCCGCCAACGGTGACAACGGCACGGTGCACCGACGAGTTGTCGGCAGCCCCGGACCCGCCATCCCTTTTCGATTCATTCGCGCCGTCAAATGACATCGGCGGCACGTCCTCAGGCCGGACAAAGCCGCGGTCGACCGAGAGCGAGCCGTCGGCGTCGATGCTGACGAACGCGCCGGCGATGGCGATGTCGGCCGGATCGAACTGCTTTGGGCGCTTGTCGAAATTGGCGAGCGCGGTCTCGATTTCACCGAGTCGCTGATCGACGTCTTCGGGCAGCTCGTCAGCACCCTCGTATTCGGTTTCAAGCTTGGCATGCTCGGCGTTGAGGGCATCGATGGTAGCCTGCTCCTCGGCAGAGAGATCGAGCGGATCACTCTGCAGCTGATACAGCCCACGCGTTGCGTCGTAGGGGAAGCTGACAGCGACCTCGACCCACTTCCAACCCTCGGCTGCAACTTCCTGGGCAACCGCCTTTAGCTTCTCGGCGACCAGGCGGTCCAGCATCGCTGCATCCTGCAGCCAGCCGCCGTCATCCGACTGGAACAGGTCGTGCATGACGATACCACCCGCGGCCTCATAGGCGTCGATCCCCACGAAGACGGCGCGCTTGTCGGAGGCGCGCACCGTCGTTTCGGTCAGCATGCGCCGGATTTGATAGGGCTCTTTCGACCAGGCATCCCTGATTGCCTCCCAGACCTGCTCCTGGCGAGCGCGGTCTTCAGAGACCGTGAAAGCCATGAGTTGCTCCAGCGTCATCCCGTCATCGGCATACACATCGAGCAGCACTGGCGAGACAGAAGCCAGCCTAAGCCGTTGCTTAACGACGTTGACTGACACGAAGAAGGCTGCGGCAATCTCCTCTTCGCTCATGCCTTTTTGGCGCATGTCCTGGAAGGCGCGAAACTGATCGAGCGGGTGCAGCGGCGCTCGCTCGATGTTCTCGGCGAGCGACACCTCCTCTGCAACGATCGCGCTGTGACGGGCGCGCACGACACAGGGCACGAGGGCGGTCTTGGCGAGGCGCTTTTGCTTCACCAGCAGCTCAAGCGCGCGGAAGCGCCGGCCTCCGGCAGGTACCTCAAACATGCCAGTCTCGTTACCGTCGCTGTCGACAACGGGCAAGACGCTGAGGCTCTGGATCAAGCCGCGGCGGGCGATCGAGGCCGCAAGATCCTCGATCGAGATGCCGACCTTGACGCGACGGACATTGGACTGGGAGAGCACCAGCTTGTTGAAGGGAATGTCGCGCGAGGACGACAGGGTGATCTTCTGAACGGCAGTAGCCATAGGATGTACTCCGCGACGGGCGGCCGAGAGCCTCTCTCTCGACCTCCAAACCCGTCATGAGAATTCCGTCACTCCTCTCCCTCCGATGTGCTCGGCACGACATTTGTCGCGGAGCAGCAGGTCGGTCCTGGCGCGCTGCAACGACTTCGCCGCAGCTGGGGTCCCGCATCGAGGCAGACTTCGGTCACGAACGCATCCGCAGCAAGACGCCGAACTGGAAGCGGGGGGCCATTATTCTGCCTCCCGCCGATCGTCGTCAGCGGCGACTTTGTCGGGCAAGAATCCCAAGAGATATTCCGCAGCCCTGCTCGCCAGAGAGGCGGCGCGAACGATCGCACGGTTATCCTCGCGCAGCACGTCCAGCCACGAGCCGATATAGTCGGCGTGACGCACGGTCGGCGTGATGCCCAGCGAGGCGCAGCAGAAAGCCGCACTTATCTCGGCAACCAGCTCTTCGAAGGCATACTTCTTGGTGCCGAAGGAACCGGACATATCCCGGTTGAGGCGTGAGGCATGACCGGTGGCGTGCCCGAGTTCATGCAGGGCGGTCCGATGCCAGTTGATCGGCTCGAAGTAGGCTTGGGGTGGCGGGACCCGCACATAATCGTGGTCCGGAGCGTAGAAGGCGCGGCTGCCACCAACCCGGAAATCGATCCCCGTCTTCTTGATCAACCTCTCGACCTTGGGCTCGATCAGTCCGAGTAAGGGCGGGGGCGTGGCCACCGCAACACCGTCGGGCAGCCCGTCGCACTGCGCGGCGTTGAACACCGTGAAGCGTTTGAGGAATGGGATCGATCGGGCTTGCTCGCCGGTTTCGCGGGCGCGTCTTTTCTCGTCGTCGGGCACGAACCGATGAGCGTAGACGACTGTCGTCCCATGCTCACCCTTGCGGACGCTACCGCCAAGCGCGAGCGCCTGGCGGAAGGTCAGCCAGCTCTGTCCGGAAAAGCCCTGCTCGATCACCGAACCCCAGAGGATCAGGATATTGATTCCAGAGTATTGCCGGTCGGTGGCGGCGTTCTTCGGCATGGCGAGCGGCGCTTTCGCAGCCGTCGTTCCCCATGGCTGAACCCAAGGCAGGCGACCGTCCTCCAGCTCGCCGATCATCTTGTTGGTGATGTCGTCATATAGGCTGGCCCGGGTGGGGGCAGCTTGGTGCTGATGCTTAGCCATTGCGAGTCTCCGCGCCGGGCGCCGGGAGCCTTTCTCCCAGCCTTCAACCCGTCAGTGCGCCAAGCGCGGGCCCTCTATCTCTATGGACTCGAACGAAGATTGCGGTTGCTGACCAACTCCGAGGTGAAAGACACCGCTCGATACCGCAGCGTGAGGCGATCAGCAGAACCCACTAAGCCGGGCGCACGGGAGTAGGCCCAAGCGACCCGGCAGTGAGTCCATGAAAACGGAAGCCGCACAGACAGGCGAAGCCAGTCAGGAGCGGTTTCACCGGCCACGGAAGTGGGGAGCCAGCCGAAAGGCTCGTGGAGTGCGCGTCAGCGCAACCGTTCCGATTAGCAGGTCAAAGGAGCATCTTTGCCGCAGGCGCTCCAGTCGGCGCTTTTCGCAGCCGTATATTCAGAGAAAAGATCGTGCGGCAGGGCATCCGGAATGGCGAGACAGAAAAGTGTGCTCAATGCGAACCGCGATCCGTCTGTTTCCGAGCGAAACTATCGGACCATAGAGATTGGCTGAGGGCTCCGTTTTGAAAATCCCCGACCAATTCGACGAGACCACGCCCCTGCGCGTCGCGATTGCAGCACGAATTGCCTTTCCCGATGGCTCGATGTGCGCAGCCGGCCTACGCAAGGAACGTGACGCCGGCCGACTTGAAACCGAGCTAATCGCAGGAAAGGAGTACGTCACCTTGCTGGCGATCACCAGAATGAGGGAACTATGCCGCGGGCGTCGAAAGGGCCACGCCTCGTCTGGCGCGGCGAAAGCTGGAAAAAAGACGGAACGCTCCGAAACAAAGCTGGATGGTTTATCCGCGATCGAACAACGTTCATCAGCGCTGGCAGCGGCGAAAAAGGCCATCCAGGACCTGAAGCTGAAAAGGCGCTCGCGGTCTACATCGCCGGCAAGTACCACCGAGCGCGCGGTGCAGAAGATGTCTTGATAGCCGATGTCGTCAGCGTCTACCTGAGAGAGGTTGCACCGAAGCATGCCGCGCCGGAAGAGACGGCGGCTCGGCTGGACAACATCCTCGATTTCTTCGGTGAAAGGACACTCGCCGCTATCAACGGCAAGCTTTGCCGCGACTACGTCGCGTTCTGTCCCACCGAAGCCGCTGCGCGCCGCCGACTCGAGGATCTTCGTGCGGCCATCAACTACTACCGCAGAGAAGGCCACACGACTGCCGCACCGACGATTGTCCTGCCTGACAAGGCCGGTGCGCGCGAGCGCTGGTTGACGCGCAGTGAGGCGGCCGCCCTCATCTGGGCCGCGTGGCGTATGAAGCAGAAATGGAAGGGCCAGGAGAGCGACCGGCGTACCGGACGACACCTCGCCCGCTTCATGCTTGTCGCGCTTTATACAGGAACGCGCTCTGCCGCAGTTTGCGGTGCCGCCATCCGTCCAACCAAAGGGCGTGGTTATGTGGACCTCGACCGCGGCATCTTTTACCGCCGCGCCGCTAGCGCAAAGAAGACCAAAAAACGCCAGCCGCCTGTGCGCTTGCCGGATAGACTGTTGGCGCACCTCCGCCGCTGGGCGTGCACAGATCTCGATATCAGGACCAAGGCGCGCGGCAAGAGCGCAAATATTGGTCGCAAGATATCGCAAGACTTTGTGGTGGAGTGGAATGGAAAGCCCGTGGAGTCGGTCAAGAAGAGCTTTAGGAGAGCTCGCGACGCTGCCGGCCTCGGTCCCGACGTCACTTCGCACACCCTTCGCCACACCGCTGCGACCTGGCTGATGCGGGCCGGCGCCGACATGTGGCAGGCGGCGGGCTTTCTCGGCATCACCGTGGATGTTCTGATCGATACTTATGGCCACCATCATCCCGACTTCCAGGCAGACGCCGCCGAGAAGATCGCGAAGAAGCACGTCGCGGCCAAGGCGACGAAAAGCTCGCTCAGGATAGGTTACGATGAAAACGTGAAGTCGGCCCGGTGACACCACAGGTTCCCCACACAAAGCCCGAAAGCAAATGCAATCATTGCGGAGCGAGCGTGACGAAGGAGCCCAGGAACCTGCGGCTTGCCTGGTAGCGCACATCGTTCGGGACGATGGGGTCGCAGGTTCAAATCCTGCCACTCCCAAAACACAGTCGAAATCCTGTCTCGGCTCGGAAGGCCCATCGGCCTCGCCGTCGATCTGCCGCGCTGAGGTCGAGCCGTGCATGAATGCGCCGAGGAACCAGAGCCGGTAAAGAACGGATGCCCATGGTCACCACGACGCGAGAGGCGCGGCCGCGAAGCAGCGTCTTGGTAAATCCGCCACCCTTGCCCGCATAGGCCACCGCGGCCACGCCGACGACAAAATCGACGGTGATTGTCAATCTAAACCCTCCGCGATCAAGACCGTGCTTTCTGGCGACCAGCTCAGCACGACGTCCTGACCTTCCGCCAGCCTGCCAGCGCCGGTGTTCTGCACAATTACCTTGAGCGTCTGGCCGGCACGCTCGACAAAGTAAGTGCTGCTATTTCCGGCGAAGATGCGTTTGGACACTTGCCCTCGCAGCACATTCGCGTTGGCGGCATCCGGAACGTCGGCATCAATGAAGATGCGGAGGCGTTCGGGCCGCACCGCGCAGCTTGCCTTGGCGCCAGCGGCAAGCTTGGCACCCGCGCCGGCGGCAATCGCTGTGCCGTCCGGCAGTCGGATGCCGTTGCCCGTGCTGTCGCCGCGAAAGATGTTAGCGTCGCCCAGGAAAGTGGCGGCAAACTCGCTCTTCGGCCGATCGTAGATCTCCTCGGGCGAGCCTTCCTGCACCAGCTTGCCATCGCGCAGAATGCCGATGCGGTCGCTCATCGTCAGCGCTTCTTCCTGGTCGTGGGTGACGAAGATGGTGGTGATGCCGATCTCGCGCTGGATGCGCTTGAGCTCGATCTGCATGTCGACGCGCAGCGCCTTGTCCAGCGCGCCGAGTGGCTCGTCAAGCAATAGCACGCGCGGCCGGATGACGATCGCGCGAGCGAGCGCAACCCGTTGGCGCTGGCCGCCGGACAGCTGATGCGGCCGGCGGCCGCCGAGCCTGCCGAGTTGCACAAGATCGAGTGCGCGCTGTACCTCGCTGGCAATCACCGCCTTGGGCTCGCCGCGCACCGACAGGCCAAAGGCGACATTGCCAGCAACGCTCATGTTGGGAAACAGGGCGTAGTTCTGGAACACCATGCCGATGCGCCGTTTTTCGACTGGCACCCGTTCGACGCTCTCACCACCTATGGTGATGCGGCCGGAATCGGGAAAGTCGAAGCCCGCGATTTGTCGCAGCAGCGTGGTCTTGCCGCTGCCTGACGGCCCGAGCAGGGCATAGAAGCCGCCATCGGCGAAATCGATAGACACATCGTCCAGCGCCTTGTGGGCACCGAAAGCGCGCGACACGTTCGCTACTTGGACGCCAGCCATTACTTCTCTCCGCCGAATTTGAAGAAGCGCGCCGTCAGCAGCATCAGTGCCATCGACACGACAATGATGATCGTCGAGACCGCATTGATCTCGGGGGTGAATCCCTTGCGGATCGCGGCGTAGATTTCGACCGGCAGCGTCGTCTGGCCGGGCGTCGACAAGAAGTAGGATACGACGAACTGGTCGAAGGACACGGCGAAGGCGAACAGCCCACCGGCAATGACGCCCGGCATGATCCAGGGCAGCGTGACGCGGTTCGTCAACTGCCATTGATTGGCGCCGAGCGAGCGCGCCGCCTCTTCCAGCTCGTGCGCGAAGGTCTGCAGTCGGGCCGACACGACGACAATGACGTAGGGAAGCGCAAGCGCGACGTGGCCAAGCAGGATGGCGAACAGGCCGCGCCCAATGCCGACGCCGAAGAAGAAGATCAACATCGCCGTGCCGGTTATCAGCCACGGAATGGCGATTGGCGGAAACAGCAGCGCCTGCAGGAATTTCTTGCCGCGAAACTCATAGCGGTAGAGCGCAAGTGACGCCGCCGAGCCAAGCACGACGCAGATGATGGTAGTGATGACTGCGATTTCGACACTGTTCCAGGTGGCTGAGATAAGCTGGTCGTTCTGCCACAGCGAGACATACCATTCCGCCGTCCATTCGAACGGCAGCTGGTAGAAGGGCGAAACGTTGAAAGACATTAGCGCCATGATGATGATGGGCACATAGAGGAAGGCGAGCAATAGCCAGATGTAAAGGCGGCCGAGCCATTCGAGAACACGTGTCGTCGCCATCACGTAGCCCTCCGCAGCACCGGCGAGGCAACCGCCAGGATGACCAGCACGACGGCCAACAGGATAAAAGAGAGCGCAGCACCCAGCGGCCAGTTGAACACGGCGACGAACTGGTCCTCGATGACAGTGCCGTAAAAGGTGCCGGTACGGCCCCCGAGGATGCGCGGTTCCATGAACGAACCAACAACCGGGACGAAGACGAGCGCTGCGCCCGCCACCAGCCCCGGCATCGACAGCGGAATGATGACTCGATTCAGCACCTGCAGCCGCGAGGCGCCGAGCGAGCGCCCGGCCTCGATCAGCGAGTCATCGATGGCCTGCAGGGTCAAGTAGCACGTCAGCACCATGTAAGGCACGTAGGAGTGCACCAGCCCGATGATGACGGCCGGATAGGAATACATTAGGTCGATGTTGATCTTGAACGGCAGCACTGCGTTCAGCGCGGTGTCGAGCATGCCTCCTTCACGCAGCACCATCGCCCAGGAGAAGATGCGCACCAGCCCGTTCGACCAGAACGGCAGGATGACGAGCAGGAAAATCGCCTCTCGGCTGCGGCCTTTCAGCACCTTGGCCAGCACATAAGCGGCGGGATAACCGATGACGATGCACCACAGCGTCACCTCGAGGCCGAGGCGCAGCGAGGCCAAAAGCAATGTCAGATAAAGGCTTTGTGAAAAGAAGGCGGCATAGTTTTCGAGTGTGAACGCCCACGGCTTTCCCGACAGCGGCAGGTCGGTCATGAAGGAGAAGAAGACCATGGCTGAGAGCGGCAGGAAGATCGCAACCGTCAGCCAGAGATAGGCAGGCGCCAGCAGTGCCAAGGCCGATCTCAATCCGCTGCGCGACGCGGCCGCAACCTGTGCTGCCATGACATCCTCCTCCCAGGATGGGGAAGCATCAGCCGACATGGATGGTCGGCTGATCCCGGCTTCTGCTGTTACTTCACGTCGACCTTGAGCTGCTGCCAGAGCGACAGATAGGTTTCGCGCTGGGCGTCTGTGATCGGCGCCTGGAACTGAATGCGCTTGGCGACTGCCGGGTCACCCATCACCTTGCGGTTGAACGCATCCCCGGGAAGTGCTTCTACAGCCTTGGTGTTGGCGGATACCGGGGCTCCGACCTTGGTGACCCATTCGACATAGAACTTCGGGTCGATCATGTAGTTGATGAAGGCCTCGGCGCCGGCGACATTCTTGGAACCGACCGGAATGGAGAAGGCGTCGAGCCAGGCGACAGCGCCCTCCTGCGGGATCACGAGCGAGACCGGCAGCTTGAAATGGGTCTTGGCGCGATCGGCCGAGCCGCTCCAATAGGTGCCGATGTCGATCTGGTTAGAGGCAGCCATCTGGTTCCAGTCGTTCTCCGAGCTCCAGAACGTCTTGATCTGCGGCATCAGCGAGGTGAGCTTCGCCTTGACCGCCTCGATATCCTTGATGTCGTTGATGTTCTGGCCGGTGGCAATGGCGCCGAACTGAACCGCCTCGACGGCATCATCACGGATGGTGACGCGGCCCTTGTGAGCGGGATCCCACATTTCGGCGATGCTCGTCGGCGGCTTATCGAAGGATTTTTCATTGATGGCGAGCGCCGTCAGCCCCCAGACCCACGGCACGCCATAGACCTTGCCGTCATGGACGAGCATCGGCGATCCGGCCTTGTCCTTGCTGATGTCGGGAAAGTTCGGCAGCTTGGACGTGTCGATCGGCTGAATCAGCTTTTCCGCCATCGCCTGGTCGTTGAAGGCGGCGTTGATCATGACGACATCGTAAAGGCCGGGATTGGTCCTGAGCTTGGTCAGCATCTCCTGTTCGGAATTGAAAAAATCGTTGACGACCTTGTTGCCGGTCGCCTTCTCGAAGGCTTCGATGGCCCACGGCTCGTCGGCGCCGTAGCCCTTCCAGTTGAGTACGTGCACCTCGTCGGCCTTGGCGGCAAATGCGAGTGCGGAGGTGAAGACGGCGGTCGCCGTCAGCAGGGCAGTCAAGTCGGGCATGCGCATGTTCGTTCCTCTCTGTGTTTGCCCGCTTCCCGGGCTTTGTCAGGCTGTCGGGCGTTTGGCCACTTGCTTCCGGCCATGGAGGCCGATCGGCGGACCGCCGGCATGGCTTAGGAATGTCTGGATCTCGTGGTCGGTCGGCGCTGATGAACCACCGTGGCGGGTGACGGAAATGGCCGCCGCCGCATTGGCGTAGCGCGCTGCTTCAAAAGGCGGCGCGCCGCGCGCCAGCGCGCTGACGAAAGCGCCGATATGGGTGTCGCCGGCGCCATTGGTGTCGATGGCGTCGACCTCGAAGCCGGCACTCGTTTGCGCCGAGCCATCGGCCAGCCGTATGTGGCAGCCTTTCGCTCCGGCGCGAATAACGACGCCGACGGCCTTCGGGGAGTGGTCGCTAAGAAGCCGTGACGCGAGTGTCTCGACGTCGCCCGGACCGGCAATCGCGGCCGCTTCCATCCTGTTGCAGCTCAACCAGGTGGTGCGGGCGAGTATCCGAGGCAGGATAGGGCGGGGAATGTCGACGACGACAGGTGTCGGGTCGAGGACAAGCGGTGTGTCGGCCGGAAGTGCCTCGATCCAGTCGACAAGCGCGTCTCGGCTTCCCGGATAGCTAAGCGTATAGCCGGAGGTGAACACCCAATCCCCCGGCGCGACCGAGACGGGCGCCATCATGTCAAGGCTGAGCAAGCTCTCCGCACCAGGCCACGAGACGAAGGTGCGCTCGGCATCGCTGCTGATCATGGCGACGCAATTGCCGCTGTCCATGACGGGCGATGGCGTCGTCAGTGTCTCGATCCCCTCACTGGCTAAGGCCGTGCGCAGGAAGTCGCCATTGGGTCCGCTGCCGAGCTGGCCGCCGAACACCACCTTCATGCCGGTGCGGCTGGCCGCGACCATCATGTTGAAGCCGCCGCCGGCGACTTGCGTGTAGCTCGACGCCGTCTTCTCCGTACCCGGCGCCGGCAAGGCGTCGATGCGGTAGACATAGTCGACCACCGCGCTGCCGACATGGACGAGACGCCCACTCATATCGCCGCATCCTTGCCGGGACCCGTCCTGTCGACACGGCGCTTGGATATACGGGCCGCAACAAGGTCGGCGGTGAGCGCGCCAACCGCCGCTATGTCGATGCCCTTGAGGTCTGCAATGCGGTTCTGAGGCAGTCGGGAAAAGCCGGTGCAGGCGCCGGCCACGCCGGTCGCGATGGCGCCGATCGTATCAGTGTCGCCACCGAGATTGGCACTGATCACCGCCGCTTGCCAGGGATTACCGCCGGCGACTTCCAGCACGGCGAATGCAGCCGGAACGGACTCCTGACTGGCGACGCCGGTGCCGACCAGATCGGTGATCAGCCGGATCGCGTCCTTCGTCGCCTTGCCGCGCACAAGCTCCTGCCCCCACCCAATGCGCGCGGCAATGTCACCGCCGGTCACCCAATGGCCGAGCGTTGCTCCGCACCTCGCCGCGGCGATGGCGCTGTCGGAAGCGGCGCGCCAGTCGCCGCCGGCGACGCCGCGGCTGACGGCCGCCGCAACGGCGGCTGCGGCCGCAATGGCAACCGAGGTGTTGTGCGTGGCCCGGCAGGTCTCGGCAACTTTGGCGACCAGCGCGTCCAGCGGCTCTGGCGGCATCATGATGCCGACCGGCGCAATGCGCATGGCCGCACCATTTGTGTCGCCGCTGCGCCCCGCTTCCTCGGCCGGCACGCCATTGTTGATGGCGTCGATGGCGCGTTTGGTCGATGGTCCCAGCAGATCGTAGCTGCCGCGCGCTTTGACGTCGCGCTCCCAGTCGAGCAGCGCGTTGACCCACCGCGCATGATCGAAGCGGTTACCGGATTCGACCAGGATACGGCCAAGCAGAAGCGCCTGTTCGGTGTCGTCGGTGATCGTTCCAGCGGGAAGGCCCTTCGACACCGGATGGTCGGCGAAAGGAGCAATGAAGCCCTCTACATGGGCGTAGAGTTCGGCAATCCGGGCCGGCGACAAAAGCTGCGTCGGCATGCCCAGCGCATCCCCCAGTGCCCCGCCGACAAGCGCCCCCATGGCCCGATCAATCATATTCCCGGTGTTGTCGTCCGGCATCACTCAGAACCTCATATGCAGCGCAAAATGCGCCGGGTTGAGCAGGCTGGTCACATATTCGATCGGCCGGTCATCGGCGGCGCGGGTCAACCGGCGACCGCGAAGGAACGGCGTGCCTTGCGGGCAACCGAGGATTGCAGAGTCCTCGGCGTTGAGCATTTCGATGCCGACCCATTCCTCGCCATGGTCGGGAATGAGGCCCGCGCCGCGCAGCGTCTGGTGCAGCGAGCCTTCGCGCAGGCCGCGCAACGGCACGTCCTCCAGTTCCGGCGACAATGGCAGGCGGCTGCGCTCGATGGAGATGGCGTGGCCGTCGCTGGCATTGGTGCGCACCCGGTCGACAGCGATGAAAAACGGGTTTTCTATACCAAGCAGTGCGGCAAGACCGGGGTCCTCGATCACCTCGAGCCGCAGCGTCCGCGTCTCGGCGTTGGCGCCGGCGTTGGCGAGCGCCCGCGACCAACCGATGGAGTCATCAACGGGCTTGCCATCGAAGGTGACGAAAGAGCCGATGCCGACTTTGGTCGTGATCAGCCCGCGGTTGGACAGTTCCTCGAGGCCTTTGCGGACGGTGTTGCGGCTGACGGAGAAACGCTGGACGAGCTTGTTCTCGCTTTGCAGCCGGTCGCCGAAGCCGAGAACACCGGAGCGGATTTCATGTTCGAGAACGGTGGCGATCTGTTCGGGCTTGCCCGTGCCGGGAGACAGTTGAACCGAGCGCCGCTTCATATGGGTACCTGTTCAGTGAACCTGTATAATCCTGTTCATATCACGGCAGGCTTGTCAACGAGTGCCGCATGGAGCAGTTCGTGATCCCGAGTCCGGTTCAACAGGACGGCATAAGGAGCGTCAGCCTAGCGCCGCCGCAGCCGAGACGCGGGATCGACCGCTCCCGTCGAGGGGCATCGTTTAGCAGGAGCTCGCGACCAAGGTGAATTCCAGGATCGCAGTCGGATGGGGGGAAAGGATGCCACACAACGCACTAGATACGGCGCACGACGGCCGCCTCGCCATCGTTGATCTCGCGGTCGCCGCCTGGCGAGGCCGTCAAACTACTCCTGTCGAGTGAGGTGAATTACGAGGGTAAATTGCCAGCCCGGACCCGCGAGAGGCAGGCGTGTCTTTCGAGAGTTGGAAAATCTTACAAATTTCGTCGGTCTGCTGCATTCTTCTTAAACATGGCCAAGACAAGCCGCTTGCCTTCGCGCACACTGTCTTCGAGCGGCTTCGCCTTCGCCAGATGCGCCGCAATCGCGCTAGCCAGCATGCAACCCGTCCCGCGCATTGATGCGACAAGACGAGGTGCGTCGAAGCGGATTGGTTCTTGATCGGAACGCAACAGAATATCGGTTGATCGAGGTCCTGATGCGTGGCCCCCTTTGATCAGCAGGCCCGGCACGCCGGCTGCCAGCAATTTCCGTCCCAGTCTCACCGCGTCGCTCTCGTCGGCTGGCGGTTCCGCACCAACAAGGAGCGCCAGCTCCAGGAGATTGGGGGTCACAAGGCAGCAAAGCGGCATCAGGTCGCGCCTCATGGCAGCGATGGCACCTGCTTCCAGAAGCCCCCGGCCGGAGCTCGAGGCCAGCACCGGATCGAGCACTGCCGGCACCTGCGGATTTTCGCGCAGCACGCCGGCAATGGCAACGACGATCTCAGCCGTTGCGAGCATGCCGATCTTAATTGCCGCCACCTTGTTGGCCTGTAGCGCGGCGCACATCTGATCGGCCACAAGATCGGGCTGCGAAGGATGGATTTCCATTACGGCTTCGTGCGTCTGCACCGTCAGCGCTGTGACAGCCAGGCAGGTGCGCACGCCAATGGAAGAGATCGTCTCGATATCACGTGCAATTCCAGCCCCACCGCTGGGGTCTGATCCGCCGACCACGAGCACATGCGGTTCTCGCCTCAGCGCCATGGCTTTGTCTTTTCGATCCATTCTCGCGTGCGCGCTTCGGGATCGGCATTCAACGTGATGTCGGTGACCACCGCCGCGCTGTCCGCACCAGCCTCGAAGACACCGTCGAGCCGGTCGGGGTTGAGGCCGCCGATGGAGACCAATGGGATCGGCGCCACTCGATGCTTCCACTCGCTGATCCGCTCGAGCCCTTGCGGCGCCCATTTCATCTGCTTCAGGATGGTGGGATAGATGGGGCCGAGCGCGATATAGTCGGGCTCGGCAGCGATGGCCGTTTCCAGTTCGAGATGATCGTGCGTGCTGAGCCCGAGCTTCAATCCGGCGTACTTAATCGCCAGCAGGTCGGCCGCAGCCAAATCCTCTTGGCCGAGATGGACGAAGTCGCAGCCTTCCTCAATGGCGAGCCGCCAATAATCGTTGACGATCAGTTGGCAACCATGGACCGCGCAGACGCCGTTCGCGCGGCGGATTTCCGTCCGCAGCGTGGCCTCGTCCCTATCCTTGATGCGCAACTGAACCAGCTTGACGCCAAGTGGCACCAGCCGTTCGATCCAGGCGGCGCTGTCGACGATCAGGTAGAAGGGATCGAACTTCATGAGAAAACCGCCCTGCCGAATGTTGGTGTCGACGGCACCGCGACGTCGCGGGGTTCGAGCATCCCCGAGCTGAAAGCTTCTCGACCGGCGTCGACCGCCTTGCCGAACGCACGCGCCATGCCGACCGGATCGGCCGCCTTGGCGACCGCTGTGTTCAGGAGCACGGCATCAAAGCCGAACTCCATGACTGTTGCCGCGTGCGATGGCCGTCCGAGACCAGCATCCACGATCAGCGGGACATCAGGGAAATGTCCGCGCATCGAGCGCAGCGCCATGATGTTGACCGGCCCGAGGGCGGAACCGATCGGTGCGCACCAGGGCATCAAGACCTTGCAGCCCGCCGCAAGCAGCCGCTCGGCGACGACAAGGTCGTCGGTAGTATACGGGAACACCGCAAAACCGTCCTCGCACAGGATGCGGGCGGCTTCGAGCAGACCGAACACGTCCGGCTGCAGCGTGTCGTGATTGCCGATCACTTCGAGCTTGATCCAGGGCGTGCCGAAGACTTCGCGCGCCATTTGTGCGGTCGTGACCGCTTCCTTGACGGAGTGGCAGCCAGCAGTGTTGGGCAGGATTCTGACCCCAAGCGACCGGATCAACGACCAGAATTTTTCGCCAGCCCTGCCGCCTGCCATTTCACGGCGCAACGAGACGGTCACCACCGAGGTGCCCGATGCCCTGACTGCATCGGCAAGGATGGCCGGCGAAGGATATTGAGCGGTGCCGAGAAGCAGGCGGGAGGGAAGCGTCGTCCCGAGAAGATCGAACATGCTAGCCTCCCTGCATGGGCGAGAGGATTTCGATCCGGTCGCCGTCGTTCAATTGGAATTCCGCCCGGCTGGCTTTGTACACGAGGTCGTTGTTGACGGCGGTCGCAAGCCAATCGCCCTCATAGTCAAGCGCGGCAAGCAGCTCGGCCAGCGTGGTGGCGGCAACCTCATGCACTTTGCCGTTGACCATCAGTTTCATGAGCAAGCTCCACGGGTTTGTCGTGATTGAAGACAATTTCGCCCGCCAGGCGCGCCATGGCGGGGGCGAGAAGAAAGCCATGGCGATAGAGCCCGTTGATCGCGACGGTGTCTCCGCTCATTTCGACGCGCGGCAGATTGTCGGGAAAGGCTGGACGGACGCCGACACCGGTTTCAACGATCTCGGCCTCGCCAAAGGCAGGATGGAGGGCATAGGCGGTACCCAGAAGCTCCATCATGGAGCGCGCCGTGACCGGTCTGGCGGACCGGCTTTCAATCATCGTCGCACCGATCATGAACTGGGCGTCGGCACGCGGTACCGCATAGAGCGGAAAGCGCGGATGCAGCAACCGGACCGGGCGCGACAGCGAGAAGTCTGGCGTGTTTAGGATCAGCATTTCGCCGCGAACGCCGCGAAGCCTGTCATCGGCGGCTGCCATTCCCGTGCAATCGATCTGACGATCGAAACCGGAAACATGCCGGGCGTCGGTGCCGAAGTGGAATTTGACACCCATGGCTGCGAGCTTGTCATGAAGTGCTGCCATCGCCTGGCGCGGATCGAGATGGCCCTCATCGGGAAAGAGCAACCCGCGGCGAAAGCGGCCGGCTAAGTCGGGCTCCAGGAGCGCAATTTCGTCTTCGTCGACACGCCGATGGCCCGACGTGCGGCTGGCGAGGCGGTCGAGCTCGCCGGCATCACGCGGGGCGGCCACGACAAGTGTTCCGCCCCGTGTCACCTGACCCGGCAGCACCGCATCCCACCAGTCGGCAGCGTCACGTCCAAGGTCCAGCACCGGCTGCTCGGCGCTTTCACGCTCGCACCATGGCGCCAGCATGCCGCCGGCGAACCACGACGCATTGCCTCCAAGGCCATGCCGGATCTCGGCGACCGTGACCGTCGCGCCGCGGGCGGCGAGTTCGAAGGCGGCGGTGAGGCCGGCGACGCCGGCCCCCTTTATCAGCACCTTCATGACGGGTTACCTGGCTGAGGCGTGAGCGGTGCGACGGTCTCGTCCGCTGGCACGTAGAGATCGCCGCCCTCGCGGTATTTCGCCGCCATCGCCGCCATGCCCTCTTTCTGTGCCTCGGCGCGGATGTCGTGAGAGATACGCATCGAGCAGAATTTCGGTCCGCACATCGAGCAGAAATGTGCCAGCTTGTGCGCCTCCTTGGGCAAGGTCTGGTCGTGGAAGGACCGTGCGGTTTCGGGGTCGAGCGACAGGTTGAACTGGTCCTCCCAGCGGAACTCGAAGCGCGCGCGGGAAAGGGCGTCATCCCTGACTTTCGCCGCCGGGTGGCCCTTCGCCAGGTCGGCCGCGTGCGCTGCGATCTTGTAGGTGATCACGCCGGTCTTGACGTCATCGCGGTCGGGAAGGCCGAGATGCTCCTTGGGCGTGACGTAGCAGAGCATGGCCGTTCCGAACCAGCCGATCATCGCCGCGCCGATGCCGGAAGTGATGTGGTCGTAGCCCGGCGCGATGTCGGTCGTCAGCGGTCCAAGCGTATAGAACGGCGCCTCGCCACAGACGGCGAGCTGCTTGTCCATGTTCGCCTTGATCTTGTGCATCGGCACGTGGCCGGGCCCCTCGATCATCACCTGGCAATCTTTCGCCCAGGCGATCTGCGTCAGCTCGCCGAGCGTTTCCAGCTCGGCGAATTGCGCCGCGTCGTTGGCATCGGCGATCGAGCCGGGACGAAGGCCGTCGCCGAGCGAGAAGGAGACGTCATAAGCGCGGCAGATGTCGCAGATCTCCGCAAAGTGCTCGTAGAGGAAGCTTTCCCGGTGATGGTGCAGGCACCATTTTGCCATGATCGAGCCACCGCGCGAGACGATACCCGTGACCCGGTCAACGGTCAGCGGGATGTAATGCAGCCGCACGCCGGCGTGGATGGTGAAATAGTCAACGCCTTGCTCGGCCTGCTCGATCAACGTGTCGCGGTAGACCTCCCAGGTCAGGTCCTCGGCGATGCCACCAACCTTTTCGAGCGCCTGGTAGAGCGGCACCGTGCCGATCGGCACCGGCGAGTTGCGCACGATCCATTCGCGGATGTTGTGGATGTTGCGGCCGGTCGACAGGTCCATCACCGTATCGGCGCCCCAGCGGATCGCCCACACCATCTTTTCGACCTCTTCAGCCATCGACGATGTGACGGCGGAGTTACCGATATTGGCGTTGATCTTGACCAGGAAATTGCGGCCGATGATCATCGGTTCGCTCTCGGGATGATTGATGTTGGCGGGAATGATCGCGCGTCCGCGCGCCACCTCGTGGCGGACGAATTCAGGCGTGACGAAGTCGGGGATCGCCGCGCCAAAGGCCTCGCCGTCGCGCTCAAGCTTGCCGTGCAGGATCTCGCGACCAAGGTTCTCGCGGATGGCGACGAACTCCATTTCGGGCGTGATGATGCCAGCGCGCGCATAGGCAAGCTGTGTCACCGCCTTGCCGGTCTGGGCCCGGAGTGGCCGGTTGCGGACTGGAAATTCCGGTGTTAGGCGCTCGCCTGCCGCAAACCCATTGTCTTCTGGCCGGACGTGGCGGCCGTCATAGGCTTCGACATCGCCGCGCGCGGTGACCCATTCATGGCGAAGCCGTGCAAGGCCGTTTTCGATGCTGGTTTCGACAGTCGGGTCGGTATAGGGGCCGGACGGATCGTAAGCGGTCACCGGCGGCTCGCCTGCCGTCGGATGGACGGAGATTTCGCGCATCGGCACCCTGAGCTGCGGGTGGATGGTACCGGATTTGTGGATTTTGCGTGAGGCAGGCAGCGGTCCCGTCGAGACGGCGGGGGTGAGGGCATTCATCTTGAGGCTCCTTTGCTCGTTGCATTGGAGACCCAGTTCTGTGCCGGAAGGATGAAAAGACGCTTCTGTCGACCTGCCGAAACAGGACCTCGGGCGTAAACTCCCGCAAAGCGCTTGCACCGTCCCTACGCCAGTATGAACTGGATCAGGTTCAACGGGTCACTGCGCCGCGAAAGCCAGCAGTATCTCAGCCCCTTGCCGGGACTCCCCTGGTGAATGCGTGAGGTTGGACGGGACCGCTCCGGTTTGTCAAGCGCGTTCTGGCCGCGGCTGATCGGCGGCCGGTCAGACCGTGCGGAAAAAATCGTGCATGTCTCGGCGACAAGTCAAGCGTCGGAGATGAAGGCAGGGACAAGGGAATCGCAAACCGTCGGACTAAAATCGATCCTGATGATCACACCTTCAATGGGCACCAAAGGTTTGCGCGTAGATCGCCTCGATTCTTCCTGCCTCGTCACTGGTCAGCGCGGCGAATTCCTTCTCGCGCGCGCGGTTCGATAGATGGCCATCATTCTGGTGAAGAAAACGGAAGAGCAGATCGGTCAACCGCTCGGGCATGTCGATAAAGGCGTCCACCTGCTGCCGGAACTGATCGTAGCGCTGCAGAAATGCGGTTTCCTCGGGAAGGTCCCGTTCGATCGTCCGCTGAACGCAAGCATAGAGGAATTCGGCGTGCGGGGTTGCATCGAAGAACCGGTAGAAATCACCGGTGTCATTCAGCACCCGGACGTTGAATTGCGGCGTCGGTTCCCATTCCACCAACGGCAGAAGGCGCTGCGAATAGCTCTCGAGCACGCCCCTGTACTCGTTGATCTGGTCCAGGATCGCGGCCGAGACGGGAAAGACCACTCCCGGCGGATTGAAGCCGCGCATGGCAAGGACGTGGTGGATTAGGTAGCGGTGAATGCGGCCGTTTCCGTCCTCGAACGGGTGAATATAGACAAAGCCGAAGGCGAGGATTGCGGCGGCTACGACTGCATCAAGCTTTTGCGCGGGGCCCTGATCGAACGCCGCCATTCCATCGATTAGCCGCGGCAGGTCCTCGGGCCGAGCGCTGATGTGATCGGGCAAGGGCGTACCGTTGTCTCGATCATGCTCACCGACGAAACCTCCTTCTTTTCGGAAGCCAAGTCTTACGAAACGAGCGTCACCAAGTACAATTCTTTGCAGACGCAGCAGCTCATCGCGATCGATCGGCCAGCGGCCGGCTTCGCCGATGGCGCGGCCCCAGCGCTGGATGCGATCTTGCGGCGGGTGCTCGCCCTCGATCGCATAGCTTGATCGCGAGTCTTTGAGCAAAAGAAAGGCGGCGGTCCGAGCAAGGAGGTCGCGCGGCACGTCCGCTACGATTGCCTCCGCGCGCCGCGGTAGTTCAAGGCCGATGAATTTTTCGAGAATCTTGGTGCGGAACACCAGAGGGCAGAACTCACGCGTGCCGGGGAGATTGTCCCTTACGCGATAGCGCGAAGCGGTCTTGTCGGGTCCGGGCCACTGCAGCTCGGGATCGACAACCGGAATGTATCGTCCGGCCTCCGCGTCCGGCAGATCGATACGCGCGTCCCTCAGCCATTCATATAAAAACCAGATGCGGCGGGCATAACTGCCGGTCGGGCTTTCACGGACCAGCGCCTCGATCGGCGCGGGACCGGTCACTTGGAACAGCCGCTTGAGGACGGCAAGGTCCAGTCCCTCGTACTTGAGCGCAAAGGTCAGGTGGCCTTCGAGGGTAGGATTTGGGGCATGGCGGGGGGTCATGATCCGCCAGCCATCCCGTTCGGTAATGCGATGATGCTCGCCAGTGGCGAACAACCTACGGGGCAAGGGCGCGGCGAGCCTGTAGGCTCCGATCAGGGCGCTGTACCCGGCCGGGGTCGCCGTTTCAGGAAGGCGGATTTCCTGAAAAACGGTAACAGGACCTGAAAATTGGTGCTGTTGCACCGCAGGCATGAAACGCGAATCCTTCCATTGAATTTTGGTTTAGTCGGCAAAACCTATGAAAAATGATCCTACCCCATGAAAATTGATGCCACAAGACAAATTTTCCGAAAACCGATTCTAAAACAGTGCTGAGGTCGATCAAGCAAGAACTCCGCCACCGGCTCAAGGAAGCGACTTCAGACCAAAAAGGTGAGTCCAGGAACCGCCATTCGCCCGTCTTAGTCACGAGGCCGGCACGGATGGCCCGCCTTACGTCGAGCCGGATTGCTCGAGCGCGCCGTTCGGGGCTCACTCATAGAGCGCTCCGGTGCGCGATCCCGATTTGATAGCCGCGATCACGCTCGCGACTGATCTTGGTGACGTGGCGGCGTCGGAGTAGAAAAGTGATGCAGGATCTCGGTGGCGTCGTGTGTGTGTGACCTGAAGTGAGTTCTCTGCGGTATGGGGGGCGGCACGCAGCGCGCGTCTTCTCGGCAAACAGATCGACGAAGCGGCACCGAAGGGAAGTTCCTGGCATTCATTCTCGCCATCGCTGCCCCAATTTGCCGATCGGACTGCCGATCGATCTCGCCCAATACTTTGCGCGCGCAAGGGCCGAAGCTGAACTGGGCGGCACCTGCTCATTCGGGAGCTGACTCATGCTTGGTGCCCGAGAGAGCTGTGCCTGATCGAATGCGTGAAATCGTAGCTCGGAGTGGAGAGGCTGACGCGGTCATCTGTCACCCGCCTTCGGGCTGTAACGGAAAGCGCGACATCGTCTCCAATGCTCGTTCCCCACGTCGAGGGGCCCAGCGGCTTGGCTACGGGGGGGACTGTCAGCTAGTGGCCGCTGGGCCTTGACGACCAGCGACCGTAAGAGGAGGCCCTGTGCTGGCTGACGAAAACTTGCGAGCAAAGCCACGGAAAAGCATCATTCGAACGAACTCTTTCGTCGAGACGAGGAGGGCAGTGAGGCGGTAGCCGCCGCTTTGAAGTTCTCCGGCAGCTGCTACGCTGGTCATTCCGAGGGTCGCAGTTGCGGTTGCGCCGTCATATCAGATAAATCTAATAAAATACGCGCCTGGCCATCGAACGCGCCGCGGCGCCCTTGGGTCGGCGCTATTCATCGGGTGGGCATGTCGGGCACGCAAGGGAGGACGAAATGAGACTGGTTCAGTCATTTGCATTTGCTGCTGTGCTGCTTCTTTCGTCTGCATTGTCTGCGGCCGCCCACTCGGCTCGTGAGGACATCGAAGCGGCGTTGGTAAAATTCATGGACGCCTTCAACAGCGGAAACGCAGCAGCGGTAGGTCAAATGTATACCGACGATGCCGCCCTGCTGCCACCCGACGGCAAACGCGTCGATGACCGCAAGGGCGTGGAAGAATTCTGGCAGGGCGCAATCAAGGCCGGGATGAAGAATCTCACCCTGAAGGCGCTGGAAGTGGAAGGGAGCGGGAATCTCGACGCCTACGCGCCGAAGGTCTTCCTGGAGGGCGCGGCGATTGCGGCAAGCGGCAGCCTGTCGTAATTCGTACCGACATGGCTCCCCGGGCTGAACGAAACTGCGAACTATGTGCTGCCGATCTCCCTCAAAACTACGCCAGAGCTCTCTGACAGGATGCGGAAGCGTGATCGTGACCGCGCCGAGCGGATCCGGCTTGCCGGCGGTCCGAAGCCGACATTGAGGGAACGTGCCGTCTCGCTCGCTCTTGAGAGGGGCGAAGTCCGGACAAAAGACCTGACCGAGATCGGCGTTCCTCGCTGCTACCTAGCCCGCATGTGCGAGGAAGGCTTGCTCGCGAAGGTGGGCTACGGCCGCTACCGTGCGGCATCCCCCAACGCGGCTTGATGACATGATACGAATGGGCGCGCCTTGAAGCGGGCGAGACGAGCCATGAGGTGGCGGCGGCACCCCGCCGGTTGTGAGATGCCAAAGCGATCTTGTGTGCGTTCGACCATGGCGCGGGCTGCACCAAACCTCGGCCTGACTTGACGAGATTACACCTCCTGGTGCTAATCGTTTGTGCCGGCGGCATTTCGGGCATCGCTCTTGGGGCCTTCGACCTCTGGTCATTTCCTACCTGACAGAAATCCTGCCGCCCAGACGCCGTGGCATGCGGATCCTTCTCGTCAACACCACCGCCGCCCTTGGCGCCACTGCTACAATCTTCATCGTCCGCTGGCCTGCGCTGCTTCAGCCATTTGGGGTCGACGCGTGGCGCTGGGCGTTTTGTCTCGGCAATTACGGCGCAGGGGTCTTAGGCTCCTGTTTCTGATCCGGAATCACCGCGGTGGCTGTTCTCGCAGAGCCGGCTGGCGTAGGCTGAAACAGTAGTCCAGGCATTCGAGTGTTCCCCGAGAATAACTTCGGAGAAAGTCCTGATTGCACTGCGCGGAAATGTAGGCCTCAATGGGGCGTCAAGGGAGGGCGGACGCCATCATAGTGTCGGTACGGACTGACCCGCAACCTTTAGCTGTTGAGACAGTGATCGATCCGTCCCGCAAGCGGCGGCTGATCGACCTTTCCGAACTTTGGCGATATCGGGAAGTTGTGTTCTTCCTGGCCTGGCGCGATTTCAAGGTCAAATACCGCCAGACTTATCTGGGTGTGCTCTGGGCAATGTTGCAGCCGCTCGTTGCCATGTCGGTCTTCAGCGTCTTGTTTGGCCGACTCGTGGGCATCTCATCAAACGGAGCGCCATACCCGCTGTTTGTCCTGTGTGGGCTCGTGCCGTGGAATTTTTTTTCGCGAGCGGTTGGCAGCATGACGGGCAGCCTTGTCAGCAACCAGGAACTTGTGAAGCGCGTCTATTTTCCGCGTCTGATCATTCCCATGTCCGCTATGGCCACATGCCTGACCGATATGATCGTCGGCCTCACTCTTTTGTTCGCGGCGCTGCTGGCGTTCGGAATCTGGCCGGCGCCGCAGGTGTTCTTCCTGCCACTGTTCGTGCTCATCATGGCTGCATCGGCGATGGGGCTGGGAGTGGCACTATCTGCGATCAATGTCCGCTTTCGCGATGTGGGATATCTCGTGCCGTTCAGCCTTCAGATAGTTCTATTCATGACTCCGGTTGTCTATCCGGGCAATCTCGTGCCGCACTTTTGGCGGCCGCTCTACAGCCTGAACCCTATGGTGGGGATAGTCGAAGCCGTGCGCTGGAGCGTACTGGGCACGCCCGCCGATTGGGTCATGATCTCGATATCGACTCTCTCCTCGCTGGGCCTCCTCGTTGCCGGACTAGCTATTTTCTCAAAGTCCGAACGCGCGTTTCCGGACCTGATCTGAGCAATGACCGACACAGTGATTGAAGCCAGCAATCTCTGCAAGGCCTACAGACTGGGGGTGGCGAACAATAGCTTCCCTACCTTGCGGGACGCGCTGGCCAGCGGCGCAAGGCGAATCCTTCGCAGGAAGCCCGATTTGGGTCGGCGCAACGGTGGAGACGATCAATTCTGGGCCCTGAGGAACGTCTCCTTCCAGGTGCGCGCAGGCGAAGTCCTTGCCGTGATCGGACCTAACGGCGCGGGAAAGAGCACCATTCTCAAGATATTGGCGCAGATTGTGGAGCCGACTTCCGGTCGCGCGACGATACGCGGACGGCTGGGAGCTTTGCTGGAGGTCGGCACGGGGTTCCATGCGGAGCTGACCGGCCGCGAGAACATCTATCTCAACGGAGCGATACTCGGCATGCGGCGCGCCGAGATCAGATCCAAGCTCGATGAAATCGTCGATTTCTCCGGCGTCGAGCCGTTTCTCGACACGCCCGTCAAGCGTTACTCAAGCGGCATGTACTTACGCTTGGCCTTCGCGATTGCCGCGCATGTCGATCCCGATATTCTGGTGATCGATGAGATATTGGCCGTTGGCGACGCCGCATTCCAAAAGAAATGCATTGCCAAGGCCGAAAGCGTTGCCGAAACGGGCCGCACAGTGCTGATCGTTAGCCACCAGATGTCGGTTCTGCAGCGGCTTTGCAACCGCGCAATTCTTATCGACGGCGGGACGATCCTGGCCGACGGCCCGACGGGCGACCTGGTCCGGAATTATCTGCAGACACTGGAAGCGCGAGCGAGCACGGATCTGAGTACACGAACGACGCGCACCGGGCGAGGCCGCCTGCGCGTCGTCGGCATCGAGGTTTTCAACAAAACGGGTCCCGTCGCGTCGGGGCAGCCGGCGGATTTTCGGCTTCAGGTCGATGGGCCGCGCGAACTTGCACAATGCCTCATTACCATTATTGACGACCTCGGCGATCCTGTGACGTCATTCGACACGAAGGAGCACTCCGAGCATGATCGTCAGGGCGAAGTCTATACGGTGCATGTAGAGAGCCTTATGCTGAGACCAGGGCGTTACAGGATTGATGTGGCGCTAGTGGCGGACGACAGTGTGGTCGAAGACCACGTCGAGACCGCCGCCGTGTTCGATGTCATGCCCGGCTTGCTCGACAACCGACCGGTTACCGCCCAACCCGGCTTCGGCAGTGTCAGCTTCCCGCATCGATGGGTGACCAGGCGTTGACGCCTGTTTTCAAACTGAAGCACGCACGAGTTTCCGCCGAATCCGGCGCCGTTGCTTTGCTGTCCACATCATGATCTTCAGGATAAGCCGGTCGGCCCTGCTTCCGATCGTCGGCGGCGCGACGTAGGGCGCACGCGCCAGCCGCAGCGTCCATCGGACGTGGAAGCCTCGCAGTCCACTTTCCTGCAAATGTTGCGCGACCCAGTCGAGGAATGCAGCGCGGGCAGGGTATTTCCCCATGCGGTCGTAGACCCCTCGCTCAGCCGCCGCCGACGTCGAACCGGAATGCTGCCGATAGCGTGCCAGAGTTACAGGCGTGACAAAGACGGGAAAACGCAGGAATAGCTTCGCCCATAGAGCCTGGTCTTCATAGAGATCGAAGCGCTCAAAGCCGCCGACCGTGCTGATCGCGCTCTTCCGCAAGAGCACCGAACAGGTACACGGAACGTGCCCGTTCTGTATCAGCAGAAGTCGCCTCAGAAGCCGCGGGGGCTGGTGCAAACGGCCGGCAAGCCCGTCCGTCGGCTCGACCCAATCGGGGCGCTCACCGTCTGGATACCACCATGTTGTCGGCCCGAAGATCATTGCGGCTTCCGGGTTGGCATCGGCTGCCGCCAGAACCGTCCGGAGCATATGCGGTTCGTACAGATCATCTGCGTCCAGGAAGGCAAGCAAATCGCCGCTGCCGGCCTCTATTCCGGCGTTTCTCGCTGCCGCCGCGCCACGCTTGGATCCGGGAGGCCTGTTCAGCACCTTGATCCGAGGATCGGCCGCTGCAACATCATTGGCGATCCTGACACTGTCATCCGTCGAGCCATCGTCGACCAGCAAAAGCTCCCAGTCCGCAACTGTCTGGGCTTGGACGCTGGCGATCGCTTCGCCCAGAGTTGCCTCCGCATTGAGGAAGGGGGTTATGATCGTCACTCGCGGCAGGGAAGTCATCGCCGAAGCCATCCTTTGATACTTCGCTTGAGCACCTTACGGCGCTCGCGCGCAAGCGCTTTCCAGATTGCTGAACGAATGCGGAAAGAGGCGCCCTTATCCGCCATTGTGCGATTAAGCCATTTGAGAAACGTGATACGCGCGGCCTCGTCAGTGCCTGCATCAGAGCAGGCAACAGAGCAACTTTCCGAATGCTGGCGGTATTTTGCCCAGGTCCGGCCGGACACGTAGGCGGGCGCGAATGCGAGCGCCTTGGCAAAGAACGTCTGGTCCTCGAACATCAGGGGAAAGCTGTTCTCGAACCCCCCAAGCGTTGCGAATAAGCTTGAACGCATCAGGGCGTTGCAAGTTGTCGGCGTCTGGGCCTCGTTCTGAAGCAGCAGCTCAAACAGCACAGGCGGCTCGTATCGGGTGTCTGGTTCGACGCCGAGCGGGTAGTAGAAGTCCGCGCGGTCAGCAGCCTCTTGCCAGCTATGCCAGATCAGAGTCCGCCCATAGATCATGCCAAGCGCCGGATCGCTTTCCATAATAGAGACCTGGTCGGAAAGCTTTTCGGGCAGCCATGCATCGTCTGCGTCGAGAAATGCGACATAGGCGCCGTGCGCTTCCGTCAGTCCACGGTTGCGCGAGGCGCTGATACCGTGATTGCCATTGTCATGGTGAGACAATAGTCGCACCTTGCCCGGCAGCCGCTGCTCATAACCGCGTATGATGGCGGACGACTGGTCAGTCGAGCCATCGTCGACAATGAAGAGTTCCCAGTCGGTGAAGCTTTGACCTACAATGCTGTCAACAGCTTCCCGGAGATAACTCTCACCATTGAACACGACTATAATTGCCGTGACACGCGGCTGTCCGCCTGAATTGTCAGCCATGGCATAGCACCATGCGCCGAAAGTCAGCTTCACCCCAATCGGCGACCGTAACGCGGGGCAATCGGAAAGGGTCGACGCGAGGCCCAGCTTCACGCGGCAGCGTAGTTACTGCATAGTCCATGCCGGCAGACCTTACGGCGTTGGCGGTGTTGCCATCGAAATCTCCAAACGGGTATGCGAATCCCACCACCCGCCGTGCTGTAATCTCCTCGCATTTTTGGCGGCTGCCTGAAATCTCGCGTTCAAGATCGTCCCGTTTCAGTAGCGGCAAGGATGGGTGCGTACAGGTGTGGGCGCCGATCGAAATGCCATCGGTGTCGGCAAGCTGCCGCAGCTCCGAATGCGTCATGGCGCGATCGCGCCCTCGGGGACTGGCGTCGGTTCCTGCCCATCTTGCCAGCCGCTCCAGGGCCTTCTGGCGTTCGTGTGCACTCAACGGCTTCAGCAGTGCGTGCAAGTCGAAATGGAGCGTCGTGCGGTTGATCGCGTTATTGGAGTCCGCCGGCATTGCGTCCTCCCAAACGCGCCAGTCATAGTTTCGGCCAGCGATCTCGATCTCCAGAGTGTTGGGGAGAGCAGGCATCTCCAAAATGATGCGGGATAGAATGTCCCACCAGAACACTGAGGGATCGGTGATCGCATGGGTGGTGACGAAGACAGTCGCAGGACAGTTCATACGCCGCATGATCGGCACGGCGTTTTGGAGGACATCCGCGTAGCCGTCGTCAAAGGTGATTGCCACCGCATTTCTCGGTGACCGTCTCTCGCCAAGCCGTTGCGCCAGCCATTGCAGGGGAACAATGTCCCGCGCTTTCGTAAGAAGTTCGATCTGGCGTGCGAAATTTTGCGGCGAAACCGCGAGTTCCCAAGGATCGACGAACGGTTCTGCGACGCGGTGATACATCAGCACGATAGGTCGACCGAAACCGGCAAGCAGACGCCCCCGTCGCAGCAATTTGCTGACAGTTTGACGCGCTGTCACGGCGCCGCTCATCGCCTGAAAGCCCGCGCCGCGACTATTACCGGACAATAGGGGTCGTGCACATCAAGTAATGCCGAATTCAGCTCATGTTCCGCCAGGCCGTAGAGGAAGGCCGTAGCAGAATACGCGTTTCCATAGTGACTGACTTCGACGTTCTTCGCCCCGAACCTGTACGCCAGAAGTCGCGTTAGGGCAGCCGGAGTTATCGACCAGAACCAGCTCTCGCCCCATTCTCCCCTGTCAATCGGGCTGACCCAAGGCACTGTAATCAGGAGTACGCCTCCCGGCTTCAGGATCCGCCACAGGGTTGCGACTGCAGCAGGTAGATCGAAAAGAAGGTGCAGGGTCTGGGTGAGTACGATACAATCGAAGGTCTCGGACGGCAGATCGTCGCTATTCGCCAGATCACCCACGAAGGTTGTCAACGGGTGGCCGTTATAACGGTTCAGAACATCGCTTGCGGTAACCCGACTGCCTCCGAACCGCAACGTATAGGCGTTGTCGCCGATCTCCAGGACCCTGCCGGATATGTTCAACGAACAGGACGCGAGGAAAGTCTCGACATAGCGGCGGTCCAATGGCTTGCCGCGATCAAAACCGAACTCCGTGCTGAAGGGTACAGTACGCTCGAGGTCACCGAACCGGGCGCTCGAGCGGTGCCGACTTGACCGGCGCCTGAGACGATGCCGGAGCATCACAGCGGTCTGCAACGGCGCCGCAAGCGAAACGGCGATCGTGCTGCTGAGTTGACCGACGAGTGAAGAGCGGAACCGAAGCGCTGTACCAAGCTGTCCCAGTTGCTTGTCCGTATAATAGCACTTCCATTTTTCGACACCCTGACGGTAGGCGGCCGCCCAATCCGGATTGGTCTGCGCGACGTCCCGCTGCCGGCGAAGGACCTTCAGCGCCGCGCGCAACATCATCGGATTGCTGTTCGACATATTCGTTGCGTGCCGACGGTAATCTGCCAGGTATTCCGGAATGCAGGCCACCTTGTTCGCCCGAGATAGGCGAAGGTAGACGTCGTAGTCCTCGCACGCCCGCAGTGACCGGTCAAATCCGCCGGCCGCTTCCAACGTCCCGCGGCGATAGAGCACCGTCGCATGCATTCCAATCAAGTTGTCGGTCAGGAAGCATGCATACGGGTCCTCGCCCACCGACCTCAGTGGTACAGTATTCCTGACTGCACCGGCCTCGTCGATGTCGCGGAAGGCACCGTAGACCAACGCGCAATCGGGATTGTCGTGAAACAAGGCAAGATTGGTGGCCAGCGCCACCGGGCGCAGCCTGTCGTCAGCATCCAGGAAGGCAATGAATTCGCCGCGCGCTGCCGTCATCCCGGTGTTACGGGCAGCGGCCAAACCCTGGTTTTTTTGGCGGATGTAGTGGACGTCGTCATATCGACGAACAACAGTTTCGGGATTGTCCGACGACCCATCGTCCACAATGATGATCTCATCCGGCTTACGGGTCTGGTTGCGGACGCTGTCGATCGCTTCGGCAAGGAACCGCGCATGATTGTAGGTCGTGATGACAACTGAAACGCTGGATGCAGCGGGGCGGGTGGTCATCTCTCACCCGCTCCGTTTCGGCAGGTCGGGTAGCCGGCAAAGGTCAACCAGCCGACAGATCGCCGACATGCTTCCTCGAAGCTGACAGCCGGCTGGTACCCGAGCTCACGCTCGGCCTTGCGCCATGGAAGTTTCGTATGGCACTGGTGCAAAAGTGCACGCTCCTCCGATACCATGACCGTTGGGGCCGTAGTCGCACCGGTCGCATTGCGTCCTGCCCTCCGCCACTCGGCATAGCCTGCCTTCAGTCCGCTGCGAACAGGCTGTGGCAGGCTTCGGACAAGCCGCCGATATCCCTGGCTTTCCTTCAGTCCTTGTTTCCATCTCGGAGCAAATGACAATGGCGCTGAAGCCGAAATCGCGGCCAGGTCGAACCCCAGTGCCTCGGCGATCGGTCGGCAAAGATCTGCCCAACTGATCTCTTCCCGGTCTCCGATCAGATACGTTCGCCCAGAGGCCTCGGGCACTTCGATGGCGAGCTTGATCGCGTGAATGACATTGTCGACATAGGCGCTGTTGCAGATACCACGACCGCCATCCACCAGGTAGGCGGAACCGTCAATGAGCTCGTCAGCGAAACCACCGGTCCAACTGGAGCGTGGGCCAAAGACAATTCCGGGCCGCAGCACCACTACCTGCACCGCGCCGTCGCGTGACAGTTGTCCGAGACGGCGTTCGGCATGAATCTTCGCATTGTTGTACTCGATCGTCTGATCGTCATGCAGCGCGCTCGTTTCGTCCGTCCCGGGCGGGGGCGATTGGCCATGAACGGAAGCGCTGCTGAGATAGATCAGACGAAGCACGCCGGCAGCGGCGGCTGCACGATAGACGGGCTCGATAGCATCGACGATCGTGCGGGCGTCACCGGCAACTGCATGTACGACGTACTGACAGCCCGTAAAGGCAGCGGTAAGAGCCTGAATATCACGCGCATCCGCCACCATTGCGTCAATCGCAAAGCGACCCAGACTGGCGAAAGCATCCGGCCTGCGAACGATCGGCCTCACATTCGCCCAGCCGGAAAGTTGCAGCAACTCCACGGTGCGGCAACCTATGAAACCGTTGGCGCCAAGCACTGCAACAGGGCCGGTCATTGTCTGGTCCCGGCGGAAGCAGCGACATGGAGCAATTCTTCCGGACCGAGCCACGGCATCTCCATCAGTTTCCGTCTGGCATAGCATCCTTCGACCAGATCGACCACATTGCGCCCAACACTGGCCGGCACGGAAAGGGGGGCCCCATTTCGGACCGCATCCACCAAGCCCGAAATCTGATCGCAAAATGCATCGACAAAATCGCGCGACCGGCCGTCGGCATTGGTGAAGGAAACGCAGCCTGTCGTGCGACTTCCATTCAAGGCGACCTCCACGGTCTCGGTCTCATTGACTGTCCAGGAAATCGAGCCACGTTCGCCCTCAAGGCGGTACAGATTCGGGCGAGCCCAATCCCGGCTCAACCTGACCGTCGCGTCGAAGCCGCCAAAACGCAGCCGGACAAGGCAGTTCGCCTCGACGCCGCCCATTGCGTCATCGGCGTAGTGGATTTCGTCGGGTTCTCCAAACCACCAGGTCAGGAGGTCAAGGCAATGCGTGCCGATATCCTGAAGCACACCACCACCGGACTCCGCGAAGCTGAAATAGCTCATCGAAGCCACCGGCCACTGGAAGGAGCCGCCCTCGAAACAACTGACGCTTCGTAACCGTCCGATCATTCCGCCCTCCAGCATGGCCTTTATCGACCGCGTCGCAGGGAACTGCCTTCTGACGAGCCCTGTTGCCACATGAAGATTGTTGGCTGCCGCTGCCGCAAGGATACGAGCCGCCTCGGAGCTGCTCGTGGCCATCGGCTTTTCGCACAGAACATGCATCCCGGCTTCCAACGCCTGTGTCGACTGATCAGCGTGATATCCAGGTGGCGAAGCAATGATCGCAATATCAGCGTCCATAGCCAAAAGGCCGTCGAAACTGGCCGCAACCTTGGCTGAGGGCAGTCGCGCCTGAACGAGTGCGGCCTGCTTCGCATCTGGATCGAATATCCCCGCGACTGTAACTTGGCCTCTGCTTTGAAGGCGTGAAAGCGCTTCCGCATAGTAGAGCCTTGTGACGGCTCCACATCCGGCCAAAACGAGCCGGACCGGTTCATCTTCCCGGAGTCCTGCAGGCCGCTGCTCGGTTTCAACTAGAATGGACAATCCTGCCTCCCTGTCTTGCAACGAGCCGCAGCATACGACCAAATGTCTTGAGTGAGGGATCGAAGCGGAACGCTTCGCTCATCTGCGCCAGGCATCCAGCCCAATCGCCGGCGCCGAACAGTCGCCGCGCAGTTTCGAGAGCGCTTAGCGCATAGGTCCGCCGGGCCGACGCGGCGACATCGTCCGCAAGCTCGGTTGGAAGATAGCTCTTGAAAATATCGATCGCCATTCGCGTGTAGGCCATGTCCTCGGCACTTCTGATATGGCGCCCTGTGTTCGATTGGGGGTGCATCCGATAAAGTGCAAGGGCCCGCGGTTCGTACCAGACAGGAAATTGAGAAGCTATGCGGACCCACATCTCCCAGTCTTCACTGCATTTGAGCCGCCGGTCGAAGGCGCCGAGTTCTTCGTAGACCTCGCGGCGCACCACGATTGATGGCGTCATGATGTGCTGTTCCAGCGCCAGTCGAACCGCCGCATTCTCGAGCCGTCCGGGGCTTGACTGCATTACAGGCGGGATCGACAGCTCCTGTCCCTGGGCATCCATGAAGATCGCCCGGCAGAATGCCGCGCCTGTACTCGGGTCCGCATCGAAGCCTCGTCCGAGCAATTCGTAGAAGCCGGGCCGAACGGCGTCGTCGCCGTGCAGGAGATGTACGAGTTCGCCCTGGGCACGATCCAGGCAGGTATGAAAGTTGCCGATATGTCCCAGATTTTGCGGCTGGTGGAAAAAGCCAACGCGGTTCCCACCGATTTCATTCAAGACCCTTTGCGGATCATCGGAGGAACAGTCGTCAACCACCTCGATTTGCATTTGAGCCGGGCCGGGGTCCTGCGCCAGCACACTTTCCAGCGTTGCGGCAAGAAAGCAGGCGCAGTTATAGGCGGGAATCATCACTGACCATTTCGGGCGAGCAGCCTCCCGTGGCAACGGCGAGATCGGATCGCGATACTCGAAGTCACGGACCGCCGTCATCTCTGGTGCACCGAGGACTTCAGCAGGTGCAGCCCCAACCTGACAATGTCGCGTTTGGCCACGTCGGTACCACCGCTGCGAAGGCTCCGCAGGAAGCACGATCTGGCCGATGGCAAATCGCCTTCTACCAGATACCGCATTGACCATTCATAGAAGTAGCGGGAGCAGCCGCCGCGGGCAGAATTTGCCCCCTGCGTGTCCATGACCTGCGCCATGCGCCGGTAGAATCCTTCGATCGCATCCAGCTTGGGTCGGTTTGGCAATGCCGATATAAGTCCGCCCGGATGCAGACGGTAGACACCTGCTACCTCATCGACAAAAGCGAGATCTGCTGTCCTTGCGCAAAGCACATACAGCGGCCAGTCAGTAATCGGAAAGAAATCAGCATACCACCACGGCACATTTCGAACGCACGCGGTTCGCATCATGCCAGCGCAAGTTGCGAAAGGATTGCCTTCCCAGATATCCCTTTGCGTCACGATGGGTTTCTGGTCCGCCCGCGTCCACCGCGTCGATGTGAACTCATCGCCATCCGCCACGACTGCATTATAGAATATTGCGGAGAGTTCCGGGTGCGCGTCGAGATGGGCCGCCTGATCTTTCAGCTTAGTCGTGGATGTCCACAGGTCGTCGCCATCGAGGATTGAGACGTAGCGCCCACGCGCCATCCGGAGTCCTCTCGCGACGACTTCGTTCGATCTCACATTACTGCCGGAATATATCGCCGACAGCCTTTCAGGATGGTTGGAAACATATCCCTCGACAATCTTCCGGGTTCCGTCGGTCGAAAAGTCTTCACTGATCAATATCTCGACACCGAAATCGGCCTCTTGCATGAGAGCGCTGTCGATTGCAGCCGCCACGTAGCGTGCGTGATTGTAAGTGACAATAAGGACGGTCACGCGAACCGTTGACTCATTCACCTTCCGCTCCACAGTGCATGCCGCCCGCCTATCTCAGATCATGCCGATCATTGCTGGCTCTAGATCGCGTGAGCTGCCCTCATTTCCGCAATTCCACCATTGGCCTCAAACCAGCGCAATGTGCGTACGAGACCCTCTTCATAGGGCACTTTGCACGACCACCCCGGCAGGATTCTTCGGCATAGGGTCAGGTCAGGACGCCGGTTGGTCGGATCCTGGGGCACCGGCTCACCATGAACGATGGTCGTTCCGGGAATGAGGCCCGCAACATACTGCGCGATCTCAAGCACCGAAATTTCCCGGTCGTTTCCTACGTTGACTGCTCCCACATGATTGACGTTCTCCAGCCAGAACAGCCGTTCGAGCCCATCGACAATATCGTCGACATAACCCCAGCTGCGGGTTTGGAGACCATCACCATGGACGACGATCGGCTTGCCGGCCAACGCATTGGCGATAAAGTTGGAAACAGCACGCCCATCATCGGCTCGGGTGCGCGGGCCGTAGACGTTAAAGAGCCTGGCAACCCGCACATCGACGCCGCGGACACGGTTGCTTTCGAAGAGGAGCGCCTCGGTGCAGCGCTTGCCTTCGTCGTAGGAAGAGCGCGGGCCCGTACAGTCCACTGACCCCCGATACGTCTCGGGCAGCGGGTTGACCAACGGATTTCCATAAACCTCCGAGGACGACGCAAAGCAGATTCGCCCATCCTTTTTGAGCAGCTTCAAGAGCCGCATAGCGCCAATTAGATTTGCTGAGACGGTGCGCTCGGGCTCCCGCATATAGACCGGCGGCGACGCGGGCGAGGCAAGATGAAAGATCTCGTCGAATTGGAAATCGGATTTGAAATGCTCCACCTCGGAGCGGACCAGCACTAGGCGTTGATCTCGGATATGACCAATGTTTTCTGCTCTGCCGGTCCATAGGCTGTCGACCACAACCAGCATGTCCAAATCGTTTCTTTTGAGAAGCCGGTCGACCAGGTGCGACCCGATGAATCCTGCTCCTCCAGCCAGCAACAGCTTTTTCATCTCATGTCTCGAAGGGGACATAGGCTGTCCGAATTCGTGTCCTCGCTGGGCATTGCAAGCGTCCCTTCTTCGGGAAGCCGCGTCAAATAGGCTCCGCTTGGTCCAAGCTTCTCGTCCATTATAGCAAGATTGCTGAGCACCACGCGGTAGTCGGCTTTCTCGGCGGAATCCGCAAACTCATGAATAGAGTAGTTCCAAAAATTTCCTCCGATCTCAGAGCCGTTTTCCCCTGAGCTGCGGTCCTCGCTTTCCGGTTGGGGGAGTGCTCGCTTCACCTTGCGCAGGAAAATGGCCGCAAATGCGGCAACGAGTTTCGCGAACTGCACAGGTGATCGCCAGAGCATTTTGGTGCAGTTCCTGGCGACAGCAGCAAATCGGCGCGTCATCAGCCCAAGCTTGGCAATCTCGACATCGGTGCGGAAGATCGCATCCAGCAGGACCGGCTTCACCGCCTCTGTGCAGCGGGCAAGTACGCTCTCGAGCACCATCCGACGCGAGATGAGCATTCGCACGAAATCTGCCGACATATTCCCTGGCGTTCGGCGGTATCCGACAAGATGCTCCTCAACGACGCCGAAACGGTATTTGGAGGCAATGCTCTGTTGGATGAAGAAGTCCTCGCAACCCTCTGCACCGCTCTCGCGCAGTCGCGAGGAGTAGCCACCCATTTCGAAGAGAACATCGCGCCGAAACATCACCGAACTGCCGTTGCCGATGAAATTTTTTCCGAGATGCTGCATGAACACCCATCCATTTGGGTGCGTCTGCTTCGGCGTGATGATCACCATATCATCGGCATCAATCGTCCGGTAAAGTGTGTAGACAAGCCCTAGATCATTGCCAGCCGCAGCGAAAACACGCAGCTGCTTTTCGAGCTTGGTCGGGTGCCAGAGATCATCGGCGTCTACAGGCGCTATAAAGATGCCTTTGCTTGCCCGCACCCCCGCATTCCGCGCCGACGCGACGCCACCATTCTTCTGTTGGAGCAAATTGATGCGCCGGTCGCCATCAGCCAGTCGTCGAACGATCGATGCTGTTGCGTCGGTCGAACCATCGTCAACGACTATTATTTCCATATTTTTATGCGTTTGGGCGAGCACGGACGCCAAGGTACGCTCGATGAATGGCTCTGCGTTGCAGGCAGGGATAATAACCGCCACGAGCGTGTGGGCAGAGTGCTGTGAATTGCCCGGCAAATCCGCCATCCCTAGTCGCGCCGGAAGGAAGAGAATTGCGATCGCGCCCATATTGGCCAGAAATGATTTTTGGACGAGATATCAACAAGACAATCAGGCAGCCTGAAGTTCGCAAAGACCTGACGAGAGATTGACGGACAGAGTGTCATCTAAACCCTTCTCCGTTGGTGTGTGCAGGCGTCCGCAAAAACCCACTGAATCTCTTTGCTTTTCAGCATTCTTCGTCTGCTGCTATCCGCCGCAACCTAGGCACAGAGTTGCTGGGATCAGTCGTTCACGCATATATTAGCCGAAACTACTATTCGCGCCAAGGAGCTGAAACCGATATAGCGACGGCGGTGGCTCTATCTCCGCGTAAAAAGGCGGAACCAAGTCCCGGGCCGTCGTCCACTTCAAGTGCTCCGGCGCCGGCAGCAGCTTGCGGGCTTCGTCCTCAGTTTGGATGAACGCCATTTAATCAGTTAGTTCGCGATCGCCGCTCCCGGTGGGGCCTGTAGCGTAATTGTGATGGTGTCACCCGGAGCGAGCAGAGTATCTTCAGTCGCCTCGATCGTCGTTGCCTTTCCGTCATTGGAACGGGTTATACCCATCATAACCCGGCGGCCCCCTTCGGCCAAAAGGTCGCTGCGCAGCTGCCTCACGTAGGCGATTTGTTTGGCCAATGAATCCATCTCAGCCCGCATTTCCATCATCGCCGCGCTTTCAGTCTGCAAGTCAGCCAACAGGTTAATTCGACCCTGGTCGGTAAGCTTCTCAAGGCTGCGCTGCAATTCCCCTTGGTCGCGTTCAAGTCGAGAGATCTCAGCGTTGGTTTGCAAAGCGCGGGTCGCTGACAAGAGCACTGCGCGTTGAGCATCGTTGATCATTGTGATCTGGATCAGACCTTTTTCGAAGAGCTTCTTGAGGCGATCAAGTTCAGCCGCATCCGCTGCCGCGCCAGCTTGATCCGCCTTCTGCTGCTCCTTCAGGTAGCCCATCCGTTCCGCCGCCTTGGTCGTGGCCAACTTGATTGAAGCGCGCTCCTTCTCCTGATCCACATAGAGAGCTTCAAGATGCTTCTGTTCCTGCCGCAAAGCTTCGTCGCGACGGGGTTCGAGGCTCGGGTCACGTTCTGCGTCCGGAACCTCGATCGCCCTGGCGCCGCTCAGCTGCGCCTCTATTCGAGCAGCCTTGATTTGGCTTTCCTGATACTTGATGCGCAAAACGTAGAGGCGGCCGCCAAGGTCGGCTACTGTCAGCTCAGGGTTTTCAACCTCGCCGCGACCGAGCTTATAACCGCCGCCAGCGGCCACAGCTTGTCGGACAGCCATTCCTGGTCGGAAGGCCTGAGTCCCAGGAGAGGCAATGTCCCCGTCGATATAGACCGGTCGGTATTCCTCAATATCAACTATAATCTGATCTGGATAGAACCCCGTCCAATTCTCAGTGCCGTCAGCGGATCGTTGCGGAAGGGACTTCGGTTTTAGGACCTCGATTACCTCCTTGCGAACATCCTCTATTGTCTTCTGGCGAACCTTTAAGGGGCCCAAGACCGGCAACACAATTATACCGCTCCGGTCGATCACAGCTCGCTTTTGCATCTCGGGATAGCCTATGACCGCGAAGCCGATCACGTCGCCAGTCTGCAGGCGGTACTCGTCAACGTTGTACTCCTGTGCTAGGGCAGGGCCATTCGACAGATTCGCGTAGACGAACAAGAGTAACAAGCATGCGAGCGCGGCGCAGCTGCCTGCTCGCCAGCACACCGATCTATTCAACATTCGCGCTCTCGTGTGTTCGAACGGCTGACAGTCATACACATAACCAACCAATTCAGCCCCTTGTCGCAACGCATTTAATGGATCGAGCAGTTGCGGATCGAGCAGCATCTCAGCTGCTCCAACCTGCCATGAAAATATCGAGTTCACTGTGTCCGCGGTCACAGCGAGTGACGCTGATATGCCTCATTTATCCCAGATAAAGCTCGGTACAAAAGTCGCACAGGCGGAAGAGTTGGACGGGATCGACATAATGGACTGTATGCTTAGCGCCGTTCCCTCAGGGCCATCGCTGAAGCTCTGGCGTGTAGCGGCAGGCGAGACGGACACCTATCTCCGGCCAGGCAGAACCATGGAGTGGGACACGGCGGCTGGCGACGCAGTCCTTCGAGTTGCTGGTGGCATCGTCCTTAATCTCGAGAGACCTACAACAAGGGGGCGCCAACGATCAGATGTCGATTTTGCAAATCTTGTCGCTCACGGCGACGCAGAATTCTAGTCGGAAAAATTGGGCTCAGAGGCTCGGTGTAGTCCCCGATTGCTCCACGAGCACACCGCGGATGAAAAGCACGCCTCGTTCTGTCGACGGAGGATTGTGAAGAGGGAAAGCGTGAGATGCTGCACGATATGGTGGCCACGAATGGATGAAGAGCCAGAGTCGCCGGAAATTGTGGTGGCGGCAGGGGTGAGCGCGTCGGAGGAGCTGGCCGAACAGGTTATCAACTATCTCGGGCATCACGGCTACATCGACCGATGAACCGCGCTTTTCAGCCAAGTGCCACACGTCCGGCGCTATCAAATGGGTGAGGAAGGCATCTTCGACCAGATCTGCGAGCTGACCCAATGGGCAACAGGGTATCATGACGATCGCTCGCGCCGTCGCCGCGCGGTGGCGATTCAGGCAGCCGAGCGTCATTCCGGGTTTCGGATTGACGCTCGGCTTCTCGCTTGCCTACCTTACCCTCATCATCCTCATTCCCCTGTCCGGGCTGATCTGGCGCTCGGCGGCGCTCGGCTGGACCGACTTCTGGGCGATCGTCACCAACCGCCGCACCATCAACGCGCTTGAAATCAGCTTCGGCACCGCCTTCATTGCCGCCGCCGTCAACGTCGTCTTCGGCACGATCGTCGCGTGGGTGCTGGTGCGCTACAGCTTTCCAGGCCGCCGTATCGTCGATGCCATGGTCGACCTGCCCTTCGCGCTGCCGACGGCGGTTGCCGGCATCGCGCTGACCACGCTTTACGCACCGAATGGCTGGATCGGAAGCCTGCTGACGCCGCTCGGCATCAAGGTCGCGTATACGCCGCTCGGCAT